>DASVPC010000125.1:0-37430 GCA_036383055.1 Rhizobium sp. | reverse complement strand
CGGGTCTTTTCGGCTTCTTCATCCGGCTCTCCAGATTTCCTTGGCATATTGACGGATCGTCCGATCGGAGGAGAACCAGCCCATGCGAGCGGTGTTGTTGATCGTCTTGGTGTACCACTCAGAGGGCATGGCCCAAAGGGTATCAACCTCGCGCTGGGCTGCGGCGTAGGCATCGAAATCGGCCGCAACCATGAACCAGTCGTGGGTGTAGATGCCATCGATCAAGCCGGCATAGCGGGTACGGTCATCTGGAGAGAAGACACCCGAGGCGATGGCATCGAGCGCCTGCGCCAGCTCGCGCGACCGCGCGATGACGGCGCGGGGATCGTGGCCGTCGCTGCGCAGATTGGCGACTTCATCGGCCGTCAGGCCGAAGATGACGATATTGTCCTCGCCGACATTGTCGCGCATCTCGACATTGGCGCCATCCAGCGTGCCGATGGTCAGCGCGCCGTTGAGGCCGAATTTCATGTTGCCAGTGCCAGATGCTTCCATGCCGGCGGTTGAGATCTGCTCGGAGAGGTCGGCGGCCGGAACCATGACTTCGGCGAGCGAGACATTGTAATTCGGCACGAAGACGACCTTCAACAAGCCACGCACCGACGGGTCATTGTTGATGACGCGGGCAACGTCATTGATCAGCTTGATGATCAGCTTGGCATTGTGATAGCTCGGCGCCGCCTTGCCGGCGAAGAGTTTTACGCGCGGCTGCCAGTCCAGTTCCGGATGCGAGCGGATCTGGTCGTAGAGCGCCACGGTCTCGATGATGTTCAGAAGCTGGCGCTTGTATTCGTGGATGCGCTTGATCTGGATGTCGAACATCGCATTGGGATCGAGCTTGATGCCCATGCGGCTCGCGACCAGATTGGAAAGCTGCACCTTGTTGGCGCGCTTGATGGCGGCGAACTTCTCCTGGAAGGCGCTGTCGCGAGCGAACTTGTCGAGCGGCTTCAGCTTCTCGGCGTCGTCGAGGAACTCGTCGCCGATGGCTTCGCGGATGAGGCCGGTGAGGCCCGGATTACACTGCATCAGCCAGCGGCGCGGCGTGATGCCGTTGGTCTTGTTGTTGATGCGGTCCGGATAGAGCTTGTGCAGGTCGGCAAATACCGTGACCTTCATCAGGTCGGTGTGCAGCGCCGAGACGCCGTTGATCGAGTGCGAGCCGACGAAGGCGAGATTGCCCATACGTACGCGCCGGTCACCATTCTCGTCGATCAGCGAGATCGAGCGGATTTCGCCGTCGCTGAAATTGCGGGTCTTGCGGGCCTCGAGCAGGATCTTGGCATTGATCGTATAGATGATCTGCATGTGCCGCGGCAGCAACCGCTCGAACAGCGGCACCGGCCAGCTTTCCAGCGCTTCGGGCAGAAGCGTGTGGTTGGTGTAGGCGAAGGTCTCGCGGGTAATATCCCAGGCCTGCTCGAATTCCATGCCGTGTACGTCGACCAGCAGGCGCATCATTTCGGCGATGGAGACGGCGGGATGGGTGTCGTTGAGCTGGATGGCGACCTTGTCGGCCAGATTGTTCAGGTCGTCATACTGTTGCAGATGGCGGCGCAGGATGTCCTGTAGCGAGGCCGAGGAGAAGAAGAACTCCTGGCGCAAGCGCAGCTCCTGCCCGGCGGGCGTCGCATCGGCCGGATAGAGGACGCGGGTCAGGCTTTCGGCCTTGTTGCTTTCGCGAAGCGCGCCAATATGGTCGCCGGCGTTGAAGGCATCGAGCAGGATCGGGTCGATCGGCTGGGCCGACCAGAGGCGCAGTGTGTTGACGCGGTTGCCGCGCCAACCGACCACCGGCGTGTCGAAGGCGGCGGCGATGACGCGCTCGGCCGGCTTCCAGACATAGCGGGGCTGGTCATCGTGACCGCCGACGGTTTCGACGCCGCCGCCGAAGCCGATTTCATAGGCGCTTTCCCGGCGCTCGAATTCCCAGGGATTGCCGTGGGCGAGCCAGGTTTCCGGCAGCTCCACCTGCCAGCCGTCGGCCATCTGCTGGCGGAAGAGACCGTGGACATAGCGAATACCGTAGCCGTAGGCCGGGACCTCGACAGTCGCCATCGATTCCATGAAACAGGCGGCGAGACGGCCAAGGCCGCCATTGCCGAGCGCCGCATCGGGCTCAAGGCCGGCGATGACGCGGACATCGACGCCGAGCGAGGAGAGCGCATTGGTGATCTCCTCCATCAGCCCGAGGTTGGAGACCGCATCGCGCATCAGGCGGCCGATGAGGAATTCGAGGGAGAGATAGTAAACGCGCTTGGCGTCGGTCTCGTAGGCCCTGCGGGTCGATTCCATCCATTTGTCGATGACGCGGTCGCGGATGACGAGGATGGTCGCCGTCAGCCAATCATGCGGCTTGGCGACTTTCGCATCCTTGCCAATGCGATAGGTCAGACGCTCGATAATTTCCTCTGCGAGGATTTCAGGGCGGGAACTGCGGGGAGCTGGGGCGGGAAGATTGGCCTTCGTCAAGCTATTCATACTATCAACTCTCGCCATTTGTGATTTATATTCAGGATGTTACGCCTGTCTAAACCAAATTGCCATCTCGTCTAACTAGCAGTTTACGCACCGATGTAAAGTTGTTGCAACAGGTGAATTCGGACGGAGATGAAAATAGCCGGCCAGCCTTCCCCAGGCAGCGAAAAGACTTGATTTCGGTTGTTTTTCCGGCTCTTATCGGCGGATTGATTGAGTAGAAAAAGCCGCTCCGGATTGCTCCGGAGCGGCTTTTGCGTTTGTGGTCTATCCGGGGTAGCCGGTTTGTCTGGTGGCGGACTTTATTTGGTCAGAAGGGTGATTTGCTTCGATGTCTGCGCGCCGATGGATTTGAAGGCAGCGATGAGATCGGACATTTGTTGTGCATCGAAATAGTTGCTGGGGCTTGAGGCGCAGTTCTTCAGCAGAGTTTGCCCACGCTCTGGTGCCATGAAGGCGACGGAGTAGATGAGAACGCCGGCATCTTTAGCGGCCTTGCATGTGGCCAACGTCTTTGTGTCGGAACTGGTCGCGTTGTTTTCGCCGTCCGTCATGAGTACGATGATCTTCTGAAAAGTCGTGTTGCCCTTCGCCGCTTGGGCGGTTGCTTCCGACGATGCCGAAACGTTCTTATAGGCGAGTGCCATTGGAGCGCTCGACTCCGTGCCGCCATTGGCGTTCAGGCCGCTGATGACATTGGAGCGCGTTGTTGTTGTTCCCCAGGCAAGAGCGCTGGAACTGTCGACCTCGCTGCTCCAGGCAATGGCAGCCGTACGGACATATTGCGACTTGGGATCGGCGCTGTCCAATTGATCGAGCAGCGTGCCGACCGCAGTCTTTAGAGCTGCTATTTTCTTAATATAGCAGGGGCTTTTTGCCTTCGGATATTGGTAGAGGTAATTGCCTTCGGTGTAATATTGGATGCAGCTCTTCTGGCTCGTATCGATAACATCGGTATTCAGCAGCATGGATCCGGATTTATCGAGCGCAATCTCCATGGAAAGTGCGATTTGCTTGGCCGCTGCCGCGCTCCCACTGGTCGATGTGCTCGAAGCAGAGACCTGCATTGTCTTTATACCCAGCAACTGGCTCATGCCGTTGACCGACATGCCGTAGGAGGCATTGACGGCGACCGTGTAGCTGGTGCCGCCGGACGAGTTTGTGGCTGACGTCACGTTGGCTGTCGTCCCGGCTTTCAAGGCATTGGCGGTATTCGTATCGCCGGCAAGATAGTTCGACATCTGCCCGGTCACGAACTGGGTCGCCAGTTGCTGGGCATTGCTTGTCGTGGCGTTACCATTGGCAAGCGCCGTCGCTGTCGCAAGGGCGGCCGCATCGGTCGCTTGCTGCAACTGGCTGTTGGACACGGTCATGTTGGTGACATCGACAGCGACGCCTGCCGTCGCCGCCACGACCGGAACGGCAATCGCGGTCAGGATGCCGAAATTGCCCGCGCGATCGTGTATAAGTTGTAATAGACTGCGAAATTTACCCGAACCATTGATCATCACGTTCGCCCCAACGAAGTAATAGCCTCAGAATGGTGGCAAATATCGGCGAGAAATCTAAGCTCGCCGTTTAGATGATCGTTCGACTTTTAGCGACTCGCGTAATTAATGCTGCTTTAGTGGAATAACATCCACGGCCTGGACGGTCTTCTGGCTGCCATAGCTTTTCAGCACGCCGATGACGGGGGCGACGTCGGAATAGTCGCGGCCATAGGCGACGACGATATGGTCGGTGCCGGCGGGGATATTGTTGGTCGGGTCGAGCTCGATCCAGCCGGCTGTTTCGCCGCACCAGACGCGCACCCAGGCATGCATGGCGTCGGCGCCTTCCAGCCGCTCCTTGCCGGGTGGCGGAATGGTGCGAAGGAAGCCGCTGACATAGCCGGCGGGAATGCCGAGGCTGCGCAATGCGATGATCATCACATGCACGAAATCCTGACAGACGCCGCGTTTCAGGCGGAACGCCTCCTTCGGTGTGGTATCCACCGTCGTCGCCTTGGCGTCGTAAGCGAAATCCTTGTGGATCTGGGTACAGATGGCATGGGCGATCTGCATCACCGTCAGTTTGGTCGTTGCCCATTGCCGGGCATAGTCGGCGATCTCGGGTGTTTCCGGTAGGCGTGGGCTGGTTCCGAGAAAATGATGTGGCGAGGAAGAATCGACCGTCCAGCAGTCGCTGATCTCGTCCGGCAGCTTGGCAAGCACGGGCGAGAAGTCGGCGCTGACGGGCTGGCTCTCCACCTGCACGCGCGCCTGCATGCGGATATCCAGCTTTTCGTGGTGATTGCGCACCAGGATCGAGGTCGTGGGATGCTGGAAGAAATCGGTGAAATTCGATTGTTCGTCCGGCTGCGGCGAGATTTTCAGCGAGCCGGCAATCAGCCGCTGGCGGTTGGCAAGCGACAGCGGCATCAAGCGCATGATATGGCGCGCGCCGCTCGCTGGCACGTCGTAGATATAGCCCATGTGCAGCGACAGGTCGTAAAGCATCACATCATCCGAGATAGGTCTGGGCCAGAAGGTCGGAGAGCCGTTCCAGCTCCCGTTCCAACCGCTGATAGACCTCGTCGTTCATCGTTTCCGGGGTCATGACGGCCAGGCCCGAATGCAGCCGCATGGCTTCGCGGTAGAAGGGCGACATCTGGCCGTTGACGAAGGCGTTCGGCAATTGCTCCACCTCGCGGTGGATCTCGTTCATCTGGAACAGGATCGAGCGCGGGTTGAGCGGATCGAGCGCCAGCAGGTCGGTCACCGTCAGCCGCGCCGTGTTGACGTTGTAGCGGCGGCGATGGGTCATGACGCTGTCGCCGATTTCGAGCAGCATGTCGAGCGCGCCGTCGGGCGCTTCCGGCCCAGACATGTGGCCGAGCAGGCGCGTCATGTGCAGTCCGCGCTCGATGTAGCGGCCGAGCGACAGGAAGCGCCAGCCGGTGAAGCGGTACATGTTTTCATGCACGAGACCGGCAAAACCCGCGAGCTTGCGCAGGAGGATCGTCATGGCATGGCTGGCGTCGTCGCCGGGCTTGACCGTTTCCCTGAAGCGGCGGGCGGTCTTGGCGAGATCGTTCAGCGCCAGCCAGCCGTCCGGAGAAAAGCGGTCGCGGATGTTGCTGGCGGAATAGACGGCGCTGTCGATGTTGCGCAGCAGGCTTTCCGGCACGGCCTCCTCGGTGTCGATGTCGACGGCCCCGAGATAGGCGCTGACATCGGCGAGTAGCGGCTGGGTGGGATCGGCCGATTCGGCGAAGCGCGCGTGCCAGGCACGCAGGATGCGCAGAGCCCCTTCGGCGCGTTCGATATAGCGTCCGAGCCAGAAGAGATTGTCGGCGGCGCGGCTCGGCAGGCTGCCGGGCATGTTGCGGGTAAACGTCTCCTCGGCCGGCAGCAGCGTGTGATGCGCCACCGGCTTGTCGGAGACGATCCAGACATCGGCGGCCGAACCGCCGGCCTGCATGGCAATGGCGGCGACATCGTCACCGCTGCCGATGCGGGCAAAGCCACCGGGCATGATCTGCCAGCCTTTTTCTGTGCGGGCGGCAAAGACGCGCAGGCTCATCGGCCGTGGCAGTAGCTTGCCGTTCACCCAGGCGGGTGTCGTCGAGAGCGTGACGACCTCCTGGCCGACCAGCTTCTGGCCGTCCTTCGCCAGCCAGTCAGCAATGGATTCCTTGGCGGTGGTGCGTAGCGTCGAACCCAGCACGGATTGGCCGCTGTCATCGAAGAAGGGCATGCAGGAATAGGCCGGGCCGATCACCATCTTTTCGATGTGCTTGGCGACATGCTCGCGTTCGGCCTTCTGTCCGCACCACCAGGTCGCGATCGACGGCAGCTTCAGGTCCTCGCCGCGCAGATGCCGACAGATGGTGGGCATGAAGGCGAGCAGCGCGCGCGTTTCGAGGATGCCGGAACCGAGCGCGTTGACGATGGTGACGGTTTGCGCCCTAAGCGCCTCGACCAGGCCCGGTGTGCCGATATGGGATTGCTGGTTGAGTTCCAGCGGATCGGCATAGGAGGCATCGAGGCGGCGCCAGAGCACGCTGATCGGTCTCAGCCCCGCTACCGTGCGGACCATCAGCTGATCGTTGACGACGGTGATATCCTCGCCCTCGAGCAGCATGAAGCCGAGATAGCGGGCGATATAAGCGTGTTCGTAATAGGTCTCGTTGGCAGGCCCCGGCGTCAGCACGGCGATGCGATCCGTCGCGCCGCGCTTTGCGCCCTGAAGCGTATCGCGGAAAGCGCCGAAGAAGGAGGCGAGGCGATGCACCTTGGTTTCGGCGTAGATGTCGGAAAAGGCGCGGGTGGTGGCGACGCGGGTCTCCAGCGCAAAGCCGGCACCCGACGGCGCCTGGGCGCGGTCGGCAAGCACCCACCAGTTGCCGTCAGGGCCGCGGCCGATCTCGAAGGCAAGGAAATGCAGATAGTGCCCGCCGGCAGGCTTGACGCCGGCGAGCGGCCGCAGGAATTCCGGATTGCCGCCCACCAGCGCCGGCGGCAGCAGGCCTTCCTGCACCAGCCGGTTGTCGCCATAGATATCGGCGATGACCTCTTCGAGCAGGTCGGCGCGCTGGCAAAGACCTTCCGACAGCGTCTGCCATTCGCGCTCGTCGATCAGCACGGGAATGTGCGAAATCGGCCAGTTGCGTTCGCTGAGGCCCTTTGCTCCATAGGCACGGTAGAAGACGCCGGCGTCGCGCAGGTAGCGGTCGGCGCGGGCGAAGCGCTCCAGCAGTTCCTGTTCCGGCATGCGGCTGAGTGCTGCGAGCAGGTTCTGCCAGACCGGGCGCACCGCACCGGTATTGTCGACCATCTCGTCGGCGACGCCAGGCAGGGCCGAATAGGCAAAGGCCGGATCGTTGCCGATGCCAGCCCTTACCTCGTCACGCCGTTTCGTCGCGGGTTTTTTGCGCATGCTTATTCCTGTTTCAAACTCCTATCGGCCGCCTGAGATCAAGCGTCAGCGGAAATTCGCCTGACACCGTTTCCGCCTGCAGGGCATAACCGCCCGCCGTATGCCCCCAAGGCTCGAATCGCGCCAAGCGCCGTGCTTCGGCCTCGTTGCCATTGACGGGGAAGGTGTCATAATTCCGGCCGCCCGGATGGGCAACATGGTAGATGCAGCCGCCGACCGAACGTTTCGACCATGTATCATAAATGTCGAAGGTCAGCGGCGTATTGATCGGCAGAACCGGATGCAGGCCGGAAGCGGGATGCCAGGCCTTGTAACGGACGCCGGCAACCGAAACGCCGGAGGCGCCCGTCGGCGTCAGCGGCATGCCGCGACCGTTGCAGGCAACGGTGTAGCGCTCGGGATTGTTGGTTTCGAGCCGCACCTGCAACCGCTCCACCGATGAATCGACATAACGGACGGTGCCGCCGACCGCGCCTTCTTCGCCCATGACATGCCAAGGCTCGAGCGCCTGGCGCAGTTCCAGCTTGCTGCCCTCGTAGTCGACTTCGCCGCAGAAGGGGAAGCGGAATTCGAGCTGGGCCTGGAACCACTCGGGACGAAGGTCGAAACCGTTTTGCCGCAGGTCCGCGAGCACATCGAGAAAATCCCGCCAGATATAATGCGGCAGCATGAAACGGTCATGCAGAGCCGTACCCCAGCGGACGAAACTGCCGTCGATCGGGTTGCGCCAGAAGCGGGCGATGAGGGCGCGGACCAGCAATTGCTGGGCAAGGCTCATGCGGGCGTTCGGCGGCATTTCGAAGCCACGGAATTCCACCAGGCCCAGGCGGCCTGTCGGTCCATCCGGGGAGAACAGCTTGTCGATGCAGATTTCCGAGCGGTGGGTGTTGCCGCTGACGTCGGTCAGAAGATTGCGGAACAGGCGGTCGACGAGCCAGGGCAGCGGCGGGATGCCCTGGCCGGGCGCCGGCACCTGAGCCATGGCAATTTCCAGCTCGTAGAGGCTGTCGTGACGCGCCTCGTCGAAACGCGGGGCCTGACTGGTCGGACCGATGAACAGGCCGGAGAAAAGATAGGAGAGCGCCGGATGGCGCTGCCAATGCAGCACCAGGCTCTTCAGCAGGTCCGGCCGGCGTAGGAACGGGCTGTCGTTCGGATTGGCGCCGCCGACGACGACATGATTACCGCCGCCGGTGCCGGTGTGGCGGCCGTCGATCAGGAACTTGTCGGTGCCGAGGCGCGTCAGCCGGGCTTCTTCATAGACCGCGGTGGTAATATCGACGCAGTCCTGCCAGTTCGACGCCGGGTGAATATTGACCTCGATCACGCCGGGATCGGGGGCGACGCGGATGACGTTGATGCGCTCGTCCTGCGGTGGCGAATAGCCTTCGATATGCACCGGCAGCCCGAGCTCCGCCGCTGCATTCTCGGCTGCGGCCAAGAGTTCGAGATACTGTTCGATCCCTTCGGTCGGCGGCATGAAGACGCAGAGCCGGCCGTCGCGCGGCTCGACGGAGATGGCGGTGCGGACAGCACCCCGGATATCGCCAAGCGTCTGTTCGACGCGCGATTGCCCGCTTTCGTCGACCTGGAACGAGGCCTCCGGCATCGCCCGGCCGGCGGGCACAATGACATCCGGCAGCGGCGTGCGCGGGATGGAGGGGTCGACGGTGTGGATATAGGGATACCGCGACGGCGGCACGTAGGGCAGGGTGCCAAGCGGCAGGCGGTAGCCGATCGGTGAGTCGCCCGGCATGAGGTAGATCTTGCCGCGGCGCGTGCTCCACTTCTCGCTCACCCAGCGCGTGGCTGAAGCGCGTGCATTCCAGGCCTGCACGGGGAGGACATAGCCGGTCGCCGTTGTCAGGCCGCGCTCGAAGACACGGGCGATGCGGCTGCGCTCCTCGGGATCCTTCAGTTTCGAATTGGACGGATCGACATTTTCCGGCAGGCTGCCTTCCTTGATGATCCATTCGGCCGGATCCTCATAGGCCGGCAGCACCATGTCGGGCTCGATCGCCAGTTCCTTGGCAATCGCGCTCAGAAGCTTTCCGGCGTCGTCCACGCTTGCGCCGGTCTTTGCCGTCTCTTCAGCGATCAGGGCGGGGTTCTGCCAGACCGGCTTGCCGTCCTTGCGCCAATAAAGCGAGAAGGTCCAGCGCGGCAGGCTTTCGCCTGGATACCATTTGCCCTGTCCGTAATGCAGGAAGCCGCCGGGCGCGAAGCGATCGCGCAGACGGCGGATCAGCTGATCGGCTCGGTCGCGCTTGGTCGGGCCGACAGCAGCGGTATTCCATTCTTCCGACTGAAAATCGTCGATCGAGATGAAGGTGGGCTCGCCGCCCATGGTCAGGCGCACGTCTTCGGCTTGCAGGACGCGGTCGACCTCTTCGCCGAGCGCGTTTAGTGCATCCCAGCTTTCGTCGGAGAAGGGCTTGGTGATGCGCGGATGCTCGGCGACGCGGGTGACCTTCATCGCAAAGTCGAATTCGGTATTGGCTTCGCCGAAATAGCCGCCGGAGATCGGGGCGGCGTTGCGGTAATGCGGGGTTGCGGCGAGCGGAATATGGCTCTCGCCGGTGAGCAAGCCGGACGTCGGGTCGAGGCCGACCCAGCCGGCGCCGGGAAGATAGACTTCCACCCAGGCATGCAGGTCGGTGAAGTCGACCTCCGTACCCGAGGGGCCGTCGAGCGCCTTCAGGTCCGGCGTGAGCTGGATGAGGTAGCCGGAGACGAAGCGGGTGGCGAGGCCAAGGTGACGAAGGATCTGGACGAGCAGCCAGCTGGAGTCGCGACAGGATCCCTTGGCCTTTTCCAGCGTTTCTTCCGGCGTTTGCACGCCGGTCTCCAGGCGGATGACGTAGCCGATTTCCTGCTGCAGCCGCGCATTGACGCCGACGATCATGTCGACGGTCGGCTGTTGCTCGGAGTGGTCGAGTGTGGCGAGGAAGGCTTCGAGGCGCGGTCCCGGCGCCTCCGGCTTCATGTAGATCGATAGATCCTCGCGAAGGGTCTCGGGATAGTCGAAAGGCCATTTGGTGGCCTCTTCCTCGACGAAGAAATCGAAGGGATTGTAAACCGTCATGTCGGCAACGAGATCGACCTCGATCTTCAATTCGGTCACCGGATCGGGGAAAACGAAGCGGGCGAGATAATTGCCGTAGGGGTCCTGCTGCAGATTGACGAAATGATTGGAGGGCGTGACCTTCAGGGAGTGGCTGAGGACGCGGGTCTTGGAATGCGAGGCGGGTTTCAGGCGGATGACTTGGGGGCCAAGGCGGATCGGATTGTCGTATTTGTAGTGGGTGAGATGATAGATGCTCGCTTTGATCGCCATATTGTCTCTTTGCCTAGCCCCGCATCGTTGTGCGGCGATTGCTGTTCCCGTCGCCAGTGTGTGCAATGCAGCGAGAGAATGCAAGGCGTCTTGGCGGTCAATCGGGGCCGTCCTGCACAATGCCAAAGCAAAAGCGGCGAGCTTTCGCCCGCCGCCTTGAAATCATTGCTGTCTAAGACATTACTGCGCCGCGCGTCCAACCGCACGCGCGGCGCAGTAACACTTTGAATTGGCGTATAATCCTTTCCTTAAATCGGTTCCGATTTAAGGGGTTATGCGCTAGCTTCTGCCGAATTCATCGACCAGACGGATGATGTCGTCTTCGCCGAGATAGGAGCCTGTCTGCACCTCGATCAGCTCCAGCAGGATCTTGCCGGGGTTGGACAGACGGTGCACTTCGCCGAGCGGGATATAGACCGACTCGTTCTCACGCAACATCTGCACATTCTCGCCGACCGTCACTTCAGCCGTGCCCTTGACGACGATCCAGTGTTCGGAGCGGTGGTGATGCTTCTGCAGCGACAGCTTCTTGCCGGGCAGCACGAAGATGCGCTTCACCTGGAAGCGTTCTCCGTTCAGCACCGAGGTATAGCCGCCCCAAGGGCGATAGGATGTCGGATGCGTCTCGGTGAGCTTGGCCGTCGTCTTGTGCCCTGCCAGAAGCTTGACCAGCTTGCCGACTTCCTGGCTGTCCTTGAGATGGCCGACATAGACAGCGTCTTCGCTGGCGATGACTGCAACGTCCTCAAGACCCTGTACGGCGAGATGGATGCCGTGGGTCATGACGAGCGAGTTCTTGGTGTTGATCAGTGTCGTGCTGCCGGCTGCGACGTTACCGTTGTCGTCCTGCTTGCCGACCTTCCAGACCGAATCCCAGCTTCCGAGATCCGACCAGGTGAAGGGCGAGGGGACGACGGCTGCGTTCGCCGTCTTTTCCATCAGCGCATAGTCGATGGAGATATCCGGGCTCTTTGCGAAGGTGTCGGCATCGAGGCGGGTGAAATCGAGGTCGCGCTTCGACTTGGAGACCGCCTTGCTGGCCGCTTTTTCGACTTCGGGTGCATATTCGCCGATTTCGGACAGAAGCTGGGCGGCGGAGAACATGAACATGCCGGAGTTCCAGTAGAACCCGCCGGCGGTGATCATTTCCTGGGCCTTTTCGAGGGCCGGCTTTTCGACGAAGCGCTTCACGACATGGGCGCCGGTCGGCAGTGCCTTGCCGCTTTCAATATAGCCATAGCCGGTTGCCGGCTCAGTCGGTGCAATGCCGAAAGTAACGAGCTTGCCCTGCAACGCTGTGTCGCGAGCGATGCGGACGCAATCGTAATAAGTCGCGTTGGCGTCGATCTCGTAGTCGGAGCCGAGGACGTGCATGGTCGCGTCCTTGCCGAAAAGCTCGGTGACGAGCGCGGCGGCGGCGGCGACGGCGGCGGCGGTGTTGCGAGCCACCGGCTCCAGCAGCACGGCGGCGAGCTTCAGGTCGAGCTCGCGTGCCTGTTCGGCGACGAGGAAGCGGAATTCTTCGTTGGTGAGCACGATCGGCGCTTCATAAAGCTCGGGATCGGAAACGCGCTCCAGCGTGTTCTGAAAGAGCGTCCTGTCGCCGATGAACTGAATGAATTGCTTTGGCGCCGAGGCGCGAGACAGCGGCCATAACCGTGTTCCCTTGCCTCCGGCCATGATCACCGGGACGATTTTCGCTGCCATTCTTTCTCTCTCCTAGACACTTATTCAAGCGTTACGCGAAGGTTTGCAACCTATGAGATTGTCGACATCATTCCTTCGACAACTCTTATCGCCATTGCGATCTGCCGTCGACTGGGAACTTCATCGATCTTAGTGCGGAAGTTCTAATAGACTCTCATCGGAGAGTTTACGTTTCGACGAAAAGGAGGCAGCCGTATGGCGGATCGCTTGCTACGAGAGGTGACCGTTGCCGCCATCGGGGGGCGGCAACGGTCATGTATTCTCCTTTACGCCTCGGCCCGGTCGCCCGGTTCTTCATGGGCTGACCCATGCTCGACGCCGTTGCGCTTGTTGTAGCGGATCGACGACCACAGCGAGATGCCGATCAGGGCGGCGCCGCCAAGGCCGGTAATGACCTCGGGAATGTGGGTGAGCGTCTGGACGTACATGATCACCGAGAGGATCAGGATGGCGTAGAAGGCGCCGTGCTCCAGGTAGCGATAGTGCGCGAGCGTGCCCTTTTCCACCAGCATGATCGTCATGGAGCGCACATACATGGCGCCGATGCCGAGGCCGATGGCGATGATGAAGAGGTTCTGGGTCAGCGCGAAGGCGCCGATGACGCCGTCGAAGGAGAAGCTGGCGTCGAGAACCTCGAGATAGAGGAAGGCGCCGAAGCCACCTTTGGCGGCGGCGCTCATCGTTTTCTGCGAGGCATCGAGAAAGCCGGCCAGGACTTCCACGAGCAGGAAGGTCAGGAGACCGTAGATGGAGGCATGGAGGAATGTCGTCGAATCCTCGCCGTCGAGCAGGGAGGAGAAGATGAGAACGAGGATCAGTACGAAGGCGATCTCAATGCCTTTGATGGTGGCGAAACGCGCCATCGCCTTTTCCACGAAGGCGATCCAATGCACATCCTTCTCGTGATTGAAGAAATAGGTGAGACCGACCATCATCAGGAAGGTGCCCCCGAAAGCGGCGATGGGCAGATGCGCGTCATGCATGATCCGCGCATATTGTTCCGGCTCGGCGGCCGCAAGCTTCAGCGCTTCCCAGGGATTGATCCAGGCCGCGATGGCGACGATTGCCAGCGGGAAGACGATACGCATGCCGAAGACGGCGATGACGATGCCCCAGGTCAGGAAGCGATGCTGCCAGAGCGGCGTCATTTCCTTCAGCTTGTTGGCATTGACGATGGCGTTGTCGAAGGAGAGCGAAATCTCCAGCACGGCCAGCACCGAGCAGATGAAGAAGGCTGTCGCGAGGCCACTGAACGTGCCGGTCGCATTCCAGCCCAGCAGCGCGCCGAGGGCGAGACCGGCGGCTGTAACAGCAAAAGCCCAGCCGAAATAGCCGAGCACGGATTTGGAGGAGGCGGACCGCGTCATGGGCGCACCTCCCTGCAAACGGAGGGAAGATAATCGGATCGAAGGCGCAGCCGCATGCCAAAGACGGCATGCGGGTAAGGCATGGTCAAACTATTCATGAAAAGAAATCCGCCGGCTCATCTGCAGGCGGTACCGACATCGCGAGAGCGCCGTAAAAACTCTCGCCAGAGGGGCCCGGCACCATATTCAGTCCGCGGCCGATGTCAGAAGGCGCGGAACATTACCGATAATTAGTGATGTTCCGGCGCACGTCAAGGGCGAGTGTGGGGCATGATGCTATTGCCTCCTATAATCCAGAAATTTCGGAACCAAACGGAGGAGGGGACGTTGGCTCCGAGGTGGGCACGGCTATGTCCATTGCCGAACAGAAAACAGCGGACAAGGAGAACCTCCCATGAGCCCCCATCCCATTCATCCCAAGGCGCCCATTCATCCCAAGGCGAAGGAACAAAGGCTGGAGCTGACGGCACGGCAGAAGCGTGCGCGTCCGAACTCCCTGCGCCAGGCGCAGGTGCTGCCACCGCACAATGTCGATCTGACATTGCAGCCAACGACGCATGACGATGTCCACGTACCGGCCCATGTCAGCGGCGCGGATCTTTCACGCGAGGCGCCGGGCGATGCCAATCACGGGGGCAAGAAAAAAGGCGGACCCCACTAAAGTTCGGAAAGGGCGCTTTCGGTCACCCTTCCTTGACTGGGATGCGTTAGGCCGGTTTGAAGCTATTGGCTATTTTTTGGTACGCGGCGGCTTGCCGTTCGAGAGGAAGCTGCCGGTAAAGCTCAGTTCGGTCGATTTCGCCGAGCATTGGAACGCCACAGGCTTGCCGGAATAGGGATTGGAGAAGGTGCAGACGCCTTTTGCCTCGACCTGGCCGGCCATCTTGTTGCCGGCGCCGGTGGAGATGACCTCGATCGGCAATTGTATCGTTCCCTTGGTCGCGCCGGGTTTGATCCCGCGCCCGTCACCCTGGAAGCCAAGCATCTTGCCGCCTGCCGAAAAAATAAAGGTTACGGAGCCGTCCGGTCCCGTCACGCTGGCGATCTGCGGTGTGCAGCCTTTGGATGCGTCGAGCTTGCCGACAATCAGCTTGGAGCACTTGCCGTCTATGACGGCCACGCCGGGGCCAGGAAAGTTCTGCGCGCCGGCACTTGTGGCAACGGTCATGACTGTCAAAGCTACGGCAAGGCCTGCGAATCGCATGTTACGGGCTCCTTTAAAGCCCGGACAGGTTTGCCGATCGAAATGTGGCAGTCAACCCGCAGCGCTCAGATACGACTGTGGGCGGAGCGCCGGATCACTCCGGCACGAGCGTTCCGATCAATTGCAGAAGCGCATTCTGCCGATTGCCGCCGCCGGCCAGGAATTCATAAAGGGTCATCTGCTTCTCAACACCGCCATCGACGAGATAGTCGGATTGGCGGATGATGAAGACCTCGCCGCTGTCGGTGTCTCGGGCGAGATGGAACAGATACTCATCACCGTTGGGTTTGTGGTTTTTATAGAACTGCTTCTTTACGACCGCCATCTCGTCCTCCCGTACGATCAATGCCTTAACGTAACAGTAGTGTGACAGCGCGGGCGGAAGTCAAGCGATTCGCGCATGGAAATTATCCGGATCTGTCCATCGGTCGTGGGTTTGAATGCGGAACATCAGCATGTGATTGGATATTGAAGGAAAGACCATTATTCTCAGGTTGCGCGATCGAGCATTCGAGGCGCCATGAGCGAGAGGTCAAAGCAGATGAGAATGATGTTAGCGTTGGGAGCTCTATTGAGCTTGGCTTGCGTCTCCGCAGGCGAAGCACCCTCGAACTATCAGTCATACCACGGCGGCATCCGCGCCGACAGCGATCCTGTACTTCTGGAGAGATATGACAGGGCGCTGAACCGCTGCGAACCGGAGGCCTATTCCTGGCGTCGGGGATCGCCCGATCCGGACAGCACCCTATATATCCTGGCGTTGAGAAATTGCCTGTACAGGCACAGCTTCGTGGATCGCGGCGCTTACGCCTATCCCGCATCGGCGGTGTTCCAGCACTTCCTGGACCGCTGATACCGTGGCATGCCAGGCTGCCTTTTCCACAAATTGGAAGAGGTGCTTTTCGCCGTAGAGAAAGGGGTGGCCCGGCAAGCCGGCGCTAAATGAAAAAGGGCTCTCGGTTTCCCGAAAACCCTTGCTTTTCAGCAAATTAGGATGGTGGGCGTGACAGGGATTGAACCTGTGACCCCTACGATGTCAACGTAGTGCTCTCCCGCTGAGCTACACGCCCATCCGATGGCGGCGCATAGATCATAAAACCTTGGGAGCCGTCAATAGGCTTTTTTCAATTTTATGACGCTGTGCGCCGCAAGCCTTATGCGGCAAGGAGTTTGTTCACTTCGTCGACGAGTTCGCGCAGGTGGAAGGGCTTGGAAAGTACCTTCGCATCCTTCGGCGCCTTCGAATCAGGGTTCAGCGCAACGGCGGCAAAACCGGTGATGAACATCACTTTCAGGTCGGGATCGAGCTCGGTGGCGCGGCGCGCCAGCTCGATGCCGTCCATTTCCGGCATGACGATATCGGTCAGGAGCAGCGAAAAGGGCTCTTCGCGCAGCCGGTCATAGGCGCTTGCTCCGTTGTCAAAGGACAAGACCTTGTAGCCGGCCTTTTCCAGTGCTTTCACAAGGAAGCGACGCATGTCGTTGTCATCTTCGGCAAGAAGTATCTTCTGGGTCATCATCTGTTCGCTAATCAACTGTTGTCTTGTTGGACTTGTCCAGCGTGTAAGGTAGCCGGTGGCCGTAAACAAGCCGTGAATGGTTGGGTGAGATATAATCATCCGCGTTCGCTGCCGCGCGGTTGCATTCGGAGTCCGTCTCGCGCGGACACGAGATCGGGCCTCTGGGTCCGACGCTTTCATGGCGTTGGATTAAGGCCATTTTGCTAAAGTTAGTATGGACTTGCGGGCGTGCAGCTGGCAACATGGATATTGCGACAGGTTGTAGATACGGTAAAGATGTTGATGTCCGCAGAGATGCGTAATTTCGAGATTTTCGAGGTATTGGAGCCCGTCTCCCAGACAATTCCCTTTGTCTATAGTTCACCCCATAGCGGCCGTATCTATCCGCCCGATTTCATTGCCCAGTCCCGCCTGCAGGGCATCGCCATCCGCCGCTCGGAAGACCACTATGTCGACGAGTTGTTTTCGGCGGCGAGCGATCTCGGCGCGCCGTTGCTGCTCGCCAATTTCCCCCGCGCCTATATCGACGTTAATCGCGAGCCCTATGAGCTCGATCCACGCATGTTCGATGGAGCGTTGCCGCCTTATGCCAACATCAATTCGCTGCGGGTTGCCGGTGGCCTCGGTACGATCCCGCGAATCGTCGCGGAAAACATGGAAATCTATGCCCGGCGCGTGCCGGTCGAGGATGCGCTGAGGCGTATCGATACGATCTACAAGCCCTATCATGCGACCCTGCGGCGGCTGATTGCCCGCACCCATGTCCAGTTCGGTTTCGGCGTTTTGGTCGACTGCCATTCCATGCCAGGCAATATCCGTATCGCCGGCAGCAATGCGCGGCCGGATTTCATTCTTGGCGACCGTTATGGCACCAGCGCCTCGGCGGAGCTTTCGCGCGCCGCCATGCAGATCCTCGAGGAGCTCGGCTTCAACGCCGTGCGCAACAAGCCCTATGCCGGTGGCTTCATCACCGAGCACTACGGCCGCCCCTCCCGCGGGCTGCATGCCCTCCAGATCGAGGTCAACCGCTCGCTCTATGTCGATGAAACGACACTGGAGAAGCGCGCGGATTTCGATCAGGTCGCCGTAGCCATCACCCTGTTCATGAAGCGCATCGCCGAGCATGTGGAATCCTACGCAGGCGATCCGGCGCTGGCGGCGGAGTAGAGCGTAGCGAAATGTCGATGCCTCATATGAGGGGCTATCCCGGATATTCCTGAGCTAACAGAATCTCTCGAGTCGTCTCACTATGGCGATGGCTCGGCATGGTCGCGCTTGTGTTTGATGCTCATTTCCGCAGGCGCGGGGGCTCTCTTCGACAAAAAAAGAACCGCGCTTGTGGCGCGGCTAAGTCTAGGGAGGAAACACCCAAGGAGGGTATTTACAGTCAGAAGACTGTAGAGAGATGATGCTACCGCGTTGCACAAATGTCAAGCATAATATTGCAGTGCAAGATATTTAGGCAATTTAGGAATTTCTGCTTGATCCGCGAGCATTCCGCCTCTTGCATCGGCATTCGGTTTGCTTCCCGATCTTTATGCGCTATGACTTCGCCCGCCCCGTCATTTATCCGGATCGACCATGCTTCCTGATCGCTCGTTCTTCTATCGTCTGGCCGAAGCGGCCAAGGCCGAAACCTTGCCGCGCTTTCGTGCCGGCGTCGATGTGGTCAACAAGGAAGCGCAGGGCTTCGATCCGGTAACCGAGGGCGACCGGGCCGCTGAGGTGGCGATCCGGACGCTGATCGAGGCGGAGTTTCCCGATCACGGCATTCTGGGCGAGGAGCACGGCAGTGTCGGTCTCGACCGCGAACATGTCTGGGTAATCGACCCGATCGACGGTACGCGCGCCTTCATTTCCGGCGTGCCGGTCTGGGGGACGCTGATCGGCCTGCAGAAGAATGGCCGCGCCATTATGGGCATGATCGACCAGCCGTTTACCGGCGAGCGCTATTTTGCCGATGGCAATGTCTCGAGCTATTCCGGTCCGGATGGCGAAAAGCGGCTGCAGGTGCGCGATTGCGGCAGCCTGTCGAAGGCGATCCTCTTCACCACCTCGCCGCATCTTTTCGTTGGCGAGGAGATGGCGAAATATCGCGAGATCGAGAGCCAGGTGCGGCTCTTCCGCTACGGCACGGATTGCTACGCCTATGCGCTGCTTGCCGCCGGCCATATTGACCTCGTCATCGAAAATTCGCTGAAGCCCTATGATGTCGGCGGCATTATCCCCGTTATCGAGCAGGCGGGCGGCATCATCACCACCTGGGACGGCGGCCGGCCGGAAATGGGCGGCTCCATCATCGCTGCCGGTAGCCGCGCGGTCTATGAACAGGCGCGGGCCATCCTGTCGCGCTAACTCTTGTCTTTAGGCAATGCCGGACGGAAAACCGCGAGGCACTTTTCCTGGAATTGCGCTAGCTTTCGACTTCCATCGTCTGCGTATTCGTTTCGGCGTCGCTGCCGGGAATGAAGGCGTTGATGGCAGCAAGCGCCGCGTTCCGGTAAATATCCCGCTCCTGCAGGATTTCATGCTTGGACCCATAAATTGGTACGAGCTGGGCTGCTCGGAAATAGCGCGCCAGCCGCTCCTGATCGGTATAGGGCACGATGCCGTCGCGGGTCGGTGCGATCAGTACGGTCGGAATGCTGATCGAGAACAGATGCTCGGGCCTGGTGACATGGTCGATGGTGCGGAAGGCTTCCGACAGCCAGCGCGCCGTCGGCGGGCCGAGAACGAGCTGCGGGTAGGCGGCGGCGATTTCAGTGTTGCGCCGGTAGCGCCGCCCGTCGCTTGTCAGCAGGTTTTCGGAGAAGGGCCTTTCCAGATTTTTCTTGCTGAATTGCATCCGGCCAAGACCGACCGCGCTGACTGCGCTTGAGAGCGCGCGCACGAGACCGGGCGAAGCTCCCTGGCCCATGAGGCCGACGAAGGGCGCGAGCAGCACCATGCGCTCGATCCGGCTCGCAAGCCGGGGTGCCGCCGACAGCGCGATCAGCGCGCCGGTCGAATGCGCCAGCAGGAAGAAGGGCAGGCGCGTGTCTGGCAGCACGATCTTGTCGAGGAAGACGGTGAGATCGCGTTCGTAATCGGAAAAATGGCGGACATGCCCGCGCCGCGGATCCTTCAGCAGCCGCTCGGATCCGCCCTGGCCGCGCAAATCGAAGGTCGCGACCCACAGGCCCTTGGCGGTGAGATCGCGGATTGTCTCCAGATATTTTTCGATGAACTCGTTGCGGCCCTGCAGCAGCACCACGGTTCCCTTGGCGACAGGCTGCTCGCTGCGGAAGACGGCATAGCGCAGCTTGCGCCCGTCAAAGCTCTCGAAAAACCCCTCGATGCGGTTTTCCGGCACCGGATTGTCTGGCGTGGAATAGAGGATCGAATCCATGACGATGTCGCGCCTCGCTGGCGAGTTGTTCTTTTGAAGGGGATAGCGCAGGCAGGGGGAATTGCAACAGGTTTATTGGCGGTCCTTGCGGTCGAATATCCGATGCCGATATATTCTTCCATCGGCCCCTCCGATGGCAGCGCTGGTACCTAAGACGCTTTCAAAACGGCCTTCTTCAAAACATCGTCTTCATCAGGTCTTTGGTGTCGCACCGCGTCGTTCGAGTGCGGTTTTGCGGATGATGTCGGCGATTTCCGGGCTGCTGCTGGACAGCATCTGGAAATCCGACGAATAGAGCGACAACAGCGAGACTTCAGTCGCGGCGCTGACGGTCGCTGAGCGGGGCTCGCCGCTGATCAGTGCCATCTCGCCGAAGAAGCTGCCGGTGCCGAGCTCCACAGGGTTCGGCGTGGCGACGCTGACGCGGCCCTCGACGATGAAGAACATCTGATCGCCAGCCTCGCCCTTGCGGCAGATGATGCCACCGGCCGGCACGACACGAGGTCTCAGCGCTCGCACGATCTCGATGAGCGCGGCCGAACCAAGCTTCTGGAAGAGCGGCACTGCTGCAACCAATTGCCAATTGCGCACGAAGTCCTGGCGGCGAACTTCTTCGTAGAAGCCGGTGGCGAGGATGCCGGCCCATAGCGCAAAGATGCCGATTCCGCTCATCATGACCAGCCCGGCAAGGACGCGACCGGCGAAGCTTTGTGGAATCTCGTCGCCATAGCCGGTGGTCGACAGCGTAACCACCGCCCACCACATCGCTTGGGGGATGCTGCCGAACTTGTCAGGCTGGACGTCGCGCTCGATGATATAGGCTGCGAGTGCCGCGCCGAACAGAACGATGCCGAAGATCGAGGTGACGCCGATCAGGTTGCGTGCCTCTTTGGTCAGCACCCTGCCCAGCAGCCGGAAGAAGGTCGAGCCGCGCAGCGGCTTCAGCAGCCAGATGGCACAATAGAGGCTTTGGTCGCGGCCGCGGACGAAAAGCAATGCGGCCACGGGGACTAAAACCGCAAGCACGTCGACGGTGGTTTCCAGCGCCTTGCCACGAGCCTCTCTCGACCGCTGCATGAACAGCGTCTCGATCAATTGCAGAACGTAGGCGGCCCAGATACTGGCGAGCAGCACTTCCAAGACGAGCCTGGTCTGTCCGGCTATATCAGGCGTCGTCAGTGCAGCCACCGTCAATAGACCGACTGCGGCGAGCAGCGCGTTCAGCGATGCGGAAATCTTCGAGAAAGGGAGTGCCGACATTCAATACCCCGACTGGGCAGCCACTCTCCCAGAATAGGATGTCTTCGGTCCAAACGTAAAGGGCCTGCGGGACATGCGCGGCAACCAAATGTTGACCAGTGAAACAAGCGATTTATGGCTGACTTTTCTATCAGATTTCAATTGTTTCGGACGATTCCTCGGAATCGCGGAACACTATGCCGTTTAAAGTGATCATGAGTAGCGCGAGACGTTGGGGGAATTGCAACAGATTTTGCTTTTCTCGGCGTGACGAGCGACCACCTCCATGCGGTGCCTAGTATTCCACGTCCTAGGCCCTTATCGCTGTCCGACATCCAGCGGAAAACCCTTGAAAGGCTTGATTTCCTTCAGAACGAATGTTGTCTGCATCTCCTTGATGCGCGGTAGGCGGCGCACCACCCGCATGGCGAAGTCGGCGTAGCTGTCGAGATCCGCGGCCACGACCTGCAGCAGGAAATCGGCGTCTCCGGCGATGCTGTAGCAGGCGACGACCTCGCTCAGTTTCAGGACGTCCTGCGAGAATTCCTCCGCTTCCGCCTCGCTGTGACTGTCGATCTTGACTCGGATGAAGGCGAGAACGCCGAGGCCGATCTGCCGCCGGTCCAGAACGGCCGTATAGCTCTGGATGACGCCACTTTCCTCCAGTTGCCGAACCCGCCGCCAGCAGGGCGAGGTCGAGAGCCCGACCTCGGAGGAGAGTGCCTGATTCGTCAGGCGGCCATCGTTCTGGAGGGCGCCGAGGATACGTATATCGACAGGTTCGAGCGGAAAGGGCATGCTTCACCTCATGAAGAGTAAAATTGGGTAGATCCTACCATAATTAGAGATTTTCAGACAATGAAAGGCAGGATCATTCGCGGGGAGCGATATATCCTGCAGTGCAAATTCACTCTTGCCGCAGGTTCCCATGCTTCCCGATACCCGCCTCGCCATCGTCATCAATCCGGAATTGCCGCTCGGCCTGATCGCCAACACGGCGGGCGCGATCGCCATTGGTCTCGGCGCCAGATTTCCCGGTCTTGCGGCCCGCCGGCTTGCCGATCGCGACGATCGCGCCATCGATATCAGCTCCAACCTGCCGGTTCCGATCCTGCAGGCGGATGCGGATACGATCCGGGCGCTGATGCTGAAGGCCTTGCCGCAGCCGGACGAGCGGGCAATCGTCCCTTTCCCGGCCTTCGCGCGGTCGCTGCACGCCTATGCGGACTATGAGGCGACATTCCCCGGCCGGGATCTGTCGGAAGAGGTGATCGACGGCCTGGGGCTCGTGGGTCCCTCGAAATGGGTGAAGTCGCTGACGGGATCGTTGAAGCTTTTGCGGTAGGCTCGATCGCCACCGCATCGCATAAAAAAGGCCGGCTTGCGGAGATAGAGAGATCCGCTGAGCCGGCCGAGTAAGGACTGAAGAAGAAGGGACGATATGCTTCAGTCATCGGATGTATTTGATGCATCCGACGGTTATATTGATAGCCCCGCCAGCCTGAACGGGTGCCGAACCGGGTGTTCATCTGCGGTTCACGCGGTTTTTCGCCGAAATCCGGGGCCGGCCATCGGGGTCTTGAACTCCTGAAATGCGATCACCATTTCCATTCTGCGGGTGCCAAACGGGCCTGCAAAACCGTCCCGAGGCCGCCCAGAGCGGGGTCGCGGGGCACATCGTAAATCGCAATCGTCGCTCACAGGAGGACACCATGCGTCACGTAGACTTTACTCCCCTTTACCGTTCCACTGTCGGTTTCGACCGTCTCTTCACCATGCTCGACAGCCTTGCGCAGCCGGATCAGGGTCAGACCTATCCGCCCTACAACATCGAGCGCACCGGTGAGAACACCTATCGCATCACCATGGCCGTTGCCGGTTTTGATGAGAAAGAACTGAGCATCGAGGCTCACGCCCATGTTCTGCAGGTCAAGGGTGAAAAGAGCGAAGAGCCGACCGAGGCCAGCGAATATCTCTATCGCGGTATTGCCAAGCGCGCCTTCGAGCGTCGCTTCCAGCTCGCCGATCATGTCGAGGTTCAGGCGGCTTCTCTGAAGAATGGTCTGCTGCATATCGATCTGTTGCGCAACATTCCGGAGACCATGAAGCCCCGCCGCATCTCCATCGCCGCCGAGCCGGTCGATGCTCCGAAGGCGATCGAAACTCATATCAGCTAACCGTCGTCAGCCGACAGGCTGAGGACAGATCCTCCCAAGATCAAAAATAAGGCGGCGCTCCGATGGGGCGCCGCCTTTGTCTTTCATGCTATCGGATGTGGCTAGGCTGCGTTCGTGGCTCCATTCGCCTCGGTTTCCGCCTTGGCCGTCTCCCGCCTCTTGGCCGCATCGGCATATTTCTGGGCAAGGAAGGCGCAGGTCATCAGCTGGATCTGGTGGAACAGCATCAGCGGCAGGACGATGGCGCCGATACCCTGGCCGGCGAAGATGACATTGGCCATCGGCACGCCGCTTGCCAGCGACTTTTTCGAGCCGCAGAAGGTGATAGTGATCTCATCGGCCTTGGAGAAGCCAAGCGCGCGGCTGCCGAACATGGTGATGCAGAGCACCGTGGCCAGCAGCACCATGTTGGCGACGATGACGGTGGCGATGTCGAGCACAGAGAAGGTGTGCCACAGTCCCTCAACGACAGCCTCGCTGAAGGCTGAATAGACGACCATCAGGATCGAACCGCGATCGACCGGCATCAGGATCTTCTTCTTCGAGCGGATCCAGTCGCCGATCCACGGCTGCAACAGCTGGCCGGCGATGAAGGGGGCGAGCAGCTGCAACATGATCTGCCACAGCACGTCCCAGGAAAAGCCGCCGCCCTGGCCGCCGACCGAAAACAGCACGCCGACGAGCAGCGGCGTCAGGAACATGCCGAAGATGTTCGAGGCGGAGGCAGAGCAGATGGCGGCCGGAACGTTGCCGCCGGCGATCGAGGTGAAGGCAATGGACGATTGTACCGTCGAGGGCAGCACGCTCAGAAACAGCAGGCCTGTATAGAGCGATACCGGCAGAATGCTGTTCGGGACGACCTGGCCGATCGCCAGCACCAGCAGCGGAAAGATGCCGAAGGTGGTCAGCAGGATGACTAGGTGCAGCCGCCAATGCAGCATGCCGGCAATGACGACATCGCGTGACAGGCGCGCGCCGTGCAGAAAGAACAGCAGGCCGATCGCGAAGTTCGTGGCGATACTGAAATAGTGAGCGCTCGCTCCCTGAACGGGAAAAAAGGAAGCCGTCAAGACCGTCAGGACGAGCAGCATGGTGAAGGTGTCTGGAAGAAAGCGGCGCATCGTGCCAACCCCAATCGCAATTTTATAAGCCGTAAGAATAGTCATTGCAGATAGACCTATCGTGATCCACGATGCAAGGAATAACAGTTATCGTAATTCAGGATAAAAGCGATGCTCGATCTCACGCAATTGCGCAGTTTCGTCGCCGTCGAGCAGATGGGCAGCTTTACGTTGGCCGCCGAGCGCCTCGGTCTTGGTCAGTCCACGGTAAGCCAGCATATCCAGCGGCTGGAAACCACGCTGGGGCGCAGGCTCTTGGCGCGCGACACGCATCGGGTGGTGTTGACGGGGGATGGCGAGGCACTGCTTGGGCATGCCCGGCAGATGTTGTCGATCGAAGGCGAGGTGCAGCAGCTTTTTGCCGGCAATAGCCTGCGAGGCAGTCTGCGGCTCGGCGTTTCCGAGGATTTCGTCACCAGCCAGCTGCCTGATGTGCTGGAGGATTTCGTCCGCTCGCATCCCTCCGTCGATTTCGAACTGACCGTTGCCCTCAGTGGCACGCTTTATGAGATGCAGGACAATGGCGATCTCGACCTTGTGCTTGCAAAGCGCCGTCTTGGCGATGTCAGGGGAAAGCTGGTCTATCGCGAGCCGCTGGTCTGGCTGGCGCGCGATCCGGCTCGTATTCGGGCGCTCGCCGGGCCTCTGCCGCTGATCGCCTTTCCAGCACCGAGCGTTACTAGAGCCGTGGCGCTGGAAGCGCTGCGCCGCCAGCAGGTGCCGTGGCGCATCGTCTGCACCTGCGGCAGCCTCAGCGGATTGACGGCGGCGGCGCGCGCCGGCATGGGCGTCCTCGTCCAGCCGCGCAGCATGGCGCCGGCGGGATTGTCGGAAATCGCGCCGGGCTGGCTGCCGGCGCTGGAGGATGTCGAATTCGTGCTGGTGCCGCGCAAAGGGGCGGATCAGCTGCTGGTCAGCGCTCTGTCGGAGGATATCCTGGCGAAGGTGAGGGGATTGCGGTCGATGTGACGCGCGGGGCTTGTCTTGAACCGATTGCGAAAGCCGTTTCGGATCATGTGAGTAGGCATAAAGGATTTGTTAATATTCCTTCGCCGGCTGTCATTTCCCTTTTCGCGTGTCTCACTTCGGAAGCGCACGCGGTTCAGGTCCGAGTCAGCTTACGCTGCTATCGTATTTTGCAGTGAATGAGCTGAAGCGAGGGTATCAGCCTCCATGATTTATGGTGCCATCTTCATTTCCGGACTTGTAGCCTGCGTAGTGGCAATGACGATGATCGTTCATCATGCGCCCCCTTATGACGGCGCATCGAACTTCACGATGCTCACGCATCGGAATCAGAACTAGGCTTTTGTCGCCAGACTGAGCGCCGGCTGGCCGAATGCCAGTTCGGCGCTCTTTTTATTCAATCGTCAAGCAAGGCAGCCGAGGAAGCCGGCGACATCGTCTTCAGTCGTTGCAAAGCTGGTGACGAGGCGGATCAGGGCTTCGTTTTCATTCACCAGGTCTGGCTGCGATTCCGGGATCGGCCATTCATAGAACTTGGCGCCCTTGTCTTCGGCAGTCTTGGCGGCCGATTTCGAGATGATCGCGAAGACTTCGTTCGAGGCGGTCGGCCAGGCGAGGCGCGCGTCGGGTGCCTGCTCGATGCCGGCGCGCAGGCGGTCGGCCATGCGGTTTGAATGGCGGGCAAGGTCGAGCCAGAGGCCGTCCTGGAAATAACCATCGAACTGGGCGGCGATGAAGCGCGACTTGGAGAAAAGCTGGGCGGCTCGCTTGCGGATGAAATGCATTTCCTTCGCCTGCTCCGGATTGAAGAAGACGATCGCCTCGGCGCACCAGCAGCCGTTCTTGGTGCCGCCGAAGGAGAGGATGTTGACGCCGCGCTTCCAGGTCATCTCCGCCGGGCTGGCGTCGAGCGCCACCAGCGCATTGGCGAAGCGGGCGCCGTCCATATGCAGCGGCAGTCCGTTCGCCTTGCTGATGGCGGCGATGGCATCGATCTCGGCGAGCGAATAGACCGTGCCGATTTCCGTCGCCTGGGTGATGGTTACGGCGGCGGCACGGCCATGATGGATGGCATCCTGCGGGAAGCGGGCGACCTTGGTGGAGAGCGCCTTCGGATCGATCTTCCCGAGGGCGCCTTCAACGGTCGCGAGCCTTGCGCCGCCGAAGAAGTCCGGTGCACCACATTCGTCTTCGGCGACATGGGCCTCGGTATGGCAGAAACTGATGCCGCCCGGCTTCTGGACGCTGGCGAGCGACAGCGAATTGGCGGCGGTGCCGGTCGCGACGAAGAAGACGGAGACTTCGTGCTCGAAAATCTCGGCGAACTTGGCCTCGACCTTTTGGTCGAGATCGCTGGTGCCGTAGGCCGAGGCGAAGCCGCCGGATTCGGCAAGCAGACGTTCGGCGATCTTGGAATGGGCGCCGGCCCAATTATCGGAAGCAAAAAACATTGATGGCACCAACTGAGACTACAGGTTTGCGGGAAAGGTAGTTAAGGTCTGCCGGACATTAATCCAATGGTGCCGGCTATCAAGAGTGCATTGCCGAAGGACTCATCACAGAAATTGATCTAAGCAATCAACAAACAAAATGATGCGCTGCAGCGAAACTTTCTTGCTTGAAATTTGCAGCATCGGCAATCTTCCGTCGCGCGTTGATGAAATTTTGCCCTTTTGCTCTTGCGAAGGCAAAAGCTTTCTGTCATAGAACTGGTGAATTAGGACAGGGTTGCTGTCCTATTTTGGCCGCCGAGGCCGAAGATGCGCCAGGGGTCCTGACGATGTTGGGATTTCGAGCTATAGTTACCGGGAGCACGCCCTTTAAAGCCTTCAAGGCGACAGGGCGGAGCGGCGGTGGAATAGCAAGGCGCGGAACGCTGACGACAGGCTCCACCGTGGGCCAGGTCTGCGACCGGATCTTCATAATGCAACAGCGCTGTCGCGCGTCGGACCGGGTAACGGGGCGACGCGGGACGAAGGATCGCCCGCGCCGCGGGCCTTACCGGAGGGAAGACGATGACGAACAGGACGCCGTCCATGACTTTTGACCAGATCGCCGCAGCCAAGGCTGCCGCCACGGCCAATACGTCGAAACGTGCCGCTGTCGGCATCCCACCGAAGCAGGGCCTTTATGATCCGCGCAATGAGCATGATGCCTGCGGCGTCGGCTTTGTCGCGCATATGAAGGGCCAGAAGTCGCACCAAATCGTACGCGACGGCCTGTTCATCCTCGAAAACCTGACGCATCGCGGCGCCGTCGGCGCAGATCCGCTGATGGGCGATGGCGCGGGTATTCTCGTGCAGATCCCGGATCGTTTCTTCCGCGAGGAAATGGCTCTGCAGGGCATCACCCTGCCGAAGGCGGGCGAATATGGCGTTGGCCATTTCTTCCTGCCGCGCGACGAGGCACTGATCGAGCATTTCAAGACCGCCATCAAGCAGGTCGTCACCGAGGAAGGCCAGGTTCTGATCGGCTTCCGTGACGTGCCGGTCGACAATTCCTCGCTGTCGAAGGCCGCTGATATTGCCGCCACCGAGCCGCATCATGTGCAGGTCTTCATCGGCGCCGGTCGTGATGCCGGCACGAACGACGAGTTCGAGCGCCGCCTCTTCACCCTGCGCAAGGTGATCTCAAACCGCATCTATGCGGAATACGAAGGCGAAGAGAGCAGCTTCTATCCTGTGTCGCTGTCGAGCTCGACCATCGTCTACAAGGGTATGTTCCTCGCTTATCAGGTCGGTGCCTACTATAAGGACTTGGCCGACCCGCGTTTCGAGACGGCGGTTGCCCTTGTGCACCAGCGTTTCTCGACCAATACCTTCCCGTCGTGGAAGTTGGCGCATCCCTACCGTATGGTCGCCCATAACGGCGAAATCAACACGCTGCGCGGCAACGTCAACTGGATGGCCGCCCGCCAGGCATCTGTATCCTCGCCACTGTTCGGCGATGATATCTCCAAGCTCTGGCCGATCTCTTATGAAGGACAGTCGGACACCGCCTGCTTCGACAACGCGCTCGAATTCCTCGTGCGTGGTGGCTATTCCATGGCGCATGCAATGATGATGCTCATCCCTGAGGCATGGGCCGGCAACCAGCTGATGGCTGCCGAACGCAAGGCGTTCTACGAGTATCACGCTGCCCTGATGGAGCCGTGGGACGGTCCGGCCGCCGTTGCCTTCACCGATGGCAAGCAGATCGGCGCGACGCTCGACCGTAACGGTCTGCGTCCGGCCCGCTATCTCGTCACCAACGACGATCGCATCATCATGGCGTCCGAAGCCGGCGTTCTGCCGGTCGAGGAAGAAAAGATCATCCAGAAGTGGCGCCTGCAGCCGGGCAAGATGCTGCTGATCGATATGGAAAAGGGCCGGATCATCTCCGACGACGAGGTGAAGTCCGAGCTTGCCACCAAGCATCCCTATCAGAGCTGGCTGAAGCGCACCCAGCTGATCCTCGAAGACCTGAAGCCGGTGGAGCCGCGGGCGCTTCGCCGCGACGTCTCGCTGCTCGATCGCCAGCAGGCCTTCGGCTATACGCTGGAGGACACCAAGCTCCTGATGTCGCCGATGGCGACGACGGGGCAGGAAGCGATCGGCTCCATGGGCACGGATACGCCGATCTCGGCCATGTCCGACAAGCCGAAGCTGCTCTACACCTACTTCAAGCAGAACTTCGCGCAGGTAACCAACCCGCCGATCGACCCGATCCGCGAAGAGCTGGTGATGAGCCTCGTCTCCTTCATCGGCCCGCGCCCGAACCTGCTCGACCATACCGGCATGGCCAACGCCAAGCGCCTGGAAGTGCGCCAGCCGATCCTGACCAATGGCGATCTGGAAAAGATCCGCTCGATCGGCCACACGGAAGACCGCTTCGACACCAAGACGCTCGACTTCACCTATGATGTCGAGCGCGGCGCCGAAGGCATGCCGGAAATGCTCGATCGTCTCTGTGAGCGCGCCGAAGCGGCCGTTCGCGGCGGCTACAACATCATCGTGCTGTCCGACCGCCAGATCGGGCCGGACCGCATCGCGATCCCGGCGCTGCTGGCGACGGCCGCCGTGCACCATCACCTGATCCGCAAGGGCCTGCGCACCTCGGTCGGTCTCGTCGTCGAAACCGGCGAGCCGCGCGAAGTGCATCATTTCTGCCTGCTCGCCGGCTATGGCGCCGAGGCGATCAACCCCTATCTCGCCTTTGACACGCTGCTCGATATGCATCAGCGCGGCGAATTCCCGAAGGAAGTCGACGCCACGGAAGTCGTCTACCGCTATATCAAGGCGGTCGGCAAAGGCATCCTCAAGGTCATGTCGAAGATGGGCATTTCGACCTATCAATCCTATTGCGGCGCGCAGATCTTCGACGCGGTCGGTCTGCAGGAAGAGCTGGTCGACAAGTATTTCTTCGGCACGGCGACGATGATCGAAGGCATCGGCCTTGAGACCATTGCCGAGGAAACCGTCGCCCGTCATACCTCGGCCTTCGGTGCCGATCCGATCCTGGCGAGCACGCTCGAGATCGGCGGCGAGTATGCCTATCGTATGCGCGGCGAAAGCCATGCCTGGACGCCGGATGCGGTGGCCGCCCTTCAGCATGCCGTGCGCGGCAATGCCGAGGACCGCTATCGCGAGTTCGCGGATATGGTCAACGACTCGGCGCTCAGGATGAACACCATCCGTGGCCTGTTCAAGATCAAGGGCGCGGAAGCGCTCGGCCGCAAGCCGATCTCGGTCGACGAGGTCGAGCCGGCTGTCGATATCGTCAAGCGCTTCTCGACGGGCGCCATGTCCTTCGGCTCGATCAGCCGCGAGGCGCATACCACGCTGGCGATAGCCATGAACCGGATTGGCGGCAAGTCGAACACCGGTGAAGGCGGCGAGGAGTCCGATCGCTATCTGCCGCTCTTTGACGGCTCGGCGAACCCGGAACGTTCGGCTATCAAGCAGATCGCGTCCGGCCGCTTCGGCGTCACGACGGAATATCTGGTCAATGCCGACGTGCTGCAGATCAAGGTCGCGCAGGGTGCCAAGCCCGGCGAAGGCGGTCAGTTGCCCGGCCACAAGGTCGATGCCACCGTCGCCAAAACTAGACATTCGACGCCGGGCGTCGGCCTGATCTCGCCGCCGCCGCATCACGACATCTATTCGATCGAAGACCTGGCGCAGCTGATCTTCGATCTGAAGAACGTCAACCCGACCGCTGATGTCTCGGTCAAGCTTGTCTCGGAAGTCGGCGTCGGCACGGTTGCTGCCGGTGTTGCCAAGGCGCGCGCCGATCACATCACCGTTTCGGGCTTCGACGGCGGCACCGGCGCTTCGCCGTTGACCTCGCTGAAGCATGCCGGTTCGCCTTGGGAAATTGGCCTTGCTGAGACACAGCAGACGCTGGTGCTGAACGGGCTGCGCTCGCGCATCGCCCTGCAGGTGGATGGTGGTCTGAAGACCGGGCGCGACGTCATCATCGGCGCGCTGCTGGGTGCGGACGAGTTCGGCTTTGCCACCGCACCGCTGATCGCGGCCGGCTGCATCATGATGCGCAAGTGCCACCTCAACACCTGTCCGGTGGGTGTCGCGACGCAGGACCCTGTTTTGCGCAAGCGCTTCAAGGGCACGCCCGAGCACGTCATCAACTACTTCTTCTTCGTCGCCCAGGAAGTGCGCGAAATCCTCGCCTCGCTCGGCTTTGCCAAGCTGGACGACATCATCGGCGCTTCGGAGCTGCTGGAGAAGGACGACATGCTGGCCCATTGGAAGGCCAGGGGGCTCGATTTCAGCCGCATCTTCCACAAGGTCGATGCGCCAAAGGATGCGACCTACTGGACGTCCCTGCAGAAGCACCCGATCGACGACATTCTCGACCGCAAGCTGATCGAGCAGGCCGAGCCGGCTCTTGCCAGCAAGACGACGGTTGCCTTCGAAGTCGGCATCAAGAATGTCGACCGTTCGGCCGGTGCGATGCTGTCGGGCGCGGTCGCCAAGCGTTACGGTGCCCGTGGTTTGAAGGACGATACGATCAGCGTCACGCTGAGGGGCACCGCCGGCCAGTCGTTCGGCGCGTTCCTGGCGCGAGGCATCACCTTCAACCTCATCGGTGACGGCAACGACTATGTCGGCAAGGGCCTATCGGGCGGCCGTATCATCATCCGTCCGCCGGAGAACTCGCAGATCCTCGCCGAACATTCGATCATTGTCGGCAACACCGTGCTCTACGGCGCGACCGAAGGCGAATGCTACTTCCGTGGCGTGGCCGGCGAGCGTTTCGCGGTGCGCAACTCCGGCGCCGTCGCCGTTGTCGAGGGCGTGGGCGACCATGGCTGCGAATACATGACCGGCGGTGTCGTCGTCGTACTCGGCGAAACCGGCCGCAACTTCGCAGCCGGCATGTCGGGCGGCGTTGCTTACGTGTTCGACGAGAAGGGCGATTTCGCCCGCCGCTGCAACATGGCAATGGTCGAGCTGGAGCCGGTTCCGGAAGAGGACGAATTGCTGGAGAAGCTGCACCATCATGGTGGCGACCTCATGCACAAGGGACGTGTCGATGTCTCCGACGACATGACGCGTCACGATGAGGAGCGGCTTTACCAACTGATTTCGAACCATTTCCACTACACCGGTTCGACGCGTGCGAAGGAAATCATCGATCAGTGGACCGATTACCGTCCGAAATTCCGCAAGGTCATGCCGGTTGAATACCGCCGTGCCCTTGAGGACATGGAGCGGAACCGGATGAGCGTGGCGGCGGAGTGATCCGCGGCAACGCCCTTTCCATTCGAGGGTTTCGCGCCTGATTGCGATCACTGGTGTGGCGGTCGCGACTGTCGAACAGCGGAATCAGATTTGAATTACAGTGCCGGACAAGGCAGCGGGACTTGCCTTCAGGCACGGGAGCCATCGGGCTCCTCTTTAGAGTGAGGAAACGAAAGCATGGGCAAGGTAACAGGCTTCTTGGAAATCGACCGGCAGGTTGGCAAGTATCAGCCGGCGTCGGACCGTATCCGGCATTTCCGCGAATTCACGATTCCCATGTCGGACCCGGAAGTGCAAAAACAGGCCGCGCGCTGCATGGACTGTGGCATCCCCTATTGCCACGGCCCAACTGGCTGCCCTGTGCACAACCAGATCCCGGACTGGAACGACCTCGTCTACAACAATAACTGGGAAGAGGCGATCCGCAACCTGCATTCGACCAACAACTTCCCGGAGTTCACCGGCCGTGTCTGCCCCGCGCCCTGCGAGGAAGCCTGCACGCTGAACCTTGAGGATGCCCCGGTCGCGATCAAGACGGTCGAGCAGGCGATTGCCGACAAGGCCTATGAGCTCGGCTTCATCCGCCCGCAGCCGGCAACGGTCCATACCGGCAAGAAGGTCGCCGTCATTGGCTCCGGCCCCGCCGGCATGGCGGCCGCCCAGCAGCTTGGCCGTGCCGGCCATGAGGTTCATCTCTACGAGCGCGAGTCGAAGGCTGGCGGGTTGCTGCGCTACGGCATTCCGGACTTCAAGATGGAGAAGAACTTCATCGATCGTCGCGTCGAGCAGATGAAGGGCGAGGGCGTGACCTTCCATTGCGGCGTCAATGTCGGCGTCGACGTCAAGATGGAGCAGCTTCTGGCCGATTATGACGCCGTTCTTTATTGCGGTGGCTCGGAAACGCCGCGTGAGGCCGGCATTCCCGGCGTCGGGCTTGCCGGCGTCCATGATGCCATGCCCTATCTCGTGCAGCAGAACCGCCGCGTCGGCCGCGAAAACATCGACAGCATCGGCTGGCCGTCCGACCCGATCCTCGCCGGCGGCAAGCACATCGTCGTCGTTGGCGGCGGCGATACAGCGTCCGACTGCGTCGGCACGGCCTTCCGCCAGGGCGCCGTCAAGGTGACCCAGCTCGACATCCGCCCGCAGCCGCCGGAAAAGGAAGACAAGCTCGCCGTCTGGCCGTTCTGGGCGACCAAGATGCGGACCTCCTCCTCGCAGGCCGAAGGCGCCGTGCGCGAATTCCAGGTCGCGACGCTTGAGTTCATCGGCGAAGACGGCGTGCTGACCGGCGTGAAGTGCTGCGAAGTGGATGAGCGCCGCAAGCCGATCGCCGGCACGGAATTCGTTATCCGCGCCGATCTCGCCTTCATTGCCATCGGCTTCCGCGGCCCGTTTACCGACAGCGTGCTCAAGGACCTCGACGGCAAGCTGACGCTCAACACCGACAAGCGCGGCTCGACCAACGTCGTTGCCGACGACAAGAGCTACAAGACCTCGGTCGACAAGCTCTGGACCGCCGGCGACGTCCGCCGCGGCCAGTCCCTGGTCGTCTGGGCGATCCGCGAAGGTCGTCAGGCCGCCCGCGCAATCGACGAGGCTCTGATGGGCGCCACGGTGCTGCCGCAGTAAAGACGCTTTGCGAATACCCAGGCAAGCATTGAAAGCCGGGCTCGTACAGAGTCCGGCTTTCCTTTTATCTGCTGGCCGCGATGTTCCAGTTATAGACACATCGATCGAGACCGATGGCGATTTCGAGCACCAGAACGTCATGATCCACGGCGGATCCCGCCTTCGCCTTGCTACGGTAGCGCTGTGGGAAATCGGTGCGCCTTGAGATCGAGCAGACTTCCATCCATTTTTCGCCGTTGTCCACCTCGATATCCATCGTCACCTGCGAATAGGCCGGCAGGCGATCCGATGGAACGATTCTTGTCGGCAGATGAATGACCGATGCGATCATCCGGCGCACCGGTTCGAGGCAGGCGGCATGATAGTCGTTACCGCTATCGGCCGTGAAGGCGCATTGGAATTCGAGCTGCCAGAACTCCTTGAGCCGGACATGTTTCGTCGGCTGCTCCTGCTCCCGACGGTAGGATTTACCCGCCTGCCAGACGCATAATGGCAGACGCGTCCCGGAATGATTTCCAAGAAGATGCTGCATGTAGATATAGGTCGACGGTGTCGTCTCGGGCCGAAGCACTAGTTCGAAATCCGTCGACGATATCTGCTCCTGAACCCAGATGTCTGCGTTCGAATAGGCATCGGAAACGAGATTGCGTGGCATGAGGGCAGGGGCTTCCACTCTCCGGACATCCCAGGCCGGATTTGCGGATCTGAGGAAGTGGCGGACTTCATCGGAAAAGAAGCGGATGAGATCGTCACGCAGCCGGATGTCCCGCTCTTCCCAGTGAACAAGCGAATTGACGTTATAGATATTGAGCACGATGCCTCTCTCCTTGGGCAACGTTGATGTTTTTGGCGAGGGCTTTACGTCCAGCAGCCGCCGGACGCAGCGCTGCCTCCGGCTGTCACGACTGGACGGGGAGACCTCGGCCGGAAGACGCGCAGAAAACCGCAGCCTGCAGGCAGGTGCGATTGTGATCGGTATGATCTGCGCGGTTCGTGCTCATGGGCGGATTTTCTATTGGCCAATTGCGACGTTGTCAAATTGGCCCGAGAGCCGCCTATGGGATGGCCGTGGCCGGTGCCGTAGCTCCCGGCAGCCGATAATCGTCGACGCGGCCTGTCGGGGCCGGTGCCATCTGGCCTTTTTCGACGAGGAGGTCGCGGGGTGAGGGCGTTGTAGGCGTCGGGGCGGGTGTGCCGCCGAGGAGCTGTGAGCCGCCGTCGAGGTTGGGGTCGGAGATGCTCATCGGCTGGGTGCGGGTGATCTTTTCAGTCTCCGTTGCCGGCAGGTTTGCCTGTTCGGGCGTCAGCGGATTGCCGGTGTCCAGGCGCGTGATATCAGGGCTCGCCTGATCGCCCAGCAGGCGGCGCACCGGCTTTTCGACGTAGAAGGCGACCTTACGCTTGCCCGCCGCCGTCAGGTTGACGCCGTCGGCGGTTCTGAGCCGCACCTGCTGGCCGTTGATGTCGGAGCCGGTGACGATGAATTCGCCGTTCTGGTCGGTGAACCCATCCCAAATATCGATGAACTCGCCGCCGACGCTTGCGGCCTGGCTCTGATAGAGTTGATTGAGCTTCATCGCCCCTTCAGTCAACTGGTCGGAACCGAAGGCCGGCAGGCCGACCCAGATGAGGGGGATATGGCGGTTCGTCACCAGCTTGGCGAATTGCTGCACGCGCTCCTCATAGGCGAGGAACCAGGGGTCGGTGCCGTATTTTTCGTTGAGGCCGTCGCCGATGATCTGCTGGCGGTCGTTGGCGCCGATCATGACGACGACGACTGCCGGTTTCAGCTGATCCAGCATCGTGGGCAGTTGCTGCGGCCAATTGTAATAGTCTTGGCGCACGAGACCGGAGGCGACGGTGCCGCGGGTCTGGACGACGACGCCGGGCGATGTCGAAAAGGCGTTCGCCAGTCCGTCGCCCAGGCCACTTGCTAGAAAATCGCCAACGACGAGGATCGTCTTGGCGTCGGGCAGCTTTTCTGCCGGTGGTGGCGTATCCGGTTGAACCACGACCTGACGCGGCTTTGGCGGTGGTGCGACCCGTTTGCGCGGCTGCGTCGAGCGCCTTGGGGCCGGCTGATCATAAGGCTGGTCGGGAATATCGGGCTCGGATCGGCCGAACAATATGTCGAGCAGCGTCTTGCGCGGCCGCTCCTGCGCCTCGGCGGGCGTCAGCGGGCAGGCAAGGGTAAAAAAGACGGCAAGAAGCGCCGCGAGGGTCGATTTCGCGGCAGCCGTGATTGTGCGGGCAGGTCGGTTTTTCATCGGGCTCTTTTCCGCTCAATGCCCCATGGTCGCATAAGGACGGCACCGCCGTCCAGCCGATCCAAGGGTCATGGTCGACGGCAGCGACCTATTTGCGCAGCCTGTTCAACAGGGTCATCGAGGGTTCGCCATCGGCGTCCATGCCGATGCGCTGTTGAACCGCTGCGATGGCGGCCTTGGAGCCGGAGCCGAAATTGCCGTCAACGACGCCGTCATAATAGCCGAGTTCCTTCAGCCGCGTCTGCAGTTCGAACTTCTGCTTCACATCCAGCGTGCCGCTCGGGCGCGGCCAGGATTGCTGCATGCCGCCATAGCCGGCGAGCTGGTCGGCAAGCAGGCCGACGGCGATCGCGTAGCTGTCGGAGGCGTTGTAGCGCTTGATGGTGAAGAAGTTGCTGGTCATCAGGAAGCCGGGGCCGTTCGGGCCACCCGGCATCTTCAACTGCGCGCGTTCGGAGTTCAGGCGGAAGCCCTTGCCGCTCGGGCGGGCGAAACCGAGGGCCGCCCATTGGGCAAGCGTACGGGTCTTGCCGGCCTGCGCGCTGCCGCCCGGCGGCACGGTCACTTCGTAGCCCCAGGTGTGGCCAGTGCTCCAGCCGTTCTTGGCCAGCAGGTTGGCCGTCGTCGCCAGCGCATCGGGAATTGAATTCCAGATATCGGCATGGCCGCTGCCATCGGCATCGACGGCATAGAGTAGGTAGCTGGTCGGGATGAATTGCGTATGGCCCATGGCGCCGGCCCAGGAGCCGGTCAGGTCCTTGCGCGATATGTCGCCGTTCTGCAGGATCTTCAGCGCCGCGATCAGCTGCTTCTTGGCGTAGTTGGCACGCTTCGGGTCGGCATAGGCGAGCGTCGCCAGCGCGCGCGGCACATAATGCAGCTTTTCTTCCTTGGCCAGAACCGCGCCGTAATTTGATTCCATCGACCAGATGGCGAGCATGATATTGCGGTCCACCCCGAAATGCTGTTCAAGTGAACGCAGTGTGGAACCGTATTTTGTCGCCATCTTGCGGCCAACATCGACGGTATAGGGGTTGACGCGGGAATCCAGGTAATCCCAGATCTGGGATTTGAATTCCGGCTGGTATTGGGCTTTTTCGAGGACCGTGGGGTCGGGGTCCGTCACGCCGGCAAATGCATTGCGATAGGTCGACTGGGTAATGCCGCTCTTAGCGGCGGTGCTGTAGAAACCCGCAATCCATTTTTGGAACCCTGGGTCCGCATTGGCGTTAATGGGGGTCAATCCCGCAAAGGCGCCGAGCGCGAGCGCCAGAGCGAGACCAAGAAGGGAGTGTTTGCGGTTTGAAGTCATCTACAGCCGTGTCCATCAATACTTGGATTTCGGAGCGGCGATGCGCGTAGCA
>DASVPC010000124.1:0-6464 GCA_036383055.1 Rhizobium sp. | reverse complement strand
CGGTCTATCTTGAGGTAATCGACGGGATAATCGGACAAGAGCTTCATCTCGCCATGGCCGACGCCGAAATCGTCGATCGCCAGCTTGAAACCGGCATCCCGCATCTTGGCAACCAGATCGCAAAATTCCGGCACACTGGTATTGTCGAAGCGCTCGGAGAGTTCGAAGCAGATGGAGGACGGCGCAATGCCGGCCTTCTTCATGTGTTGCAGCAAACCGTCGACCAGCAGGTCGCCCTGCGGGATCAGGCGCACATCGAGATTGAGGAAAAGGGTCGCGGTACCGGCATTGGGGAGCGTCGCAAATTTCGCCAGCGCCCGGCTCGTCACCATCTGCTCCAAGCCCAGGAGCTGGCCGGTGCGCTCGGCCTCATCGAGAATCTCGATCGGGCTGTCGAAACCGATCCGCTCCTGCCCGCGCATCAAGGCTTCATAGCCGAAGACCGTGCCTGTGCCAGCTTCGACGATCGGCTGGAAGGCATTTTCGATCACGAGTTTGGCGAGCGTGACAATCTGGTCGCTGGCATACCGGCGCAATACGCCAGGCTCAACGGCGGCAGTCGGGGACATGCCAATCTCCACTAAAGAATTTTTGATCTAAGCTTTTGAGTAAACTTTGGATTTAGTGCATTTTCGGCCCAAGATGGGCCACAAGCGTCAACGAAACCTTTCCCCTATGTGAAAGTTTCGTGAATGGTAAAAGAGCGTTAACCATAAATACCGCCACGATCCGGGGATCGGCGACACCGGCTTCGCAAGATGCGAAGTCCTCGACGCTCAGTTATGCCGGCCTGCCTCCGCCTCATAATCGGCGAACATGTCCGCAACGCACTGGCTGCTCTTCACCGCACCATCAGGATCATTGGCCGCGCGCGGCACATCGCAGATCTCACCACGCTTGCGCGCGGCGTCCCACATGCGCAAAGCTTCGCGCACGACTTCGCTGCTCGATGCATAAGCACCTGTGTCGACGGCCGCTCGGATACCGGCAGCCTGAAGCGGAGAGATGGAAACCGTTACCATCGGCATGATATTCCTCCCTTTTCGTTGTTAGGCAGAATTCGTCGCTGGAAATCCGCTCCAGGATATGGAACCGGAGCCTCAGGACGCGCCTCTATGGACACGTCAACTCCTGGCGATGGCACCTCTCTCGGCGCTGCTGTCATCCTGCATGACAGCCCTTGGAGAGTAACCCCGCTCACGTCTCTTGTCAAAAATTCGTATTCCGTTACCGCCGGCTTTACCCGCCTTTATCGCCTGAGCGCGAAGCCGAAAGCCATCAGCGTCCAGCCCTGGAATGTCAGATCGACCGCCAGGAAAAGACCGAGAACCCAGAGGCTGTTGACCGGCCAGCCGAGCGCAACGGCAATGCCGGCGAGCGCAGTCATCACGCCGCCCATGACGATCCAGACCCAACCCCGCTCCGGCTTCAGCTTGCGGCCGACCCAGACGCGGAATGTACCGGCGATCAGCAATGCGATGGCAAGGAAGAGCGTCAGCGCTTCCGAGGCGAGCAAGGGATTGGCGAAGGCAAGAATGCCGGCAAGCGTATAGAGCAGGCCGCTCAATATCCAGAACAGGATATGCTCCCATCCTCGCACCTGAAAGGCATGCGCCAGATGAATGATGCCGCCGATCAGCATCAGCATGCCGACATAGTAGACCGACGCGACGGTGGCGACGAAAAGATTGCCAAAGGCAATCGCGCCGCAAATGAGCAGAAACACGCCGAGCGCGACGAACCATCCCCATTTTTCGCGCATTGCAGACGGGGGAACCTCATCCAGAACATTGACCATGGCTGTACCTCCTCCTGCCCAGGAGTATGGCACAGAAATGCAACTCGGAAAGGGGTGGTGGATTTTCAGCCCATATGCGGCTGCCAAGTGATTTTTTTATTGATTGATCAGTCAATCAAAAATATGCTGTTGCTATCTCAGGGGTAATTGATGCCGAAAGTCGGAATGGAACCGGTGCGCCGCAAGGCGCTTGTGGATGCTGCGATGCGTGTGATCGGCGATCACGGCTCGCTGACCGTCACCATGTCCGAAATCGCCAAGCAGGCCGGTGTTTCCCCCGCTCTTGCCCATCACTACTTCGGCAGCAAGGAGCAATTGCTGATCGAGACCGTCCGTCATCACCTACAGCGGCTGCGCGACAGCACGGTGACGGCGATGAGGGCCGCAAAGACGCCGCGGGAAAAACTGTCCGCCGTCATCCATGTCAGCTTCCACGCCGATCAATTCGCGCCGGAGACGATTGCCGCCTGGCTCGCCTTCTACGCGGAGGCACAACGCTCCGAAGAGACCCGCCGCTTCCTCGTCATCTATGCGCGACGGCTGCGCTCGAACCTGCTCGCCAACCTCAAGGCGCTGTGCCCGCGCGAAGACGCAGAACGCATCGCCGAGGGCGCTGCCGCGATGATCGACGGCCTCTATATCCGTCAAAGTCTGAAATCAGCGCCGATCAGCATCGAGGCTTCGATCGCGCTTACGGAAGATTACATCAATTCCCTGCTTGCGCCGCTTTCCGGAGAGGCCGCCGTTCAAAGGACTGAAACATGACCCTCAAAGCACAACCCACCGCCTCCCATTTCATCGACGGCGAATATGTCGAGGATACCGACGGCACCATCATCGAGAGCATCTATCCGGCGACCGGCGAAGTAATCGCCCGGCTGCACGCGGCTACTCCCGCCATCGTCGAAAAGGCGATCGCCGCTGCCAAGCGGGCGCAGCCGGAATGGGCGGCGATGAGCCCGACGGCGCGCGGCCGCATCCTGAAGCGCGCAGCCGAGATCATGCGCGAGCGCAACCGCGAGCTTTCGGAGCTTGAAACGCTCGACACCGGCAAGCCGATCCAGGAAACCATCGTCGCTGATCCGACCTCGGGCGCCGACAGTTTCGAATTCTTCGGCGGCATTGCGGCAGCCGGCCTTAACGGCTCCTACATTCCGCTGGGCGGCGATTTTGCCTATACCAAGCGCATACCGCTCGGCGTCTGCGTCGGCATCGGCGCCTGGAACTATCCGCAGCAGATCGCCTGCTGGAAGGGCGCTCCGGCGCTGGTGGCCGGCAACGCCATGGTGTTCAAGCCTTCGGAAAACACACCGCTCGGCGCGCTGAAGATCGCCGAGATACTAATCGAGGCCGGCCTGCCGAAGGGGCTCTACAATGTCATCCAGGGCGACCGCGAAACCGGGCCGCTGCTCATCAATCATCCCGATGTCGCCAAGGTGTCGCTGACCGGCTCGGTGCCGACGGGCCGCAAGGTCGCGGCCGCCGCCGCCGGAAGCCTCAAGCACGTCACCATGGAGCTCGGCGGCAAGTCGCCGCTGATCGTCTTCGACGATGCCGATATCGACAGCGCCATCGGCGGTGCCATGCTCGGCAATTTCTATTCGACCGGCCAGGTCTGCTCGAACGGCACGCGCGTTTTCGTCAACCGGAAGATCAAGTCCGAATTCCTGAAGCGGCTGAAGGCGCGCACCGAGGCTATGCTGATCGGCGACCCCATGGACGAAGCAACGCAAGTCGGCCCGATGGTGTCCTGGGCGCAGCGCGAAAAGGTGCTGTCCTATATCGAAAAGGGCAAGGCCGAAGGCGCGACGCTGGTGGCTGGCGGCGGCATTCCGAACAATGTCTCCGGCGAAGGCTATTACGTGCAGCCGACCGTATTCGCCGACGTCACCGACGACATGACCATCGCCCGCGAGGAAATCTTCGGGCCGGTGATGTGCGTGCTCGATTTCGATGATGAGGCGGAGGTGATCGCCCGCGCCAACGACACGGAATTCGGTCTCTCCGGTGGCGTCTTCACCGCCGACCTTACCCGCGCCCACCGCGTCGTCGACCAACTCGAGGCCGGGACGCTATGGATCAACACCTACAATCTCTGCCCGGTCGAAATCCCCTTCGGCGGCTCCAAGCAATCCGGCTTCGGCCGCGAAAATTCGCTGGCGGCGCTGGAGCATTATTCCGAGCTAAAGACGGTCTATGTCGGCATGGGGCCGGTACAGGCGCCTTATTGATACACCTCCCCCCTTGAGAGGGGAGGTCGCCGCATAGCGGCGGGTGGGGGTGACCCGCCGCAACGCTCGTACCAGTGATCACCCCGGCCTACGGCCGACCCTCCCCCTCAAGGCGAGGGTGCAGAACCGCTTCGATCTACGCCCCTAGCCATCTGGAACACATCGTCATGCAAGCAGATTTTGTCATCATCGGCTCAGGTTCCGCCGGCTCGGCCATGGCTTCGCGGCTGTCGGAAGACGGCAAGCATACGGTCATCGTGCTGGAATTCGGCGGCAGCGATGTCGGGCCGTTCATCCAGATGCCGGCGGCGCTTGCCTGGCCGATGAGCATGGACCGCTACAATTGGGGCTATCTCTCAGAACCGGAGCCGCAGCTCAACAACCGGCGCATCACCGCGCCGCGCGGCAAGGTCATCGGCGGATCCTCCTCGATCAACGGCATGGTCTATGTCCGTGGCCACGCTGAGGATTTCAACCGCTGGGAAGAGCTTGGCGCCCAGGGCTGGGCCTATGCCGACGTACTGCCCTACTTCAAGCGGATGGAGCATTCGCATGGCGGAGAAGAGGGCTGGCGCGGCACCGACGGGCCACTGCATGTTCGGCGCGGCGATGCCCGCAATCCGCTGTTCCATGCCTTCATCGAGGCCGGCAAGCAGGCTGGTTTCGAGGCGACGGAAGACTATAATGGCGGCAAGCAGGAAGGCTTCGGCTTGATGGAGCAGACGACCTGGATGGGCCGGCGCTGGTCTGCCGCGACCGCCTATCTGAAGCCGGCGCTGAAGCGGTCGAATGTCGAGCTGATCCGTTGTTTCGCCCGCAAGGTGGTGATCGAAAACGGTCGCGCCACCGGTGTCGAGATCGAGCGCGGTGGCAAGATCGAGGTGATCAAGGCAAACCGCGAGGTGATCGTCTCGGCCTCCTCCTTCAACTCGCCGAAACTGCTGATGCTCTCCGGCATCGGCCCCGGGCAGCATCTGCGGGAGATGGGCATTGAGGTGAAGGTGGATCGGCCAGGCGTCGGCGCCAACCTGCAGGACCATATGGAATTCTATTTCCAGCAGACCAGCCTGAAGCCGGTCTCGCTCTATTCCTGGCTGCCCTGGTACATGCAGGGCATTGTCGGGGCACAGTGGATGTTCTTCAAATCCGGCCTCGGCACCTCAAACCAATTCGAAGCCTGCGCCTTCCTGCGCTCGGCACCGGGCGTCAAGCAGCCCGACATCCAGTACCATTTCCTGCCCGTCGCCATCAGCTATGACGGCAAGGCGGCGGCCAAGAGCCATGGGTTCCAGGCGCATGTCGGCTATAACCTGTCGAAGTCGCGCGGTGCGGTGACGCTGCGCTCCTCCGACCCGAAGGCCGATCCGGTCATCCGCTTCAACTATATGAGCCATCCGGAGGACTGGGAGAAGTTCCGCCATTGCGTCCACCTCACCCGCGAGATTTTCGGGCAGAAGGCTTTCGACGAGTATCGCGGGCCGGAGATCCAGCCGGGGCCTGACGTTCAGACCGACGATCAGATCGACGCTTTCCTGCGTGAGCATCTGGAAAGCGCCTATCATCCCTGCGGCACCTGCAAGATGGGTTCGAGGGACGATCCGATGGCGGTCGTCGATCCCGACACCCGCGTCATCGGCGTCGAGGGCCTGCGCGTCGCCGACAGCTCGATCTTCCCCAGCCTCACCTACGGCAACCTCAACGGCCCTTCGATCATGACCGGCGAAAAGGCCGCCGACCATATTCTTGGCAAGCCAAGACTGGCGCGATCGAACCAGGAGCCGTGGATCAATCCAAGGTGGGAAGTGAGCGACCGGTAGGTTTGGCGTGGAACTACTTGCGGGATTTACGGGAAATCCGTATATTTCCCCGCAAGGAGATTTGTGATGAAAACGGTAACTGCCGCCGAGGCTTCCAAGAATTTTGGTGCGTTTCAGGATGCGGCCATGCGCGATGTGGTTGTCATTACCAAGAACGGTCGTCCGCGAACAGTTTTGCTCGCCTATGAAGATTATCAGCGCCTTCTGCGGCGCGATCGGCAGGTCCAGCTGACGGTGGAGCTTTCAGACGCCGATATCGCCGCCGTTGAAGCATCGGAGATGGAAGCCGGACATGAGCATCTCGACGCCGAACTGAAGCCGCATGCTACCGGCTGAGGTCAAAGTCGGCTTCGTCTTTCGCTATTCCTATCTCTGGCATAGAGAACGGCTTGAGGGCCGGGAAGAAGGAATAAAGGATCGTCCCTGCCTCGTGCTGGCGCTGGTCATCAACGATGTGGATGGGAACAAGCAGGTGCGTGTCCTTCCCATCACGCACTCACCTCCGGAGACCGCATCCGCAGCCATCGAACTTCCTGCGCCTGTCAAATTCCGACTTGGTCTGGACGATGCCCCTTCATGGATCATACTCTCCGAGAGCAATTATTTCGCGTGGCCGGG
>DASVPC010000123.1:0-2266 GCA_036383055.1 Rhizobium sp. | reverse complement strand
GTCGTGTGCCCCTGGTCGCGCCCCGATTCCTGGACTTGCGCCAGTCCGCCGTCATAAACCTTCCAGAACGTCTTGTTCAGCGCTCCGTTTCCGGCGCCATTGTAGAGGTAGTCAATCGCTTCCTTGTAGATATCGGTCCTGTCGGTCAGCACTCCGATCGCCATGATCGAGGCAAGGTTGGAAAGATCCCAATTGGCCCAATAGTGATCGACCTTGGCGCCGTTGTGCCGGACCAGGAAATCGTGATTCATCGGATAGAATATATTCAGCATCATGGTCTGGAACCGTGTGAAGTCATCACCGGACCAGCCGCTGTAGCCGCGCATGATCTCTGCCGCATTGGCCATTTCGTAGCCGTAGATCCCCGCCGCGAGAAATCTGTCCGAGGTGCCGTCCACTTCCGTCAGCGTCGAGGACCAGGCGTTCAGCACCTCGACGGCCTTGGCTGCATAGGCCACATCCCCGCTGATCTTCCAACGCAAGGCCAACGCGTAGGCGGCAGCGGCATCGTTGAAGAGCAGCGCATAGTTCTGGGCATGAACACCGTCATTGCCACGAAAAATGACAGATACCGGCCTTGGTGCATATCCCAGCGACGCATGCCTGTTCTTGATCAGCATTTGCCAGCCGCTGACGCTGGGCTCGGAACCGGCGGCGATCTGCTTGATGATCCGATCGAAATCGGCCTGGCTTTGCAGCAGGCCGGGATGGACAAATGTCCTGGCACCGCTACTGGTCGTGGTCGTATCGGTCTGGCCGGTGTTGCCGCCGTTGGTGGAAGCATTGTCGGAGGTCGAACTGGTGTTTCCTGCCGAAGCCTCCTCTTGCGGCGTGCTGTCGGCCGCCGCCGGAGCTGCAATGTCCGTCGCAGCTCCTGTTTCCGATGTTACCACTGACGAAGGATCGCTTGTGCTCGCTTGGGTCGCCGACGGTGCCGTCGTTTGAGTATCGGCAACGCTGTTATCCGTCAGGTTTTTGTTCAACGCGGAGACGATGACATGGACGAGGGCATCGACCGGATTCGAATTCTTGCATCCCGCCAGGCCGAGGCAAAGAGCCACCGCGACGACCAAACCAGCTTTTATTCGCTTGCTGCCATGGTCATGCACGTACATGGTTCACCCGGATCCGCGTTGAGAAATTCCGTGTGGCTGCCAGCTGTCACAAGCCGCAAAGCAGCCCACCCACCGATAGCCTCGACTATCCCCATGGCATAGGTCATGGGCTCGACGTACTTAGGCCGATTTTTGGAAATGGGAGCAGCCAGCGCTCGCTTAATGAACGCCGCATCCAAAAAACAGCGCATGGCGGATTTCATCTGCGCATTTTGTATCTCTATCGAGATCGGAGGCAAATCGATGTGGTTCGTTCTCCCCACCGGCAACAGCCAAAACGCTCCGATCAGGATGCTTGCCAGGCTTGCAGCTGGGCGACCGGAGCGGTCGCGCCACCACAGACCACCATCAGGATGCGCTCGTAGCGTGTCAGCCTGTCGGCATGGGCATAGGCGACCGCCAATGCCGCGCCGCAGGCCGGCTCCACGACCACGCGATGATCGTCGAGGAAGCGCACGCATGCGTCAACGGCGTCGCGATCGGTGACGGTGACGCAATCGACGGGTCCCGCCTGGGCGATCTCGAAGGCGCGTTCGCAGACTTTTCGGGCACCAAGTGATGTTGCAATGCTGGTAATGGCAGGCAGTTCGGTCAGTTTGCCGGCCTTTACCGACGCCGCCAGGGACGCCGCACCTTCGGTTTCGACGGCGATGATCGGCGTTTTCTCAAGTCCGTTGCGCGTCAGCCCTTCCGCGACACCGGCCAGAAGCCCGCCGCCGCCCACCGAAAGAACGACCGCGTCGAAGGAAATACCTGCCCTGACGACCTCATCGACGATCGACGCGTGCCCGCTCCACAGAAGCGGATCGTCGAAGGGATGGATGAATGCGCTCTCCGCATCGATCGCCTCGAGAGCGCGCTCGTTTGCCTCCTGCCAGGACGCGCCGTGGACGAAAACCTCGGCGCCTTCCTGGCGGATCAGCGACTTTGCGCGGTCCGACGTTGTCTCCGGAACGAAGACCGACACCGGGATCGACAGGCAGCGTCCGGCATAGGCCACCGCAATACCGGCATTACCGCCGGAAGACGATACGAAACGCCGTTTCCCATTCTTGGCATGGTGTTCGCAGGCCGCGCCCACACCTCGGATCTTGAACGAGCCGGGCGGCTGGAGCGCATCCATCTTCAACCAGACGGATCGTCCCGATGCC
>DASVPC010000122.1:0-11544 GCA_036383055.1 Rhizobium sp. | reverse complement strand
TAGTAGGTCTCCTCGAGGAAGCTTTCGTTCGGGAGATTGTCCTGATCGTGCTTGTGCGGTGGATAGGAGGAGCTATTGCCGCCCGGCGTGATCACTTCGACAACGAGCAGCGAATGCGCAGCACCGTCGTCTTCCGGCATGATGTTGTTGACGTGGCGGATATTGGAGCCCTTGCCGCGCGTTACAGGCGGATGCGTGCCCGGCGGGATGGCGCGGGCCTCATGGGAGCCGCCGCCCGGAGCCGAGCAGACGGCAAGTTCCAGCTCGGTCTCCGCGGTCACCGACCAGCTTGAACCGGCTGGAATATAGAGCGCGTGGGGCGCGCCCTCGAAGGGGCTCATGCGGCCGCCGAGCAGGCCGAAATCCTTAGCCCCCGCCTTGGCGCTTCCCTTGCCGCTGACCCAGACGAGGCAGACCTCGCGATCGCCGGTTTCGGCCGAGGCCGTTTCGCCGGGCTTCAAGCGGTGAAGGTCGAAGCCGACATAGGTCCAGCCGGCGCTTTCGGGCGTGACATGGGTGACGCGACCATGGGAGCCATCAGGTTTGACCTTGAGATTTGGCATGGGCGTTTTTCCTCCGTTGCTTGGGAAAGTTCCCTGCTCAATCCTCTCTTTGCGGGGGAGGGGTTGCGGCAGGGCCTCGTCCTTTATCCCTTGGGAAAACCTTCGGTTTCCACCGTATAACCTGCGGCCGTCATGACACGCATCAATTCGGCATGGCCGATCTCGGCCATTTTCTGCGGCGGAGCGTTGCGCGGGTCCTGTTCGGCCTCGACGACGAACCAGCCTTCGTAGCCGTAACCGGCCAGACGCTGGACGATCGCGCCGAAATCGAGCGAGCCGTCGCCCGGTACGGTGAAGGCACCGAGCGCCACCGCGTCGAGGAAGGATTGCCGGCTGCGATCCAGCCCATCCACGACAGGCTTGCGGATATCCTTGACGTGAACATGGTTGATGCGGGCGTGGTGGTTGTCGATGGCGCGCAGCACATCGCCACCGGCAAAGGCCAGGTGACCGGCATCGAGCAGAAGCGGAATGCCTTCGCCGGAATTACGCATGAAGGCATCGAGTTCCGGCTCGGTTTCAACGACTGCGGCCATATGATGGTGGTAGGAGAGCGGCATGCCCTGATCGGCGCACCATTCGCCGAACTGGGTCAGTCGGCGCGCATAAGCTTTCATCTCGTCATCCGAAAGGCGCGGCTTGGTGGCGAGCGGCTTGGAGCGGTCGCCCTGAATGGAGCGGCCGACCTCGCCATAGACGATGCAGGGTGCATTGACTGCCTTGAACAACTCGATCATCGGAGCGATGCGGTCCTTGTTGGCGGCAAGCTCCTCATCGACCAGCGTGCCCGAGAACCAGCCACCGCAGAGCGTCACGTCGGCAGCGCGCAGGATGGGCAGCATCACCTCGGGATCGTCAGGGAAGCGGCGGCCCTTTTCCATGCCGGTGAAGCCGGCGCTGCGCGACTGCCGCAGGCATTCCTCGAGGGAAACGTCGTCGCTGAGCTCAGGAAGATCGTCGTTCCACCACGCGATGGGCGACATGCCGAGTTTGGCCTTCATCAATGGTCTCCTTAAAGGCATAGTTTGGAGGAGCAGCGCTGCTCCCCCAGAAAAATGGCAGAAATCGATCAGCGGATACGCTGGGCGCCGCGGGCTTCTTCATAGGCCGCACGAGCCTTGTTGACTTGCGGGCGCGGGCTGACCTCGGGGACGGCGACATCCCACCAGTGTCCGCCTTCGCTCGTCGTGATCAGCGGATCGGTATCGATGACGAAGACCGTGGTGCGGTCGTTCTTCTTCGAGGCTTCGATCGCCTGCTCGAGCTCGGCAATGGAGGCAACCTTAACGGCAATGGCGCCCATGCTTTCCGCATGTGCCCGGAAGTCGATCTCCGGCATCACCTCATGGTACGAGTCCTTCAGCAGATTGTTGAAGTTCGCGCCGCCGGTTTCCATTTGCAGCCGGTTGATGCAACCGTAGCCGCGATTGTCGAGCAACACGATGTTGAGCTTGAGGCCGAGCATGACCGAGGTGGCGATCTCGGAGTTCAGCATCATGTAGGAGCCGTCGCCGACCATGACGATGACGTCCTTTTCCGGGCAAGCCATCTTGGTGCCGAGGCCGCCGGCAATTTCGTAGCCCATGCAGGAGAAGCCGTATTCCATATGGTAGCTGCCGGGAACCGTCGCCGGCCAGAGCTTGTGCAGCTCGCCCGGCAGGCCGCCGGCGGCGCAGACGGAAATAGCGTTTTCTCCGCCGATCGTACGGGTTACCGCACCGATGACCTGAGCGTCGGAGGGAAGGGCGGTATTGGTCGCGGCCAATGCCTTGGCGGCGGCTTTGACCCAGATCTTCTTTTCTTGGGTCGCCTTTTCCAGGAGCGCTGCCGGTGCCCGCCAGCCGGCAAGCCCCGCCGAAAGCGCCTTCAGCCCTTCGCGCGCATCGCAAACAAGCGGCCGGCCGTCATGCTTCGATGCGTCGTATGCCGCGATATTGAGGCCGAGAACGGCGAGCTTCTCGTTCTTGAACAGTGCCCAGGAGCCGGTGGTGAAGTCCTGGCAACGCGTACCCACGGCGATGATCAGATCCGTGTCTTCGGCAATGGCGTTCGCAGCCGAAGTTCCGGTTACGCCGACGGAGCCGAGTGCCAGCGGATGACGTTCGTCGATTGCCGATTTGCCGGCCTGGCTGACGACGACGGGTACGCCGTGCGTTTCTGCAAACGCCGTGAGTTCCTTGGTCGCGCGCGAATAGAGCACACCGCCGCCGGCGATGATGACCGGCTTCTCCGCTTCGCGGATGAGCGCAATTGCAGCGGCGAGTTCGTCCGCGTCCGGCTGCGGGCGTCGCGTCGTCCAGATGCGCTCCTCGAAGAAGCTTTCGGGATAGTCAAAGGCCTCGGCCTGGACATCCTGGCACAGCGAGAGCGTCACCGGGCCGCAATCGAGCGGGTCGGTCAGCACCTGCATGGCGCGCTTCAGCGCCGTGATGATCTGTTCGGGTCGAGTGATGCGGTCGAAATAGCGCGAGACCGAACGGAAGGCGTCGTTGGCGGACACCGTGCCATCGCCGAAATCTTCGATCTGCTGCAACACCGGATCGGGTGCGCGGTTGGCGAAGACGTCGCCGGGGAGGAAGAGTACGGGGATGCGGTTGACATGGGCGACGCCGGCGGCGGTCACCATGTTGAGGGCGCCGGGGCCGATCGATGTCGTGCAGGCCATGAAACGCTGGCGGAAGCTCGCCTTGGCATAGGCAATGGCGGCGTGCGCCATGCCTTGCTCGTTGTGCGCTCGATAGGTCGTCAGTTCGTCGCGTACTTGATAGAGCGCTTCGCCGATGCCGGCGACGTTGCCGTGGCCGAAGATCGCCCAGACACCGCCGAAGATCGGCAGCTTCTGACCATCGATCACGGTCATCTGCTTGGTGAGGAAGTGTGTGACGGCCTGTGCCATCGTCAATCGGATCGTCTTGCCCATGGGGCGCCTCCCAAATGCTTCTAAACTATTGCAGGCCGCGGGTTTTCAACCACGCCTGGGTCAGTTGCCGGAAGCGGCCGGCCATGTCGGCGATCGCTTCCTCGTCGTTCATGCCACCCGACAGCCAGGCACGCGCCGCGTCGGAGAAGATCGTCCGTCCAACGGCGAAACCCTTCACAGACGGTGCGGCCAGTGTGGCTTCGAAGCTACGGATCAGTTCATCCGCCGGTGCCTCCAGGCCAAGCAGCACGATACCGCGGCACCATGGATCATTTTTGGCGATCACGGCATCGATTTTTTTCCAGGCAGCGGTCGAATCCTGTGGTTCCAGCTTCCACCAGTCGGGCTTGATGCCGAGGGCATAGAGCTCTTCCATCGCGGTTGCGATCGTGTCGTCGGTGAGCGGCCCATTCTTGCCGGCGATGATCTCGACCAGCAGTTCGCGGCCAACCTTGCGGGCGGCTTCGAACAGAGTGCGCAACTTCTCCTGCTGCTCCGCCTTCAACTCCTTCGGATCGTCCGGATGATAGAAGCACAGGCATTTGATGCAATGGTTGAGCGGCCATTCCACGAGCTGCGAGCCGATATCCTGGCTGAATTCGAATTTCAGTGGCTTGGAGCCCGGCAGTTCGACAGGGCGGCCGATCCAGGAGAAATTCTTGGTGGCGGCATCGAAGAAGGCGTCCCGGCCGAAGCGCTCGTCGATCAGCATGCCATAGCCGGAACGGCCACCCGACACTCGAGCCGCCGCCTCGACGGCCAACCGCTTGAAGGCGACGATCTTGTCATGGCCGACACCCAGTTCGTCGGCGACGCTGACGAGCTGCGAGCGGTGATCGATGGCCAGCGCCATCAGGAGCGGGATATCCCCGTTGCGGGTCGAGGCCCAATGGATGTGGTCGATCGCCTCGTCCTTGCGCAGCGCCCGGTGCTTGCTGCCCGTCTTCAGGAAGAAGTCGAGCTCGGCCCAGGTCGGATATTCCGGCGAGCACAGCAGGCGCGAGACTGCGAAGGCGCCGCAGGCATTCGCCCAGGTGGCGCAGGTCTTCAGCGGCTCGTCGCGCAGGTAGCCGCGCAGGAAGCCTGACATGAAGGCATCGCCGGCGCCGAGCACGTTGAAGACTTCGATCGGGAATCCCTCGCCGACGATGCCGGCCTCGAGGTCGTCCGAGATTGGGCCGTCATAGACGATGCAGCCCATGGCGCCACGCTTCAGCACGATGGTCGCGGAGGAGAGGCGGCGGATTTCCTTCAGCGCGCCGAGCACGTTGTCGACGCCCGAGCCGATCATGATCTCCTCTTCCGTGCCGATGATGAGATCGCAATCCGGCAGCGTTTCCCTCATCTTCGAGGAAACGCGATCCGACTTTACATAACGCTCGAACCCTTCTGCGTGGCCGGCAAGGCCCCAGAGATTCGGCCGATAGTCGATATCGAAGATCACCTTGCGGCCGTTCGCCTTGGCGATGCGGATCGCCTTGCGCTGCGCGGCTTCGGTGTTCGGCTTGGAAAAATGCGTGCCGGAAACCAGCACGGCACGGGAGGACTTGATGAAATCCTCATCGATATCGTTCTCGTCCAGCGCCATGTCGGCGCAATCGGAACGATAGAAAATCATTGGCGAGACGCCTTCAGCCTCGACCGCCAGCAGCACCAGCGCGGTCAGCCGTTCCTTGTCCGTGGCGATCCCCTGAACAGCCACGCCTTCGCGAGCCGTCTGCTCGCGGATGAAGCGGCCCATCTGCTCGTCGCCGACGCGGGTGATGAGGCCGGATTTCAGGCCGAGCCGTGCCGTGCCGATGGCGATATTGGCCGGGCAGCCGCCGACCGATTTGGCGAAGGAGGCGATATCCTCCAGTCGTGAGCCGATCTGCTGGCCGTAAAGATCGACGGAAGAGCGGCCGATGGTGATGACATCGAGTGTCGCCTCCGGCTGAGTGCCAGGATTGTCGTGAGCCATGATGTCCTCCCGTCCAGGCATGATCCGGGAAACTCTTCAGTTTCTCCTGGGGATCACGCGTCATTGAAAGTCCCGGTGCGTCTTGGTTTCATCCGGGTTGTGGTCGACTTCGCGGCCGTCTCCCGAGACCGTGAATATGGATACAATGAAACAGTGGTTCCGAAATTTTGTCAATTCGGAATATTTATTCCATTTTAGTTTTCTGAGGTTTTCCTATCATCTCTTTCCGCCGCCGTTCGGCAATGGCGACGGGAAAGGCCATGATCAGTGCCATGGACGCCGACAAGGAGCGGAAGCCGGCAAAATCCGCCTCCGCCACTTCGAACCAATGGGTGGCGCAGGCGGTGAGTGGCGAAAAGGCCGAATCGGTGATGGCGATGACCGGCACGTTACGCGCGGCAAGGTCCTGTGCCTGCAAGAGGCTTTCGGCGGCATAGGGGGAGAAGCTCGCGGCGATCGCCGCATCCTTCTCGGTGGCAAAGCGCGTGATCTCGCCGTCGATACCATTTGGCGAGGCGACGATCTGATGACGGATGTTCAACTTCGAAAAGGCGTAGGTCAGATGCGCCGTCAGCGGATAGGAACGGCGCTTGGCGATCAGATAGATGGTCTCGGCCGCGGCCAGTACATCCACCGCCTTGGCGAAGGTATCGGTCTCGATGGTGGCGGCAAGCTTGTTGACCGATTGGCTGGCAGCCGAGAGAAAGCCCGAGAGAATGCCGGCCTCTTCATCTTTGATGCCGGATTGTTCAAGCGTGATCAGGCGTTCTTCATAGCTCAGCGTCCGATCGCGCAGCCGCTCGCGGAAGATGCTCTGCAGGTCGGAAAAGCCTTCATAGCCAAGGTGATGGGCAAGGCGCACCAGTGTCGAGGGCTGGACGTCGGCGGCAGCTGCAATGCTGGCCGTCGTGCCGAAAGCGATTTCGTCGGGGTTGGCAAGTGCAAAGGCGGCGACCTGTGCCAGCCGCTTCGGCATGGAATCCTTCCGCTCTATGATGATGCTGCGCAGGCTTTCGAAGTCCCGCGGCACCTTGGTTCGCGTCTCGATACTGTTGTCCATGCCCCCGCCTTTTCGCCATCATGCCTGTTAATGAAACAAATATTCCATATTTCGAACGATAACGGATTTTGAAACAGTCGGCACGATTATTTTTAAGTATATGAATTTATACTATTAAATTCCGATTATTCCGATCTTCCGGTGTCACTACCCAGCGAGCCCGCTTGTCAAAACGGTCTAAATATTCCAAAAAATGTGCGTGCTTCAGCGGGAAGCGTGTGGAGGAAACGGAAATGAAGCCATTGGGCGTGGGATTGATCGGAACCGGCTATATGGGCAAATGCCATGCGCTGGCCTGGAATGCGGTCAAGACCGTGTTCGGTGACGTCGAGCGGCCGCGCCTCGTGCATCTTGCCGAGGCCAACGCCGATCTCGCAAGGTCGCGCGGCGACGAATTCGGTTTCGAAAAGGCGACTGCCGACTGGCGCCAGCTGATCGCTGATCCCGAAGTCGATGTCGTCTCCGTCACCACTCCCAATCAATTCCATCCGGAAATGGCGATTGCGGCGCTCGAAGCCGGCAAGCACGTCTGGTGCGAAAAGCCGATGGCGCCGGGCCATGCGGATGCCGAGCGCATGCTGAGCGCCGCCAAGGCCTCGGGCAAGGTCGCGATCCTCGGTTACAACTATATCCAGAACCCGGTGATGCGGCACATCAAGGCGCTGATCGGCGAGGGCGCGATCGGCGAGGTCAACCATATCCGTGTCGAGATGGACGAGGACTTTATGGCCGATCCGGAAGGCCTGTTCTACTGGAAGAGCGAGCTTGCCTCCGGCTATGGTGCGCTCGATGATTTCGCCGTGCATCCGCTGTCGCTGCTCTGGTTCCTGTTCGGCCATGTCGAGGCCGTCATCACCGATATGGCAAAGCCCTATGCCGAACGGCCCTTGAAGGAGGGCGGCCGGCGAACGGTTGAGAATCACGATCTCGCCAATGTGCTGATGCGTCTCGGCGGCGGCATTTCCGCGGTGCTGATGGCGAATCGTTCCGCCTGGGGCCGAAAGGGCCGCATCGCGCTGCAGATCTTCGGCTCGAAGGGCTCGATCACCTACGATCAGGAGCGCATGAACGAATTCGAGCTCTATCAGGCCGATGGCAGGGGCTCCGAACAGGGCTTCCGCAAGATCCTCGCGGCGCCCGCGCACAAGCCCTATGACCGGTTCATCCCCGCGCCCGGCCACGGTCTCGGCTTCAATGACCTGAAGATCATCGAGTGCCGTGAATTGATCCGCGCGATTTCCGGCGATACGGCGTCGGTCATCAGCTTTGTGGACGGCCTGCGCATCGAAAAGTCGGTGCATGCCATGGCGCGTTCCTTCCACGAACGCCGGTGGGTTGAAGTAACAGCCTAAGGGTCTGCCCTAATTTTTGCCTGATCCGGGATGCAAGGTCAGCTGCAATTGACGCTTGCAAGGGTAAGCGCTACCCCTGAAATCCATAGGCTCGACGTCCTATATCAGGACGGCGAGCCGCTATAACAATAATGGAGTGAGGATCGTGACGGGCAGATTGGTCATTGTCGGGGCCGGGCAGGCCGGATTCGCGCTTGCCGCCAAGGTGCGGGCGCTCGGAGATCTGAGGCCGATCACCATTGTCGGCGCGGAGGAAAGCCTTCCCTACCAGCGGCCGCCGCTGACCAAGAAGTACCTTCTCGGCGAAATGGCCTTCGACCGGCTGCTGTTCCGCCCGGAGCATTGGTACGCCGAGAACAATGTCGAGATCCGTCTCTCCACCTGGGTCGAGCAGATCAAGCGGGCTGCAAAGCAGGTCATCATGCAGGATGGCTCCGCGCTCGACTACGAGACGCTGGCGCTTACAACCGGCGCCACCCCGCGCCGTCTGCCGCCCGCCGTCGGCGGCGCTCTTGAAGGCGTCTATGTCGCCCGCGACAAGCGCGATGCCGATCAGCTCTCTGCCGAAATGCGTGCCGGCCGTCGCGTCCTTATCATCGGCGGCGGCTATATCGGCCTCGAAGCGGCGGCCGTCGCCCGCCATCGCGGTCTTGAAGTCACGCTTATCGAAATGGCTGACAGGATCCTGCAGCGTGTCGCAGCCAAGGAGACGGCCGACATCATGCGGGTGATCCACCGGGAACATGACGTCGTCATCCGCGAGAAGACCGGCCTCAAGCAATTGATCGGCAAGAACGGTCACGTCGTTGCCGCCGAACTGTCCGACGGCTCCACTATCGATGTGGATTTCGCCATCGTCGGTATCGGCGTTGCCCCGAATGACAGACTGGCTAAAGAGGCCGGTCTGGACGTCGGTAACGGCATTATCGTTGATTCGTTCGCCCGCACCTCCGATCCCTCGATCTTCGCCGCGGGCGATTGTGCCGAACTGCCTTGGAACGGCGGCCGTATCCGCCTCGAATCGGTCCAGAACGCCGTCGATCAGGCGGAAGCCGCAGCCGGAATCATCGCCGGCGGCGAAGCGGCCTATGATCCGAAGCCATGGTTTTGGTCGGATCAATATGACGTGAAATTGCAGATCGCCGGCTTCAATCTTGGCTACGATGAGACCCTTTTGCGCCCCGGCCTCCGCGAAGGGGCGGCTTCGGTCTGGTATTTCAAGCAGGGCCGTTTCATCGCGGTTGACGCCATCAACGATGCAAAGGCCTATGTGACCGGCAAGAAGCTGCTGGAAACCGGTATCAACCCGGCAAAGTCCGTTCTGGCCGATCCCGCAACGGACCTCAAGCAGCTCCTGGCCTGAGAGGGGTCGCAAGCCGGCTATCGGGTTCCTCCCTGCACGATGCGCGCAACGCCGAATGCGGGGAGAACGCGCGTGCAGGCGAAAAAGGGCTTGCGTCGATAAATGAATGGCCCTATCAGGGCCGCACCGGAGAGGTGGCCGAGTGGTCGAAGGCGCTCCCCTGCTAAGGGAGTATACCAGAGATGGTATCGTGGGTTCGAATCCCATCTTCTCCGCCATTTTCTGCTGATAGCCGTACAGGTACGTTCCGAGCAGGCCGATTAAAGATTCAATCCCGTAGCTACATGGAACAAGAGTCGCGGCTCGGCCCATTACGGATTGTGCGCTTAGGTGCGGTGTCCTAACATCTCTTCGAACATCACCTTATCGCAGCTTGAGGTAGCCATGATCACTGGGCATGTCTTCATCGCCACCAGCCTGGACGGCCTCATCGCCAGGAAAAATGGGAATATCGACTGGCTGCTCAGCCGCGATGACCCGGATGAAGATCACGGCTATCAGGATTTCATCAAAAACATCGACGGTCTTGTGATTGGGCGCGGCAGTTTCGAAGGTATAGCAGCTTGCGAACCTTGGCCGTATGATAGACCCGTGGTCGTGCTGTCGAAAACCCTGGCTTCTTCGCCGGTTCCGGGCCACTTGACGGGTCGTGTTCGCTTCGTGGACATGACACCCAAGGCGACAATGGAGATGCTTGCGGTGGAAGGCTGGCGACGCGTCTACGTGGATGGCGGCCAGATCGTGCAATCTTTCCTTCGTGAAGGTCTAATTGCCGATATGGTGGTGACACAGATTCCGGTCCTTATTGGCGAAGGCCGCCGGCTCTTCGGCCCTATCGACAGCGATATCCCGCTGACCCATGTGATGACGAGGACGTTTCCATCCGGGTTGGTGCAATCCCTCTATAGAATAGAGGCCTGACCTGTCTCGCCCGCTTACCCACTGATAGGCGCTTCGCACACCGTGCCCGGGGATATAGTGGACCCTGCGCCCTCTGGCTGGTCTTCCATTTTTACCAAAACTGGTCGTTTATAGCATGCCAGTGTGCCGCTATTGCTCCGGAAAACCAAGGGTGATGTCCATGTATGTTCCACCAGCCTTTCGGGAGGACGATCCCGCCGAGCTCCATGCCATGATGCGGGAAGCGCGCCTCTGCAATTTCGTCACGGCAACCGCCGACGGATTGTTCTCGACGCCACTGCCGCTGTTTCTCGATCCAGACGAGGGCGAGCACGGCACGCTCTACGGCCATCTTGCCCGGGCCAATCCGCAATGGAAGACGCCGGCAATCGGCGAGGCTCTCGCCATTTTCATGGGGCCGGACGCCTACATCAACCCATCCTGGTATGCGAGCAAGCGGGAACACGGCAAGGTCGTGCCGACCTGGAACTATGCCGCCGTGCATGCCTATGGGCCAGTGGAGTTTTTTGAGGATGCGGATAGGCTGCTCGGCGTCGTCTCGCACCTGACCAATCTTTATGAGCGGCCGCGCGCCGAGCCATGGGCCGTGACGGACGCGCCAGAGGCCTTCATCAAGGCCCAACTCAGAGGCATCGTCGGGCTACGCCTGCCCATCGGCCGAATCGAAGGTAAGCGCAAGATGAGCCAGAACCGCAGCGCGGCGGACCGGGCCGGTGTCGCCGAGGGGCTCGGCGAGAGCGATCGGTCGACGGACCGGAGCGTCGCGGGTCTCATTCCGCTGGATGACACTTGAGATTCTCGCCGCCGCTGATCTCTCGAGGGCCAGCGGCGTCAACCAGCGTGCGGTTCGCGATATAATCGCGCAATCCCCATAAAGGCCAGCAAGGCTCCGCTTCCAAGAACGGCGGTGATCGTTAGCGCCCAGCTCACGCCGATATTCTCCATCAGCAGGGCGAAGGCGAAGGGCGCGGCCGAAGAGACGATCAGGCGCACCGACATAAGCTGACCCTGACGGGCGCCATATCCGGCGCTGCCGAAGAGAGCCAGGGGCAATACGCCGCCGACGATGCTGTAAAGACCGTTGCCCATGCCGAACAGCACGGCGAATGCCAACGCTCCGAGAACGGAAGGCGCGGTCAGAAGCAACAGCGCCGCCGATGCCGGCAGTAGTGCGGCGGAAATCATTGCAAGCCTGAGCTGGGACAGGTTCTTGCCGAACATCATGTTGATGAAGCGGCTTGCAACCTGCGCAGGCCCGAAGAGCGTGCCGACCATGACGCCGGCAATACCGAGTCCCAGCGCGCCGAGAAGCGGCAGCATATGCACAAGGATGGCCGAGCCGACGAAGCTCTGGAGTGCGAAGCCGATTGCCAGGAGGATGAAGCCTCTCCGTCGGGCGGCAAGG
>DASVPC010000121.1:0-25176 GCA_036383055.1 Rhizobium sp. | reverse complement strand
GAAATGACATGTGCATCAGTCATCCGGCGCATCCATGGTGGCCGGATGACGTGTTTCAGAGTGACAGGAGCGGCTAGCCCGGTCGCGCCTCCCGTTTAAGGGTACACGATGCTGAAATTTGTCCTGACCAAACTCGGTATGGCGGCGCTGGTGGCGCTGACTGTGTCCTTCATCAGCTTCATTCTTCTGTTCATGGCCGGTGATCCGGCCATCGCCATTGCCGGTGAGGGCGCTCCAGCGGAGGTTATCACCGCAATCCGCAGTCAATACGGCTTCGATCAGCCATTGATGTTCCAATATGTCGAGTGGCTGATGCGCGCACTCTCCGGCGATTTCGGCATGAGCTATTATTTCAAGCAGCCGGTTTCCGGGATGATCGCCGATCGGTTGCCGGTGACCATGATGATCGGCTTTCTCGGCATGAGTTTCGCGCTGCTGCTGGCGATCCCGATGGGTGTCCTCGCAGCCGCCTTTCCGAACACCATCATCGATCGGCTGGCACTTGGCATCGCCGTGGTTGGACAGGCAATCCCAAGCTTCTGGTTCGGCCTGATCCTCATCGTGATCTTCTCGGTCAATCTCGGTCTGGTGCCGGCTTCCGGAACCGGGAGTTGGACCGGCTATATCCTGCCGACGATCGTTCTTGGCTACTACGCGACGCCCGCCATCATGCGGCTCACCCGCGCCGGCATGCTGGAAGTCCTGTCGTCCGACTATATCCGGACCGCCCGTGCCAAGGGCCTGAAGCCACGGAAAGTGCTGTTCAAGCACGCGCTGCGCAACGCCATCATCCCGGTCGTCAGCCTCAGCGCCGTGCAGCTGGGCTTCATGTTCAGCGGCTCCGTCGTGGTGGAAACGATCTTCGCGCTGCATGGCGCCGGCTTCCTCGCCTGGGAATCGATCTCGCGCAACGACCTGCCGACCATGCAGGCGCTGATCCTGATCTTTGCGATGTTCTATATCGCCTTCACCTTTCTGGCCGACGTCTTGAACGCATGGCTCGATCCCCGTCTGAGGGCCGCCTGAGATGAACGACATGTCCCAAACCGCAACCGTCATCCAGACCATAACCGCGCCGGCACCATCCCGGGCCGTCACGCGCAGGGCGCTGAAGCATCGCGGCTTCATGGCGGGATTTGTCATCCTGCTGATGATCGCTCTGATCGCACTTTTCGCGCCGCTGATCGCGCCGCATAATCCCTATAAGCAGGATCTGCTGGCGCGGCTGGCTCCGCCCGTCTTCCTGGGTGGCGACTGGAAGCATGTGCTCGGAACCGACGCGCTTGGCCGGGATTACCTCTCTCGATTGATCTACGGCACCCGCGTCTCCCTTATGATCGGCTTTACCGCGGCGATGATCTCCGCCGTGATCGGCACCACGCTCGGCATTCTTGGCGGTTATTTCGGCGGCAAGGTGGATGCGGTGGTGATGTTCATCCTGTCGGTGCGGCTTGCCTTGCCGGCGACGCTGGTCTCTCTTGCCGTCGTGGCTCTTTTCGGCGGTTCACTGACGGTCGTGGTGTCGATATTGGGCCTGCTGCTCTGGGATCGGTTCGCAGTGGTGCTGCGAAGCGCTACCATGCAGGTGCGCCAGACGGATTATATCGCGGCGGCCGAAGTGCTGGGGGCGAGCCTGCCGCGCATCCTCTTCAAGGATGTGTTGCCGAACGTCATGAACGCACTGATCGTCATCGTCACGCTGGAAATGGCGCATGCCATCATTCTGGAGGCGGCCCTGTCCTTCCTTGGCCTTGGTGTGCAGCCGCCGACCCCGTCCTGGGGGCTGATGATTTCCGAGGGCAAGGAAATGCTGCTGTTCGAGAGCTGGCTGATCACCATTCCGGGCATAGCTCTGTTCGTTTTGGTCTTTGCGATCAACATGCTGGGGGATGGCATTCGCGACATCACCGCGCCGGAGGGCAGAAACTGATGACGAACGTTGCCGAACCCGTCCTTTCGATCCGTAACCTCACCATCGATCTCCCAAGGGGAGGCGATCGTCCACACGCCGTCAGCGATCTGTCGCTCGATATCCGCGAGAAGGAAATCCTCTGCATTGTTGGAGAGTCCGGCTCCGGCAAGTCGATCACCTCGTTTGCGGCCATGGGGCTGCTACCGAAGGTGCTGAAGCCTTCCGCCGGCGAGATCCTGTTCGAGGGGCGGGACGTGCTCAGGCTCTCCGAGGCCGAGCATTCCGGCCTGCGCGGCAACCGCATGGGCATGATCTTCCAGGAACCGATGAGCGCGCTCAACCCGTGCTACACGGTCGGCGATCAGATCGAAGAGGTTTTCAAGGCCCATACAACGCTCCCGAAGACTGAGAGGCGCGAGCGCACCATGGCGCTCCTCAAGGAGGTGCGGCTTCCGGAACCCGAGCGGCTCTACCATGCCTATCCGCATCAGCTGTCCGGCGGCCAGCGCCAGCGGATCGTCATCGCCATCGCGCTTGCCATGGAGCCGCGCCTGCTGATCGCCGACGAACCGACCACGGCACTCGACGTGACGACGCAGGCGCAGATCCTCGACATGTTCAAGGCGCTGAAGGAAAGCCGCAAGGCCGGCATCCTGTTCGTCACCCATGACTTTGATGTGGTGGCTGAGATCGCCGACCGCGTCGTGGTCATGCAGAAGGGCGTGGTGGTCGAGCAGGGGCCTGTCGAACAGGTGCTCAACAGCCCTCATCATCCCTATACGCGGATGCTGATTGACGCTGTTCCGAAGCGGCATGGCGGCAAGGGAGATCCCGAAATGTCTGCGCCGATCGCGCTACGCGTCGCTGGCATCGAGAAGACCTTCTCGACCGCCCGAACCTTCTTCCGGCCAGCCCGCAAGGTTCAAGCCGTCAAGCCGACGGATTTCACCGTGCTTGAGGGACAGACGCTCGGCATTGTCGGGGAGTCTGGTTCCGGCAAGACGACGCTCGTGCGCTGTCTCATGGGCCTGGTCGAGCCGGATGACGGCTCCATCTGGATCGGCAATGACCGGCTGGACACGAGAACAGCGGCCGGACGGCGGAATTTCCGCAAGCATATCCAGATCGTCTTCCAGGATCCCTACGGCTCGCTCAATCCGCGCCGAACCATTGGCGATCTCCTGGTCGAAGGGCCTGTCAATTTCGGCGTGCCGCGCAAGCAGGCGATGGAAAAGGCACGGGAACTGATGCGGATCGTCCGCCTTGAGGAGGATGCGCTTGACCGCTATCCGGTGCAGTTTTCCGGGGGACAGCGCCAGCGCATCTCGATTGCTCGTGCCCTTATGGTCGAGCCGAAGATTCTGATCGCCGATGAGGCGGTCTCGGCGCTAGACGTCTCGGTGCAGAAGGATGTGCTGAAACTCCTCGACGACATCAGGAAAAGCGTCGGTCTGACAGTGATTTTCATCACCCATGATCTAAGGGTTGCCGCCGAGATTTCGGACCATATTCTTGTGATGTCGAAAGGGGAGGTGGTCGAGTACGGCGCCGTCGACGACATCTTCGGGAATCCCCAACATTCCTATACGCGCCAACTGCTCGCCGCCATGCCCGGCCGCGGCTGGGAAGCGCCCAATATGGCAGCATTGTCGGCTGCCGACGCAGCGAGGTAGGCAAGTTCCATGGACAGAGTGCAAGTGATCGAGGCCGCCCGCGATTATGTCGACGGCGGCGGGCTCGAGGTGGACCTGGCGAGGCTTGTGGCACGGCGCTCCGTCAGCCAGTCCGAGGGCCGGTGGGAGGAGCTTCAGGCCTATCTGGGGAAGGAGATGCAGCCGCTGCTGCTCTCCATGGGTTTTTCCGTCGAAATCTTCGATAATCCACGAGAAGGAGGAGCACCGCTCCTGATCGCCGACCGCATCGAGGGTGACGACTTGCCGACTGTGCTGGTCTATGGCCATGGCGATGTCTGCAATGGCGAAGCGCATCGCTGGCGCGAGGGTTTAGAGCCGTTCAGGCTCACCCGCGAAGATGACAAGCTCTACGGCCGCGGCACGGCCGATAACAAGATCCAGCACCTGATCAACATCAAGGCGCTTGAGCTGCTGATCCGCAAGAACGGCCGGCTCGGCTTCAATGCGAAGATCATTCTGGAGATGGCCGAGGAGACCGGTTCTTTTGGCCTGCGAGAGTTCTTCGCCGCCAACCGCGCCCGGCTTTCGGCGGATGTGCTGATCGCCTCGGATGGCCCGCGTCTGGCCATCGACACACCGACCATGTTCATGGGATCGCGTGGCGGCATGTCTTTCAATCTCATCGTCAACCTGCGCGACGGAGATCATCATTCCGGCAATTTCGGTGGACTACTTGCCGATCCGGCCATTATTCTCGCCCAGGCGATCGCGACGATCACCGATGCGCGCGGCCAGCTCAAGATTGCCGAATGGCGCCCGACGAGCCTCACGCCCGATATCCGCGCCGTCCTGCGTGACCTCCCGCCACGCCGGCACGATGCCGATTGGGGCGAGAGCGATCTGACGCCGAGCGAACGGGTCTTCGGCTGGAATTCCTTCGCCGTTCTCGCTCTGTCGTCCGGCAATATCGATGCGCCGCAGAACGCCATATCGGGTTCGGCGCGGGCCGTGTGCCAATTGCGCTTCGTGGTCGGCACGGACATAGAGGCTATCATCCCGGCTCTGCGCCGCCATCTCGACGCCAATGGCTTTCCGATGGTGGAGGTGCGCGCCGCGCGCGGCGAGGCCTTCCAGGCGACGCGCTTTTCACCGGATCATCCGTGGGTGCGGTTCGTCGAGCAGTCGCTGACGCGCAGCGCCGGTCGCCGTCCGCATGTCCTGCCCAATCTCGCGGGATCGCTGCCGAACGACGCCTTCACCGATATTCTCGGGCTGCCGACGATCTGGATTCCGCATTCCTATGCCGAATGCGGTCAGCACGGACCGAACGAGCATGTTCTGATCCCGATCGCGCGCGAAGGCATGCAGATGATGACGGCGCTGTTCCTCGATATCGCCGCGAACGCAGCCAGCCTGAAGGCAAACACCTGACGGCTTGCCGATACTCCATCCTATCCTGCAGAAAGGTATCGCCATGAGCAAGTCCAATCCCGCGGATCTCGGTGCGCTGGAGGCCCGTCGGCTGATCGGGCGCAAGAGCCTTTCGCCGGTTGAACTGGCCAAAGCCTGTATCGAGCGGGTCGAGAGGCTCAACCCGGCGGTGAACGCCCTGGTGGCCTATAATTTCGACAGGGTTCTGGACGAGGCGAGGCTGGCCGAAGAGAAGGTGTCGCGTAACGAAACGCTCGGCCCGCTGCATGGCCTGCCTTTCGGTGTCAAGGACATGATCGACGTTGCCGGTCTGCCGACCACCTTCGGTTCGGAGATCTACCGCGACAATATCGCTGCAAGGGATGATGCGATTGTCTCAGCCATGCGCGGGGCAGGGGCCATTCCACTCGGCAAGACCAACAATCCGGAATGGAGCGCCGGCGGCAATACCCGCAACGCGGTCTATGGCGCCACCGCCAATCCACATGACACGGCGAAGAGCGCCGCCGGCTCGTCCGGCGGCTCAGCGGTGCTCCTGGCGTCGCGAATGGCGCCGCTGGCGACCGGGTCGGATACGGGAGGCAGTCTGCGCAATCCCGCAGCCTTTTGCGGCGTCGTCGGCTTTCGCCCCTCACCGGGCGTTGTGCCGGGTGACACGCGCTCCATGGCGCTGATGCCTCTGCCGACGAGTGGGCCGATGGGCCGCAACGTGGCGGATGCGGCGCTGATGCTGTCCGTATTGGCGCGGCCGGACAGGCTCGATCCCTACACGGTCGTCGTCGATGGAAAGACCCCCTGGCCGATGGATCGGTCTGGATCCGGCCGTCGTCCCGATCTCGCCTCGCTGCGCATTGCCGTCACCGAAGATTTCGGCTTTGCGCCGACCGAACGGGTCATTCGCGATGGCTTCAGACGGGTGACGAAGCGGCTGTCCGGTCACCTGGGCATGGTCGAGGAGACGCATCCGGATTGTGCCGATGCCGACCGCATCTTTTCGGTCCTGCGTGGCGTGATGTTTTTGGGCACTCACCATAAGCTGATGTTGTCCCATCCGGATAAGGTCGGCGCGCTTGTCCGCGCCAATGTCGAAGAAGGCCTGAGCTATGGTCCGCTCGATATCGCCGATGCGCTGGTCAAGCAGGGCCGCTACTATCGCGACTGGCAGACTTTCTTCGAGGCTTACGACTATGTGTTTTGCCCGGCGGTAACGATCAGCCCGCGCGATTGGCACGAACTCTATCCGGAAGAGATCGACGGCAAGCCGACCAAAAGCTACTATCACTGGCTGGCCATGGCCTATGCCTCGACCCTTGCCGGCCATCCCTCGATCACCATTCCGGTCGGTCGTGACACGCTGGGCATGCCCTTCGGCCTGCAGATCGTCGGCCGGCGCCATGATGACGCCGGCGTGTTGCAGGTGGCGGCTGAAATCGAGGCAATTCTCGCCGATGACACGGAATTCGGCGTCCCCAGGGTTGATCTCGCGGCGTTGGAAAAGGCCCCGGCGCTTGCCACGCAACCGGGCTTCATGGGCTTCTAGACCGGCAGCTTCAGTCGAGGCGCGTCCATTTTCCCGGTAGAGTCAGGAATGAATGGTCTGGAAGCGTGATGGCGGCATGAAGCGTGTTGTTTTCGAAGTCCTCGACATGGGTGACAGTCGTGCCGTCCGCTTCCCGCCAGGTGACCATGAAGACGCCGGGGCGGATCGGGATAGCCTGATAGGTCTCAGTCTTGGCGATCGCGCCGAAATCCGTCGCCTTATCCTCGGCCCAGCGCAACGTCTTGCCGTCATCGGCAAAGGCGACACGGTAGGCAAGTTCGCCGTAGTCGGCGCGATAGGTGTGGCCGATCGCGGGGAATTTGATATCGCTCATGACTCTTATCCTCTGTTGCCGTGCCGTTTTCGCGGGCTGACGGTGGTCAACCCCACTTCATCTCGCCCTTGGCGACCTTGGCGCCGAGTTGAAGTGAGCCGACGTCCTTGAGGTCAGGATAACGCTTGGTCATCGCGGAGATCAGTTCAGCGCTGTCTTTCGTTCGTCCCATTTCCTCCTCGAAGGCGAGGAGATAGTCGCGCGTGAAAGTGATTGCAGCGTTTCCCTGTTCGGCCCCCTCCGCCTGATGGCCGGGAATGACGATCTGCGGCTGGCGCGCGGCGATGGCATCAAGCGCCTTGACCCAGGCAGCGCGCAGCTCCGGCGTTGCGGTGTCTGCGACCCAGACGTGAATGCCGGAATCGATAAGAACGCCGCCGAAAACGGCCTTGAGCGCCGGCACCCAGATGTAGCGCCGGTCGTGCATTCCGGGCACTTCGACGATCTCGATACGAGTCCCCTCGAGATCGAGAGAGGTCACGTTGGACGGTTCGGGAATGACGACGTCGGCCAGTTTTTGCGGGCCATTTTCCTTGAGTTGAGGTCCCCAGGCTTCCAGCTTGGCCTGAACATTGGCCTTGATCGCCTTGACGGTGACCGGCTTGGCGACGACCTTCGCCTTCGGGAAAGCTTCGACGATGGGGCGGAGGCCGAAATAGTAATCAGGGTCGTTGCAGCTCACGAAGATGGTCGTCAGCCGCTTGCCTGTAGCCTTGATGGCATCCGCAACGGTGCGTCCGTCGGAGAGCGTGAAGCCGCCGTCGAGCAGGATGGCGTTCTTTTTGCCCGTCAGGAGGACCGGTGTGCGGCGAAAGCCCGTTTCACCCGCCTGAAAATACGTCCAGTCAAGCTTGCCGTTTGCGGCACGCGCCAGGGTGAGCGGAGCGGCGGCTAGACCGGCCGCCATTGCAAGCTTGAAGGTGTCGCGTCGTGTGATCATATCGATTTTCCCGATCTGGTGGAGTGCGAGGCAGCCGAAGATGCAGCATATATTATCACAGGCCTTGATTAGGAGATAAATATCGATCAATCATACAGACTGTATGATCTGGTTTGACAAAGTACCGTGAGCGATCTTCTCAATCTGAACCGGCTGATCTTCTACACAACGGTCGTCGATACCGGTTCCTTTACGTTGGCTGCCGAGCGGCTCGGTGTCGCAAAGGCTGTCGTCAGTCATCAGGTCGCCCGGCTGGAGCAGGAACTGGGTGTCACGCTGCTGACCCGTACCACGCGGCGGCTTCATGCGACGGATGAGGGCCATCTCTTCTATGATCGCTGTGTCATCATTCTGCGCGAGGCGGAGGCGGCTTATGCCGAGATGTCGCAAAAGGCGAGCGAGCCTTCGGGCATGCTGACACTGACCGCATCGCTCGACTATGGCGCGGCCGTCGTGGCGCCGACAATCGCAGCCTATCGCCAGCGCTTTCCCCAAATGCAGGTCAACGTCATCTTCGATGATGATGTCATGGATTTGGTTGCCGGCCAGGTAGACCTCGCCATTCGCGTCGGCTGGCTAGCAAACTCGAGCAATCAGGCGCGGCGTCTTGGCACCTTTGATCAATATCTCGTTGCCGCACCCTCTCTGATTGGCGCCATGCCTTCCATTTCAACACCGGCCGATGTGGCCAATCTGCCGTGGGTCGCCAATGCGGCGCTGCGAAACCCGCTTCGCTGGGTTTTTTCGCATGCCGAGCGGGAGACAGTCACAATCGATGTCAATTGCCCGGTGACCGCCGACAAGACACCGGCGGCCTATGCCTGCGTTCTCGCCGGGGTAGGGGTCTCGGTCTTCCCGGACTACATGGCGGCGAAGGACATCGAGGCAGGGAGGCTGGTTCGCATGCTGCCGGACTGGAGCCTGCCGGCCGGCGGCATATACGCCGTCTTTCCGCCGGCGCGGTTTCGCCCCGCCAGGGTTCGCGCCTTCGTGGATATGCTAAAGGCCGCCGAACGCCGGAGAGCAGCCCAAACGATGGCCGGTTCCGATTTGGCTGCAGACGCTCCTTGATTATCCCATGTAAGTGAGCAGAAATCGCTGGCAGGATACCAGCTCCTGCCACCAGGCACTTCAACGTTCCCGGCTTGCCGCAACCAGCCAGTCTCGAAGCATCACGGCCTCCTGGGAAAGGCTCTTTGCCTCGATGAGCCAATAAGCTTTGTCCATGTCCGAGGCTGTTTCGAACAGCGTCACCAGGGATCCTTGTGCCAGCTCATCTGCGATCAGCGCCGTAGGGCAAAGGCCGACACCCTGGCCGCCGATGACCGATCCGATCATCAGGTTGAAATCGGCGAAGATTGGGCCGGCCTTGGGTGTGTCGTGAAGGCCAGCGATGGCGAACCAGCGTGCCCAGGCCTCGATGGTCTCGTCATGGAGGAGTTCGGCGCTGGTCAGATCGTGAGGTGTTTCAAGTTTGCCGTGACGGGCGCGAAATTCCGCCGAACAGGTGGGGCGCGTTTCGGCACTCAGAAGCTCGATCGCGCTTGGGCCAGGCCGTGGTCCATGACGTATCAACAGATCCACGCCGGCTGCTTCCGGCGTCTTCGCCTCCAGCGCATAGACGATGTTGATGCGGAGGTCCGGATAAGCCGCCCTAAATCTCGGCAATTGCGGAATGAGCCATCGCGTTGCCATCGATGCGATGCAGGCAATGCTGATCGGGCGGCTGTGGATTTCGCGCCGCAATTGCTGGGCCGCGATTTCGATATGTCCGAGCCCATGTGTCACCGCCGCGCCGAACTCGCGGCCGGCAGCGGTGAGCGCGACACCACGCGTCTGTCGCACAAAGAGCGGGACGTTCAACCAGTTTTCCACCGTTCGCACATGCTGGCTGACACCGGCAGCCGTCAGATTGAGCTCGGCGGCGGCCTTGACGAAACTCTCGTGACGTGCGGCTGCCTCGAAGGCGCGCAGGGAGGCGAGGGGAAGGTTTCTCATGGGCAATGACTAAGTCAGGCTTGGCCAAAGGACAAGAACAAACTGTGTTGTCCGGCGCTGCCATTTCGCTAGAGTGCCGCCGAATCTGGTGCTTCTGATATGCGTTCGGCAAGCGCTCGGGCCATCATCACGCAAGCATATAAGGGATAGTGATTGTAATGCAGAATTCATCCATGCCGCTGATCCCTTCCGACGCACACGACCGTCGCAGCAAGCCGCCGGTGGTGGTCTATCCGGTCGAGACGCTTCCGGCTGCTGATCTCGGACTTTTGAATGGAGCGCGCGAGAGCCTGACGAAGGTCAGCGAGACCATCGTCCCGCCGAGGGAGGCGCGCAGCTTTCACGTTCCACGAGGACATTTTTTCCGCATCGTCAGCGTAGAGGGCTCGCAAGTCGGCGACCTCAATCTTTGGAATGCGAATGACTTGTCGGAACGCTTCTTCAGCGGCAAGACGCGCGCCCTGCATGCCACGCATGTCGGCGTCGGCGATCGATTGTGGAGCAGCATGCCGTCTCTACGACCGATGGCGACGATCACCCATGATACGCTCGGCTGGTACGGCTGGGATGATGACGGCGCCGGCGTCCATGATGTCATCGGCACCCGCTGCGATCCCTACACAAACCGGCTGCTGAAGGGGAACGACTATCATCACTGCTGTCATTCGAACCTGACGCGGGCGCTTGCCGAGGAACGGAACATATCCGTTCAGGAGGCCGAAGTGCATGTGCATGACGTGCTGAACGTATTCATGTGCACCGGCTTCACGCGCGATACCCACCAGTATTTCATGAAGGCCAGCCCCGTGCGGCCAGGCGATTTCATCGAGTTCTTCGCGGAGATCGATCTGCTGGGCGCGCTCTCCGCATGCCCCGGGGGTGATTGCGGCAGCGGCCATTCGAGCGACGAGGCTGCATGCTATCCGCTGAAAGTGGAAGTGTGGCAGGCCGATCCCGAGATCATCGCCGGCTGGAGCTTCCCCGAGCGCAATCCTTATCCGCGAACGCACCGGTAGGTTTCCGCAAATCTGAGCTCAAAGAGCAACTCTCGCGTGTCTGTGCTTGATGCCCGCTGAGATTCAGCTTAGCTGTTTGACAGATCCAAAGTGTCTATCAAACGGGAGCATGAGCGAATTGGCTGACTGGTTATCCGAGACAAGGCCGATCAGTCGGAAGAACGCCGCTGAGGCGGTCTTTGACGATCTGCGCTCAGCCATCGGCTCGGGCCAGCTGATCGTTGGCACCCGGTTGCCATCGGAGGCTCAACTGGCGGAGAGGTATGGCGTAAGCCGGCCGATCATCCGTGAAGCTCTACGCTCCCTTCAAACGCTCGGACTGACGCAGACCCGTACCGGCAGCGGCACCTATGTCATGACCACGATGCCCAGCCCGGAACTTAATTATGGCGCCTACTCGGCGCGTGATCTGATCGAGGCGCGGCCCTTCATCGAAGTTCCCGCCGCCGGCTGGGCGGCGCTGCGCCGCACGGAGCATCAGCTGGCCGCATTGCTGGAGCTGTGCGACAAGATGGACAGGGAAGAAGAGCCGCATCCGTGGGTGCTGCTCGATTCGCAGTTTCATGGCCTGATTGCCGAGGCGTCGGGCAATGCGCTGTTTGCGAAGATCGTGGCCGATGCCCGCGAGGCGCTATCCCTGCAATCGGAGATGGTGAACATGATGGCCGGCCGGCGCTCTGCGTCGAACCTTGAGCACCGCCGGATCGTGGATGCGATCAAGGCGGGCTCAGGGCAGGAGGCGCGCGAGGCAATGGAGCTTCACCTGGGTCAGGTGAAGCAGGTGGTGACCACCATCATTGGAGAAGATCAGGCTCAGAGTTGACGATAGCGGGCAGGTTGGCGAGGTGCTCGGGGCTGAGCGCCTTTTGCAGCTGATCGACGGTCAGGTGTCCGCGCTCGAGGACGACCTCTGGCACCGTGCGACCGCTGGCGAGCGCTTCCTGCGCAACTTCGGTGGCGGCGTAGTAGCCGATCAGCGGATTGAGCGCGGTGGCAAGTCCGATCGACTCCTCCACCCGTGCGGCCATGATGGCAGGATTGGCCTGGATGCCATCGACGCAGCGCTCCGCCAGGATGCGGCAGGCGGCGCTCAGCTGGCTGATGCTCTGCGAGAGTGCACGCACCATGATGGGTTCGAAGGCGTTGAGCTGGAGCTGACCGGCTTCGGCGGCCATGGTGATGGTGATGTCGTTGCCGATCACTGCGTAGGCAACCTGATTGACCATCTCCGGGATGACCGGATTGATCTTGCCGGGCATGATGCTCGATCCCGCCTGCATGGCGGGCAGAGTGATTTCGCCGATGCCCGCGCGTGGACCGGATGAAAGCAGACGAAGATCGTTGCACGTCTTCGACAGTTTCACCGCGACCCGCTTGAGTACCCCAGACAGATGCACGAATGCGCCGGGATCCTGCGTCGCCTCGATGAGGTCCTCCGCCGTGACGAGCGGGCGTCCCGTCAGCCGCGACAGATGCTCGCATGCGAGTGCTGCGTATCCGCGTGGTGCATTCAGCCCCGTGCCGATGGCGGTGGCGCCGAGATTGATCTCGTGCAGTAGCGCTGCGGACTCGATAAGGCGTGCCTTGTCCTCGCCGAGCATCACGACGAAAGTCCGGAACTCCTGTCCAAGCGTCATCGGAACAGCGTCCTGCAGCTGCGTCCGCCCGAGCTTGATGAACCGGGCGAATTCCTGCGCCTTGCGGTCGAAGGCACTCTTCAGCACGGTCATAGAGGCCGCGAGGTCGTCGATCGCCTCGATCAGCGCGATGTTGACGGCTGTGGGGTAAGCGTCGTTGGTCGACTGGCTGAGATTGACGTGGTCATTCGGATGCAGGTGGGCATAGTCGCCCTTGCTATGGCCGAGCAGTTCGAGGGCGCGATTGGCGATGACTTCGTTCGCGTTCATGTTCGTCGAGGTGCCGGCCCCGCCCTGGATTTCGTCCACGACGAACTGGTCGTGAAGTGCACCGGCGCGAATCTCGCAGCAGGCCCGCACGATCGCATCCATCCGCACCCGATCGAGCAGCCCGAGCTCGTGGTTGGCAATGGCCGCGGCCTCTTTCACGAAGGTCAGACCCCGGACGAGATAGGGATTGCGCCCGATCGTCATGCCCGTGACCTGGAAGTTTTCCACCGCCCGTGCCGTATGCACGCCCCGATAGACATCTGCCGGAATCTCCTTGGTTCCCAGCAGATCGTGCTCCCTGCGAGTCGTGACCACATTATCCTCCAATGGCTCGAGACGACGCTAATATCTGTCAAGCTGTATGACAGGTATTCAAGCCGCAATCAATCAGGGAACCGCGGTCAATAAGGACAAATGCCACTTGACGTGCGAGTTTCTATAAGACTATGAGGAAATAAAATCTGTCATGCAGCTTTACAGGGATGCTCTGAAACTGTTGGTCTGTCCCCGCAGCCATTGGGCGGCGAACGGGTTAGTCCGGATGCACTCGACCTCCTGACGCAGCGCGAAGCAGCCAACTGAAAACGAATTCATTGGGAGGAGAGATATCAATGGAATCAGTGAAAAATACATCGGTCGACCGCGAGGTGTTTGTCGAGGAAGACCTTGGATACCATAAGGCCCTCAAGCCAAGGCAGATCCAGATGATTGCCATCGGCGGCGCGATCGGCACCGGATTGTTCCTGGGGGCAGGCGGGCGGCTCGCCCAAGCCGGCCCCGCGCTGGTCTTCGTCTATGCGCTTTGCGGCTTCTTCGCATTCCTGGTGCTGCGTGCGCTCGGCGAGTTGATCATGCATCGCCCGAGCTCTGGCTCCTTCGTCTCTTATGCCCGCGAGTTCTACGGCGAGAAGATGGCATTTGCGGCCGGTTGGATGTACTGGCTGAACTGGGCGATGACCTCGGTCGCGGACGTCACAGCCGTTGCTCTCTACATGAATTTCTTCAAGCATTACGTTCCTTGGCTGGCCGGGATCGATCAATGGGTGTTTGCGCTGACGGCGCTTCTGGTCGTCCTGGTGATGAACATGCTGTCGGTGAAGGTGTTCGGCGAGCTTGAATTCTGGTTCAGCCTGATCAAGGTTCTGGCCCTTGCGACCTTCCTGGTCGTCGGCATCTACTTTGTCGTGTTTGGCACCCCTTTGGAGGGGCACACCGTCGGTCTCAGCATCATCACCGACAATGGCGGCTTCTTCCCCAACGGTATCCTGCCTGCCTTTGTGATCATTCAGGGCGTCGTGTTTGCTTATGCCTCGGTCGAGCTGATCGGCACCACGGCAGGCGAAACCGCCGATCCCCGCAAGGTCATCCCCGGCGCCATCCGCACCGTTGTCGCTCGTCTCTTGATCTTCTATGTCGGCTCGGTGCTGCTGCTCTCGCTCCTTCTGCCTTACACGGCCTATAAGGCCGGTGAGAGCCCCTTCGTCACCTTCTTCGGCTCCATCGGGGTCGAGGGTGCTGACGTCATCATGAACCTGGTGGTCCTGACCGCCGTGCTCTCCTCGCTGAATGCAGGTCTCTATTCGACCGGCCGTATTCTTCACTCGATGGCTGTTTCGGGCTCCGCCCCCGCGGCGCTCGCGAAGATGAACAAGGCTGGCGTGCCCTATGGCGGCATTGCGGTGACTGCGGCCGTGACGGTTCTCGGCGTGGCGCTGAATGCGGTCGTGCCCGCTGAGGCCTTCGAGATCGCGCTCAGCCTGTCTGCTCTCGGAATCATCTGCGCATGGGGCGTCATCGTGCTTTGCCAGCTCAAGCTGTGGCACCTGTCGCGTCGCGGCGAGCTGGTCCGGCCTGACTTCCGCATGTTCGGCGCGCCCTATACCGGCATCCTCACGCTTGTCTTCCTCTTCGGCGTGCTGGTGCTCATGGCCTTCGACTATCCGGTCGGCACCTGGACCATCGCCTCGCTCGTGATCATTATTCCGGCGCTGGTCGCCGGATGGTATCTGCTGCGCGAGCGTATCCATCGCCTGGCCGGCGAACGTGTCGTCAGCGCGGAAGCGCCGCGTTGAACGCGCAGAAGATTAGTCCGCTGGTGGCAGTCATCGCCACCGGCGGCACCATTGCGAGCAAGCGTGGCGCCGATGGCGCCAGCACGCCAAGCCTGAGGGGCGAGGATCTTCTTGCGCTCGTTCCGCAGGTCAACGCCCGGCTGCAACCCATTGATCTGATGTCGAAAGACTCGGCCAGCCTGACGCTGGCCGACATGCAGCGGGTCAGCGATATCGTAAGGCAGCAGCTCGATGATCCGGCCATTGCCGGTGTCGTCGTCCTGCATGGCACCGATGCTATGGAGGAGACCGCGCTGCTCGTTCATTTGCAGCATGCAACCGACAAGCCTGTCGTCTTCACCGGCGCACAATTCACTGCCGATCATCCACATGCCGATGGGCCGGCCAATCTCGCGCTGGCGATCGAAACCGCCATGGACCAGGACAACGCCGATCGAGGCGTTCTCGTATCCTTCGGTGGCAGGCTCCTGCCCGCATGGGGCGTCTACAAGCGCAGCACGGATGAGCCAGACGCTTTCCGCTCGGCGCGGTCGATCGGGCATGTCGAGAGCCCGCGTCTGTCCACACCGGTTGCAGGCGTCCGCGTCGATATAGTCGCGATTTATCCCGGCTGCGACGCCACTCATATCCGGGCGAGCCTCGATGCAGGCACGGACGGAATCGTGCTTGCCGCCCTCGGCTCCGGCAATGCCAACCCGGGCATCATCGAGGCCGTAAGGCGCTGCACGGATACTGGTGTCCCCGTAATCGTTTCCAGCAGGGTTCCCGACGGTCGTCTCGTCGCGAGCTACGGCGGTGGCGGGGGCGGGCACGATCTTGCCGCCGCTGGGGCAGTCCACGCACACACGCTTCGGCCTAGCCAAGCGCGTATCCTGCTTGCGGCGTTGATCGCCGCACGAAGCCCGGCTGAACGAATCTCCCAGGCATTCAGCGACTGCCGCTAACTCCGATGTGGTCCGTTCGGCGTTATTTGTCGTCGCGATACCAGCGCAGCGACATGCAGGAGAGGCCCGCGTCGATCATTTCGATCTGCGTCGTTGCCACCGGTATGATCTTGTAGCCGTGCTTGTCGAGAAGCTCGAGGCTGCGTGGGTATGTGGAAGGCACCATCAGAATGTCGTTGATCCGCAGCGCGTTTGCCGCCGGCTCTTCGCCTTCCGGGATGATGATCTGCTTGTAATCCTTGAAGACGCCGGAACGTGCGAGGCGAGCGGTCGAGAGCACGGTTTCGTCGTCCAGCAGTGAGCAGGCGGTCTTGAAATGAAGCACGCCTTCTGGCGTCGCAACCAGCTCCGCCTTGTGGCCAAGCCTGTCGAGGCAGCCGATAAGTGCTTCGGCGCCGGCCCTGTCGGTTCGTGCTGAAAGGCCGATCATGACGCCTTTCGGCGTCGCCAGAATATCGCCGCCATCCGCAAAGCCCGCCGGAAGATCGAGCACGGTTTCGAACATGTCGCGCAAGGTGGGGGCGATTTCGGCCGCTTCGCCGGAGCGGCTTGCCGCGCCGGGGTGCAGCAGGATCGCGCCTTCGGTAAAGACGAGCGCGGGGTCTTCGACGAAGATCGAGTCGGGGAAAGATTCGAGCGCCGGCAGAATGGTCACTTCGACACCCGCATCGCGCAGTACCGCAATATAGGCATCGTGCTCGGCCTTCACGGCTTCATAGGTCGGGCTGCCACGCTCCTCGGCGCGCAGGCCGTCGACCACCGAGCGCGACGGCTCGCGGACGATGGCGGAGTTGAACCGATAAACTGATCTGGCTGGCGACATTTTCCCGTCCCTTTCCCTGCATTTCGGCTGCTTCTCCCGACTCAGCCAAGTCCAAGCATCTAAGCGAAATTTTGCCGTTGTGACAGGCGGAAGTCCGCGCACCTACTTGATGACGATTCCCTTATCCGCAAGCGCGATTCTCATCCGCTCGACCAGATCGTGGCGGGTCTCTGCCCAGTCGCTGGTCTTCACCCAATATTCGATCTTCAAGATCGTCTTTTCGGCGGTCAGTTCGTCGGAATAAACACGGGCTGCAGGGCTGCTCCTCACGCGACGATCATCGGTGACGACGTCGAGAAGGGTTTTCGAGGCGAGCTTCAGGTCGGCATCGTCACCAACGGCCACTGACAGTTGCTGCCGGCGATTGGGTTCGCGGCTGTGATTGATGATCGGCGTGTTCCACAGCGTCGAATTCGGCGCGAGCAGATAAAGGCCGTCGGCGGTGCGCAGTTGGGTCGCGAACAGTCCGACTTCGACGATTCTGCCGGCAACGGTGGAGGCTTCTATGTACTCGCCGACACGAAAGGGGCGCAGGGCGAGCAGCATGATTCCGGCCGCGATGTTCTGCAGCGTGCCTTGAAGGGCAAGCCCGATGGCGAGGCCGGCAGCGCCCAATGTCGCAACGATCGAGGTCGTCTGGACCCCGAATTGCCCGAGGACAGTGACGAAGACGAGAATCAGCAGCCCGTAGTGGAGCGCCTTCTCGAAGAATCGGGCCAGCGTTTCATCGATTCCGTGAATCTTTGAGATGCCTTTATAGGCCCATCGACTGATGACGCGGGCAAGAACCCAGCCGCCGGCAAGCAGGACAATCGCTCCTATGGTCGAAAAGCCGTAGTGAACGATCAGGGCGCTCGCCTGACTGAGCGCCGTCTGCGTGGCGACGATGGCGTTGGTGGCTTGATTTTCCATTCTGCAGATACCCTTTCAGGCCATTGATGGTCACGGCCAAGGAACCCACCAAAGCCGAACTGGTTCCGCCTTGGTGCCTTTCCACGATGGTAAATGCAATGCGGTGGTCGCCAGATCACCCGAAATAAGGACCGTAGGCGAGGAGCCATTTTGGGGTTTTGGGGCGGCTGCGATTTACGGTTTATGGGGCGAAATTAACCATTTGTTAACCATGGTGTTGGTACACAATATCAACGATTTATTTACATAGATGACCAAAGTGATAACAGACCCTCGCTCCATTCGCATCAAGGGCCGCTCCTTTCTGGCGGTCATGCTTTCTCCGGATCTTCCGTTCGATAACTGGTTGATAAGACTGGATGATCTTGCTGCGCGCTCGGCTGGATTCTTCCTTGGTCGACCGGTCGTGCTCGACGTGACGGATCTCCCGATCGACCGTTCGCAGCTGAAAGAGCTCATCGCGGAGCTTGGCCAGCGCAACGTCAGCATCATGGGAATCGAGGGCGCGCGCCCGTCGATCCTGGGGCCGGGCATGCCTGCCGCTCTCAAGGGCGGCCGTGCGGTTTCCGACTTCGAGGTTCCCGAGAAGGAGCCGACTATCGAGCTGCAAAGCAAGCCAGCCACGGTGCCCGAGGCCCGTCCGTCGGTTCAGTCCATCACCATCAGGGAGCCGGTGCGGTCAGGCCAGTCGGTGATCTTTCCTGAAGGTGACGTGACTGTCGTCGGGTCTGTTGCCTCGGGAGCGGAGATCGTCGCGGGCGGTTCGATCCATATTTATGGAACCTTGCGCGGCCGCGCCATGGCGGGATCGTTGGGCAAGGCGTCGGCGCATATCTTCTGCCGCAAGCTTGAGGCCGAGCTGGTTGCCATCGATGGCATCTACAAGATGGCGGAAGACATGCCCGCCAACCTTCGCGGGCAGGCCGTCCAGCTCTGGCTGGAAGGCGATGCCATCAAAGCAGAGAAACTTATCTGAGCCGGAAACTGGCCAGGAAACAGGAGAGCAAGATGGGGAAAGTCATCGTAGTGACGTCAGGCAAGGGCGGGGTTGGCAAGACGACCTCGACTGCCGCGCTCGGAGCGGCTCTGGCGCAAAGGAACGAGAAGGTGGTTGTCGTCGATTTCGACGTCGGGCTGCGCAATCTCGATCTGGTGATGGGCGCTGAGCGCAGGGTCGTCTACGATCTCGTCAATGTTATTCAGGGCGATGCCAAGCTGCCGCAGGCACTGATCCGCGACAAGCGGCTGGAGACGCTGTTTCTGCTGCCGGCGTCGCAGACCCGCGACAAGGACAATCTGACGCCCGAAGGCGTCGAGCGCGTCATCAACGAGCTGAGGCAGCATTTCGACTGGATCATCTGCGACAGCCCGGCCGGGATCGAGCGCGGCGCCACCCTGGCAATGCGTCACGCCGATACGGCGGTGGTCGTCACCAATCCGGAAGTCTCCTCTGTGCGCGATTCGGACCGCATCATCGGTCTGCTCGATTCGAAGACCCTCAAGGCAGAGCGCGGCGAGCGCATGGAAAAGCATCTGCTGCTGACCCGCTACGACGCCAATCGCGCCGAGCGCGGCGATATGCTCAAGGTCGACGACGTTCTGGAGATTCTCTCTATTCCGCTTCTCGGCATCATTCCCGAAAGCAGCGATGTTCTGCGCGCCTCCAATATCGGCGCCCCGGTTACACTGGCCGACAGCCGCAGCGCGCCTGCGATGGCGTATTTCGATGCTGCTCGCCGGCTGGCTGGCGAGGTTCTGCCGATCACGGTCCCCGGTGAAAAGCGGAACATTTTCGGCAAGATCTTCGGACGGAGGGCCGCATGAACATTTTTCGCCTTTTTGGAAAGCAGAGGACCGCGCCGGCGGCGCGCGAACGCTTGCAACTGCTTCTCGCTCACGAACGCTCGTCCGTGGGATCGGATCTGGTGTTTGTGCTGCGCGAGGAAATCCTCGCAGTGATCGAAAAGCACGTACAGCTCGACAGGGACAAGGTTCAGGTCAAGATGGATTGCAACGAGCACGTCTCGACGCTCGAAATCGACGTCGAAATTCCGTTGAACGCAACCGTGCGCGCCGCCTGAGGTCGCTCGATTAAAGATCGCATGTTCAATTGCGCAATCCTCCGGCCACTGGCCGGGGGATTTTTTGCATGAGGGCCTCGGTGAACCGGAAGCAGCCAGCGCCCACGATTTCCACCATGACATGTTTGTTCGCTTGCGTGTCGCAACCGGACAATGTGCCACCATGGAACATGGCCTGAAATCCTAAGGTCGGGTTCACTGAAATTGGAGGTTTTGTAAATTTCAACTTCATAAAATGCGAATAATATTCGATACTTGTGCATGAAGCAGCCGGCTTTCAGGTTGCGGATCGGGTAAGGGGTCACAAGCAATTTTCATCGCCGCCATCGGAATGTCATTCGCTCTTTGCGTCATTCCGGTCTCCTCGTTTGAGAGGGATGGTGCCGGGCAATGCTGTGGACACTCTGCTGCGATCCAAGGGCTAATTTAAGGATTTAGGCAACGTGCTTGCTGTTTCGAAAGAACCACCGCAAACATTCGTCTTCCTGATGCTGTCGTCGCTTCGAAAAGCGTTTCTCAGCATCGCGCTTGCCAGTGCGGCGATCAACGTGCTGGCGCTTACCGGCTCGTTCTTCATGCTCCAGGTTTACGACCGGGTTATTCCGGGCCGCAGTCTTCCGACGCTGGCGGGCCTCGCGATTATTGCCGCGACCCTGTTCATATTCCAGGGCGCGCTGGAGCTGCTGCGCTCGATGCTGCTTGCGCGCGTTGGCGCATCCCTTGATGAACGGATGAACCGGAAGGTTTTCGGCTCGCTCGTTCTTTTGCCGACAAAGATGCAAACTTCGGACGATGGGCTGCAATCCGTGCGCGATCTGGAGCAGGTCCGCTCGTTCCTGTCCGGAGCCGGATGCGCGGCGTTGTTCGATCTGCCCTGGATGCCGTTTTACCTGGTCCTGTGCTTTCTGTTCCATTTCTGGATCGGCGTCACCGCGCTTTCCGGCGCCATTCTGCTTGTCATTCTGACCGTGCTCGCGGAGGTACTGTCGCATCGGCCGGCGCTCGAAGCGGCCAAGTCCTCAGCGGCTCGCCTCAGCTTCGCGCAGGCCGCGCGGCGGAACTGGGAAGCGGTGGTCGCCATGGGTTTCAGCGGTCGCCTTACCGAAAAATGGGCGGCGATGAATGAGGACTATCTCGCAAATCAGCTGGCAGCGAGCAACATTGCCGGCACGCTGACCACGATCGCGAAGATATCGCGGATGATGCTTCAATCCGGTGTTCTGGCCGTCGGCGCGATCCTCGTCATCGACCAGCAGGCTACGGGCGGCATCATCATCGCAAGCTCGATCATGGTCACCCGTGCTTTGGCCCCGGTCGAGCTTGCCATCGGGCAATGGAAGGGCTTCGTTGCTGCCCGGCAAAGCTGGGGGCGCCTCAACAAACTTTTGAATCTGATCCCCAATGAGCAGTGGGCGGTTATGCTGCCGGCGCCGCAAAAAGATCTTAGCGTCGAGAATATCGGCCTGACGTCTCCGGGAAGCCGCGATTTCATCCTGCGCAACATCTCGTTCAAGATATCGGCGGGAACGGTACTCGGTGTTGTCGGCCCAAGCGCCTCGGGGAAATCGTCGCTCGCCAGGGCGATCACCGGACTATGGCCGGTGACCATCGGCGCGATCAGGCTCGATCAGGCGGCGCTGTCGCAATGGGAACCGAGCGAACTCGGGCGGCATGTCGGTTATCTTCCGCAGGATGTCGGCCTGTTTGATGGCTCCATCGCCGAAAATATTTCCCGCTTCGCCAAGGACATGCAGCCTGAACCTATCATTGCGGCCGCAAAGGCGGCCGGCGTCTACGACATGATCGTCAAACTGCCGGATGGATTCGACACGGTCATCGGCGAGGGCGGTTCACGGCTGTCGGCCGGCCAGAGACAGCGCATCGCCTTGGCGCGGGCGCTTTATGGCGATCCGTTCCTGGTGGTTCTGGACGAGCCGAACTCGAATCTCGATGCCGAAGGGGAGGCGTCCTTGACCAAAGCCTTGATCGGTGTTCGCGCGCGGGGCGGCATTGCCATCGTCGTGGCGCATAGGCCGAGTGCGCTCGCGGCGGCCGACAAGGTCCTGATTATCGCCAATGGTCAAATGCAGGCATTCGGACCGAAGGACGAGATACTGGGGACGTCTCCGAAGCCTTCGGGGAGCGGACCTGTCCGATTGATGATTGCCGGCGAGGATGTGAGTGGATGAAGAATACGAGCCTGTCTTCCACCGACCGCGCCATCCGCCGCCTGTCCATGTTCGTCTTGGCGACGATCCTTTTATTGTTCGGCATCATGGGTGGCCTTGCGGCGGCGACGAAGATCTCGGGAGCGGTCATCTCGTCCGGTTCGCTTGTCGTCGACAGCCATGTCAAGCCTGTCCAGCACCTCAAGGGCGGCGTTGTCAGCGCGATCAACGTGAAGAACGGCGACCGCGTCGATGCAGGTCAGGTCTTGATCCGTCTGGACGATACGCAGACCAGAGCCAGTCTCGCCATTTTCAGAAAGCGCCTGAATGAACTTGCCGCCAGAACGGCACGGCTGGCTGCGGAACGTGACGGCAAGGATGCGATCACCTTCCCGGTGGATCTGCTGGCCAATGCCGGCAATGATGACGTGAAGAATATACTCGCCGGGGAGCGGCGCCTTTTCGACGACCGCATGGCGTCGCGACAGGGTCAGAAGTCGCAGCTGCGTGAGAGAGTCCAGCAGCTGAAACAGGAAGTCGAGGGCCTGGTCGCGCAGGAGAAGGGCAAGCGGGTCGAGATCCAACTCGTCGGCAAGGAGCTCGGCAGCCTCCAGGAGTTGCTGGCTCAGGGTATTATTTCGGCAACGAAGGTCTATTCGTTGCAGAGGGACAGCGCTCGACTGACCGGTGAGCTTGGCAATCTCGTATCGTCGATCGCGCAGACCAACGGCAAGATAACCGAGACCGAACTCCAGATCATTCAGATCGACAACGATCGTAGTTCGGAGGTTTCCGATCAGCTACGGCAGGCCGAGAGTGATACCGGGCAGTTTTCGGAGCGGCTTATCGCCGTCGAGGATGATCTGAAGCGGATAGACATCAGGGCGCCGCAGGCGGGGATCGTCGATCAGTTGAATGTCCATGCGTCGGGTGCTGTCATCGGGCCGGCGGAGACGATCATGCAGATCGTGCCGGACAAGGACGCGCTTGTCGCCGAGCTGAAGCTCGCGCCACAGGATGTCGATCAGGTTGCGGTCGGCCAAACGGTCGGTTTGAGATTTTCCGCTTTCAACCAGCGTCTTACGCCAGAACTGAACGGGCGCGTCGAAACCGTTTCGGCAGATCTGACGACCGATCAGCATTAGGGCCAGAGCTACTATATCGTCCGTGCCAAAGCACCGAAGGAGGAATGGGAGCGGTTGGGGAAGCTCACACCTCTGCCCGGCATGCCGGTGGAAGCATTCATGAAAACCGGCGAAAGAACTATTCTTGCGTATCTGACCAAGCCGATGGCCGACCAGATAAAGCGAGCGTTCAGGGACGATTAGGGGCGGAGGTTCTCGATCGGGTGTTCCATCGGCGACCTGCTGACGCAACTAGGCCGGGCTGATGTTTGAGAACCCGCGTCGCCAGCACCAGACGGCGATGGATCTGCCTCAGAATGATCGTTCACTTGCGGTTCAGTTAGCGTGGCGCGATAATCGCGGCCGCTGGGAACCAACGTATGTGAGGTTACTATGAAGAAGGTCATTCTCATTGCGGCACTGCTTGCGGTAGCAGGTGCAAGCTCTGAAGCACAGGCCATCGGATGCATAAGCGGCGGCGCGGCCGGTGCCGTGGCCGGCCACTATGCCGGACATCATGCGGTGCTTGGCGCACTCGGCGGATGTGTTGCGGGACACGAAATGCACAAGAAGCAGGTCGCGGCCCAAAAGCTCAAGAAGCAACAGGAGCTGCAACAGCAGCAACAAGTACAGCCGGCACAATAGAGCATCCCAGCTGCCCGTGCCTTGCTGCGTGAGGGGCGCCCGGGCCGTGCCGAGCGCTTACCGAAGCTTAGATCTTCAGCACCTCAATCATATGTGCCAGTCGGTGGTATGGGTGGACTGGACCGCCGAGGCCGTCTGCGTTGTGTGGTCATCCAGCGAATAGGCCTTGATATAGTCGATCTTCATTTCCGATCCGTCGTTCTTCAAGGTGTCTCCCGGTGTGCCTGCAATGCCGCCGACGGCGAGATTGACCAGCATGTACATGGGGCCGTGCATATCGGCGGGCGTGTCGGCATGCGCGACGGCAACATCGTCGAAATACCAGACGATCTGGTCCTGGTCCCATAGAACGCCGTAGGTGTGGAAACCATCGGTGCTGGGAACCGACACGGGAATGGATTCCATCGTGTGTTCGCCCGTCGCGTTCGAATGCGCCGTCACATGGACCGTATTCGGATCCTGTCCGCGCATTTCCACCACGTCGAGCTCCGGCGGCCAGGATCCGTCTTCCGGCAGCAGCCAGAAGGCCGGCCATGCACCCTGATCATGCGGCATCTCTGCCCGCATTTCGAAATAGCCGTAGGTCTGGGAGAACGAGGAGTAGCTGGTCAGGATGCCGGAAGTATAATCATGGTCTTCCACAATCGATTTCAGCGCATCGGGCGTCGCTTTGGCGCTGATCGTCAAAACGCCATCGGAAACGGAAAACGGATTGACCGAGGAGGTCGGTGCATAGGTCGGGTTGATATACCATTGCAACTCGTTGTTCAGGCTGCTGCCCTTGTCCGGCGCCCAATGAAACTTCGCTTCCCAGGTGCCCTGCGTCCCGTCGCTGAGGGAAAGCGAGTTGAAGTCGTCTGAAAAGGTTTGGGTGAGCGAGGAACGGTCAAGGCCAAGCTGAAACTGATCTTCATGAAGATCGGCGACGGTCTTGTTGGCGAACACCAGGCTCTCACCGTTTCCAAGATCCAGCCGCAGATTGGCGCCTTCCTGGGTGCTGTGGCTGACGACCTGATCGAAGGAGGTCAGCCCGTACTGGTTCAGGCGCACCTTGTCATCGTCGCTGAAATCGGTGATCAGGTCGCTGCCGTTACCCTTGGAGATGATGAAGGTATCAGCACCGCCGCCGCCGGTCAGAACGTCGTTGCCGGCGCCGCCATCGATGGTCTGGCTTCCCGAGCCGCCGGTAATGATATTGTCGGCACTGTTGCCATAGGCATGCCGGTTATTGCCGGTCACCGTCAGATTCTCGAAATTGTCCGGCAGGGTGTAGTCCATCCAGGTGATGATGGTATCGACCCCGGCGCTGGGCGCTTCGTAGGCGTGGTTGATGCTCGAATAGAGATAATAGATATCGTCGCCTGTGCCGCCATGCATCGTCACGTTGACGGAGGCGTCACCCCACATGGAATCATTTCCATCGGTGCCGTTGAGTATCGGGCCGGAACCCGTGGCGGAGAAAAAACCTGTCGACGTTCCGCTGTAGTAAAGCGGTTGGCCCAGGGCATTGAGAACACTCGTGGTCATCGGCAACCTCTTCCGTTGCGTTAGGTTGTCTCCTCCACAAAGCCAACATTCTTTCGCGCCTTGTTTAGCGAGATAGGGCCGTGGGCATTGTTGCCCAGCCCCTCGGCAAAATATTTTGCATTTAAAAGTAGAGACATTGGCCGTGTGCGCGGGCTGCGGGCGCTGCCT
>DASVPC010000120.1:0-1750 GCA_036383055.1 Rhizobium sp. | reverse complement strand
CTCTGTGCCTGCGCCCCCGCGGCGATGCTGGATGGCGAGTTGCATGGCCGGCTCGACGATGAAGGTGCGGAAGACCTCGTGAAGGAGGCGCGCCGATGACGGTGAAGATTTATGTTCCCCGCGATGCCGCGGCTCTTTCGCTCGGCGCCGAAAAAGTGGCGAAGGCTGTCGCGCAGGAGATTGCCAGCCGTGGTCTGGATGCGCAAATCGTGCGCAACGGCTCGCGCGGCCTATTCTGGCTGGAGCCTTTGGTTGAGGTCGAAGTTGAGGGCAAGCGCATCGGCTATGGGCCGGTGAAGGCCAAGGACGTGCCGGCACTGTTCGAAGCCGGATTGCTCCAAGGCAGTGAGCATCCGCTCTGTCTTGGGGAGGTCGAAAGCCTCCCATTCCTTAGGGAACAGACACGCCTGACCTTTGCCCGCTGCGGCATCACCGATCCCCTTTCGCTCACAGATTATGAAGCCCATGGCGGCCTCAAGGGGCTGCATCGCGCCGTCAGCATGGCGGCCGCCGATATCGTCAAGGATGTCACCGAGTCCGGCCTGCGCGGCCGTGGCGGCGCGGGCTTTCCGACCGGAATCAAATGGAAGACGGTGCTCGATGCGCCGGGCAACCGCAAATACATCGTCTGCAATGCCGACGAGGGCGATAGCGGTACTTTCGCCGACCGGATGATCATGGAAGGCGATCCCTTCGTGCTGATCGAGGGCATGGCGATTGCCGGGCTTGCCACGGGCGCGACCAAGGGTTTCGTCTATGCGCGTTCGGAATATCCGCATGCCATCGCCGCGATGACGCAAGCCGTGGAGATCGCCAGAGGAGCCGGTATTCTCGGTGCTTCCGTTCTCGGCTCCGGCAAGGCCTTCGATATCGAGATCCGCACCGGTGCGGGCGCCTATGTCTGCGGCGAGGAGACGGCGCTGCTCAACAGCCTGGAAGGCAAGCGCGGCATCGTGCGCGCCAAGCCGCCGTTGCCGGCGCATAAGGGCCTGTTCGACTGTCCGACCGTCATCAACAATGTCATCTCGCTCGCTTCCGTGCCTGTGATCATGGACAAGGGTGCTGCCTTCTATCGTGACTTCGGCATGGGCCGGTCGCGTGGCACCATTCCGCTGCAGATCGCCGGCAATGTGAAATATGGCGGCCTCTACGAGACGGCTTTCGGTCTGTCGCTCGGCGATATCATCGACAGGATTGGCGGCGGGACAGTGACGGGCCGGCCGGTGAAGGCGGTGCAGGTGGGCGGGCCGCTCGGGGCCTATTTCCCACGCGCGCTGTTCGATACGCCGTTCGACTATGAATCCTTTGCGGCCAAGGACGGTCTCATCGGCCATGCCGGCATCGTCGTCTTCGACGACACCGCCGACATGCTGAAGCAGGCGCGCTTCGCCATGGAGTTCTGCGCGGTCGAAAGCTGCGGCAAGTGCACGCCCTGCCGCATCGGCTCGACGCGCGGCGTCGAGACGGCCGACAAGATCGCGCAGGGGATTGAGCCCGAGAAGAACCGGGTTCTGCTCGCCGATCTCTGCAACACGATGAAATTCGGCTCGCTCTGTGCGCTTGGGGGCTTCACGCCCTATCCGGTGATGAGCGCGATGACGCATTTTCCGGAGGATTTTTCTCCGGTCCCTTTGATTGAAGCGGCGGAGTAAGATCCATGTCTCTCGTTCCAGAAATCGACTACGGCACGCCCGCATCCCTTTCCGAAACCATGGTGACGCTGACCATCGACGGGCGCCAGATTACCGTG
>DASVPC010000119.1:0-29473 GCA_036383055.1 Rhizobium sp. | reverse complement strand
CACATCGATTGAGGCGGGGCTCTGCGAGAGATAGGCGAGCATGTTGCAGCCGCCGGAACCGATGGTGACGATGCGATGATGCGGCTGAAGCTCCATCGCCTCCATGTCGATATCCGGATCTTCCCAGATCTGCGGATAGACAAGGCCGGAGAACAGCATGCCGAACAGACGCTCGGAAAAGCCGGCCTTGGACAGGGCCTTATGTTGCAGCAGAGCGTCCTTGAGTTCCCGATTCTTGTGGAGACCGGCTTCCGGGGCGAATTCCGTCATCTGAGTCTTGTCACCAATTTGTCAGGTTCAGGGCGTGTAACCCGGCAATGCTACAGTCTGATGACGTGGCCTGTTGGTAGCTTCGGCCAGGCGGCGGCCGCGCGGATATTTGCGGAACTGTGATGACGATAGGTCTTTCATATTGCGACGTTTCCTGATTGTGTCCGCAAACCTTTGGAGGTGTATGGCATGCGCTTTATATCGAGAGCGATTACGGCTCTTGTTCTTTTACTACTGATCTTTGTTGCCGGTTGCGTCGTCTGGCTTTCCGTTTCGCCGCCGGAATTGCTGAGGGTCGGCGATGGCTATGCCGCCAAGATCGTCTGCTCGAACACCTTTATCGCCAAGCGCGATCCCGAGCAGGTCTTGGCGGATGATGTGCAGGCGCCGGGCAATCCGGCGCTGAAGCTTGTCCGGGTTTCCGTCGATCGGGAGGAGGGGGTGGTGACCGCCCGTATCCTTGGCATGTTTGCGCCGAATTATGCGCTCTATCGTGGAGCGCTCGGCTGCGTGACGGTGCCGGATGGCGACCTGCAAGCGGCTCGCAGTGCGGTCTTCCTGAACAAGGTGAAGGCGCCGAAGCGCGATTCTGCCTGGCCGGATGGCGATAAGGCCGCGAGTGATCAGGATGAGACGGGCGCGGCGCTTTCGAAGCTCGTGACCGATCCGGATCTTGCAGGCCCGTCCATGCGCGCCGTCGTTGTGATCAAGGACGGCCGCATCGTCGCGGAATCCTACGGCGAAGGGTTCGGCAAAGGTACGCCGTTGATCGGCTGGTCCATGACGAAGACGGTCAATGCGGCGATCATCGGCCGGCTGATGCTTGCCGGTCGCATGTCCTTCGACGACCAGAACCTTTTGCCACAGTGGAGCGGCGACGCCCGCAAGAACATCAAGCTCAGCGATCTCCTCGCTATGGAGAGCGGTCTCGCCTTCAACGAGAGCTATGGCGCGGTATCGGATGTGACGCGCATGCTTTATCTCGATCCGGACTCGACCGGGATCGCCGCAAACGCGCCGCAGCAGGCTCCCGTCGGCGAGCGTTTCAGCTATTCGAGCGGCACTGCGACGCTGCTTTCAAGAGTTTGGATGAACAAGCTCCCGAACGAGAGCACTGCGATCGCCTATCCGCGCGATGCATTGTTTGCGCCGCTTGGCATGTCGAGCGCCGTACTGGAGGCGGACGAGCGCGGCACCTTTATCGGCAGTTCCTATCTCTATGCTACGGCTCGCGACTGGGCGCGCTTCGGGCAGTTCCTGTTGCAGGATGGTGTCTGGAAAGGTCAGCGCCTGTTGCCGGAGGGGTTCGTCGGCGCGATGCGGACGCCGACCAAGGCATCGGAAGGCACCTATTCGCAGGTTCAGGCCTGGCTTGCCGGGCCGGGCGGCTCGGATGTGCAGTTCGGCCTGCCGGCGGATACGTTCTGGATGCTCGGACATGACGGCCAGAGCGTCGCCATCGTTCCTTCAGCCAATCTTGTGCTGGTGCGGATGGGGTTGACGCCGAGCTGGCTGGACTACAAGCCGCAAATCCTGCTGAAGAAAATCCTGGATGCGACAACGCCGGCCAAGACCTGAGGTCCCGACCGGCGTTTGCAAATCTAAAGCAGAGATCAGTAATTGCCGTTGGCGACGTCCGTCAGGCCTTTGCGCTTGGCGTCATAATAATAGCCACGCGCGTAGAGCTGAACGGCGCTGGCCTCTTTATTCGCAGCCTTGTTGTCGGCAACCATCCACGCGCCACGCAGATATTTCGCGGCATATTTGATGTTGGTCTCGGCATCGAGCAGACCCGACGCCGGGCCTTCATAGCCCATCGACTTGGCGGTGTTGTATTTGATCTGCATCAGGCCGAAATAGCCGGCCTTGTTATAGGCTTTCGGATCGTAACGGCTCTCGCGATGAACGACGCGATGAATCAGCGATTCAGGGATTTCGTAAAGCTTGGCGTATTTCTGGATGAGCTTCGTAACGTAGCTCTTTTCCGCCGGCGGCACGTTGGATTCGTAATTCGGAGTGGTCAATACGGCTGAAACGACGGTAGGGCCGCTGGTGTCGAAATTGAAGTCGTAGTGCATGCGGTTGTCCGCATAACGCAAGGCGCCGATCTGCTGGGGTGCGGCATAAGCAACTTCGGCAGGCGCCATGACCGGCGCATCTTCGCCGGGGCGCGGCGTCGGAACGACTGACTGGATGGCCGCGATGTCTGAGGTCATCGGAATGGTTGATTGAGCGGCAGAGGCCGAACTCGAAACCGGAAGAAGGGCGCTGTCACCGGGACGTGCCGGGTTCGGCATCGGAATGGCGACGACGGCAGGGACCACCGGTTCGTCGGAGGCGGCATAGGCCGCCGCTGGCGACGTGTTTGCCGCCGGTGCTCCGGTCGCGGCAGCGATGGCAACCGTGCCCTGGTTGGCGGCGTTGGGGGCATTTGCAGCCGGAGCGCCCATGCGGTCTTGAGCCGCCTGGATCTGGCCTTGGCCAACCGAACCGGCTTGAACGCGGTCGGACTTCATCAGGGCTGCCTGCTGCTGGGGCTGTCCCTGCACTCCGGTCGCAGGAGCGGCGGACGCTACAACTACGCCGCCAACGGGCGAGGCGACAGCGCCAGTCGTCGAGGCCGTATTCGGATGCGGCACGTTGGTTTGTGCCGACGGGAGTCCGGCCTGGGACGTCTGTTGCTGGGTGCTGGCGCACCCCGCAAGAGCGCCGCACATCATTGCCGAAAAGGCAACGCTGCGCTTTAGGCTGGGAAATCCAATCGCTACCATTCTGTCACTTTCGAAAAAACCACCCCAGTCCTGCGATACAAATCCGCCACAGGATCGATAAAATTATGAATTCCCATTAACCTATGAATGGTCCCATCGCAACCCTGGACGGCCTCAAGCGGCCATCCGACGGTATCCGGCGGTGACTGCGCCGGCCGCGATCAACAGGGTTCCGCCCGTCCGGTTGACGACACGTTGCACGCTTGCCTTGCGGATAAAGCCGCGCGCCATGTCGGCTACGAAGACGTAGACCAACGAATTCAAAGCCGCCAAGGTCAGGAAAGTAGCTTCCAGAATAAGGGTTTGCTGGAGGAATGGCTTCGACATGTCGAGAAACTGCGGCACGAAGGCGATGAAGAAGACGATGCTCTTCGGGTTCAGGGCTGTTACAACATAGGCGTGCAACAGGATTTTCAGCGGCTTTTCCTCAGGAAGATTGTCGTTGTCACCCATCGGACCCGTCACGATCGGCGCACGCCAGAGCTTGATTCCAAGGAACATAAGGTAGGCTGCGCCGACCAGTTTCAGGGCAGTAAACAGTGTCGCCGAGGCGGCGAGCAGCGCGCCAAGACCGGCAAGCGAAGCCGTCATCGCGGTGAAGTCGCCGAGCGTTACGCCGGTAACGGTTGCGAGCGCCGTCTTGCGACCATGGCCCAGCGCATAGGAAATCACGAGGAGAATGGTCGGGCCGGGAATTGCCAGCATGATGCAGGATGCGGCGGCGAAAGCGAGCCAGGTTTCAATTGTCATGGAATCCTCCTCTATTCCTTTTCGCCGCCAGCAAAGACATTGGATTTGCGATCCGTCAATTAGGATTGCGTGTATTTCTGCCCGATATGATCCATGACCCCAGTAAACCAAGGCAAGGACAGATCGAAGGGCTTGCCGCCCTTGATGCGCGGGAATTCGATGGTGCGCAGCTTACCGCCCTGGCCTTCGTCATGGCCGGTAACGCCGGATACCTTGTTCAAGGCGCTTTCGACTGCGAGGTCGACCATGCCCTGGATCAGGCGCAGATCTTCGCCGTTGGCCGGCGCGGAGCGGGCAAAATAACCCGACTTCTGCACCATGGAGCGTTCGGCGCCGAGGAGGGAGGCGAATTGCTTCTGGAACCAGCTGCCTACATTGATGGTGTCGATCTTCACATGGCCGAAGGCGTCACGCTTGATGGTTTCGCCGGCGGCCTCGCGCTCGGCAACGATGGCGTCGAGTGCAGCACCTTCCGAGACGAACAGCGTCACATGGCCCGTCTTGTCCATCAGCGACTTGAGGCGGTCGGCCTCGGCCTCGATGTCGAAGGCCATCTCCGGCAGATAGAGGCCGTCGATGCTCTTCATCTCGGCATTGGTCATGAAGCCTTCGACATATTCATTGGCGCTAGTCTTCTGGATATAGGCGCGGGCGGTTGCTGCCGTCAGCCAGCCGCAGCTGCGGCCCATGACTTCATGGATGACGAGGGTGCGCGGAGCGGCCGTCTGTTCGTTGCTGACATTGTCGAAGAAATGCGCGCCGACTTCGGCCGCTGTCCAGGCGCCGAGAGACTGGCGGATCGGCACGACATCGTTGTCGACCGTCTTCGGCAGGCCGACCACGGTGAGGTCGTAGCCATTGGCGCCGAGATAGGCGGCGAGATCGGCCGCCGTCGTGTTGGTGTCATCGCCACCGATCGTGTGCAGGATGGTGACGCCATCGGAGGCGAGACGCTCCGCGGCGACGCGCAGCGGATTTTCACCTTCCTTGACCAGGCCGCGCTTGGCGCAATCGGCGGCGTTGGTGAGCTTGACGCGGCTGTTGCCGATCGGCGAGCCGCCGTAGCGGTGCAGCAAGTACGCATCCTCGCGCATGCGGGGGGTAATCTCGATACGGTCGCCCAGAAGAACGCCCTGATAACCGGAGCGATAGGCGATGAGATCAAGATCGGGCGCCACGTCGGTATAGCGCTGGATCAGGCCGCCGACAGCGGAAGAGAGACAGGGCGCCAATCCGCCTGCGGTGAGCATTGCGACTTTCTGTTTGGCCATGGGGATCCTCCTTGCAGCCGTACTGCATCATTTCGGTGAGTGCCGTCGGAATGGATGCGACAGGCGGGCATGGCTGTAAAGTAAAGAATTTAAGAAAATCGCCCTTTGGCGGTTATCGCCACAGGGATTATTCCCAGTCGCACGAGTTCGAAAGCGACGGTATCGAACACTGTATCATTACTGAATTGTGAAAAGTGTTTTCGGCCTTGCGACCAATGGACAGCTTGCATTCGCAACCATTATTTGATCAACGTGTTTCCTATCAGGAAGGATGATTAAGGCCGTGATGTCGTTTTGGGAAAAGTTGCTGAATGCTGTTGGCAGCACCGCTGGCAATGCCCTGTCGGCTGTGGTCGAAGCCATCCGCACGCTGTTTGAAGGCGACCCGGAAACCCGCCGCAAGGTGGCCTTTTCCGTCGCCATCATTGCGCTTTCCGCCAAGATGGCGAAGGCCGATGGCGTTGTGACCGAAAACGAGGTCAATGCCTTCCGCGAGATCTTCGAATTTCCGGAGGATCAGGCGAAGAATGTTGCGCGCCTTTATAATCTGGCGCGTCAGGACGTCGCCGGTTACGAGGCCTATGCCGAGCGTCTGTCGTCGCTCTGCGTCACCTGCGCCGCCAATTGCCCGGTCCTGGAAGATGTGCTTGATGGTCTTTTCCATATCGCCAAGGCCGACGGCCTGATCCACGAGAAAGAAATGGCGTTCCTTCAGCACGTTGCGCAGATTTTCCATATGAGCGAGCAGCGCTTCGAGCAGATCATGGCACGCCACGTCAGCGCCGACGGCCGCGATCCTTACAAGGTATTGGGCGTTTCGCCCCAGGATGATTTCACGACCATTCGCCGCCGCTACCATGGCCTGGTCTATGAGAACCATCCCGATCGTCTTGTTTCGCGGGGCGTTCCGGAGGAGTTCCACGTCATCGCCAATGAGCGCATGGCGGCTCTGAATGCCGCTTATGAGGAAATCGAGAGAGAACGCCGCGCCGCATGAGTTCCTTTTCGGCAGATTTTGCTGGCGCCGGCGTGCAGCCGTCGCCGAACCATGGCGAACGGGAAGGCGGGCGCAAGCCGGACATGATCCTTCTGCATTATACGGGCATGGGCACTGCCGAAGGTGCGCTTGACTGGCTCTGTCGCGCCGAAAGCCAGGTGTCGAGCCATTACTTCGTCTTCGAGGACGGACGCGTGATGCAGCTCGTGCCGGAAGAGCGTCGTGCCTGGCACGCCGGCAAGAGCCTGTGGCGGGGCGAAGCCGACATCAATTCGGCGTCAATCGGTATCGAAATCGCCAATGCCGGCCATCCCGGCGGGCTGCCGAATTTTCCCGATGCGCAGGTCGAAGCGGTCATCGAACTATGTCGTGATTGCGGCCAACGCTGGGCAGTCGCGCCTGAGCGGGTGCTCGGGCACTCCGATGTCGCCCCTGTTCGCAAGGTGGATCCGGGCGAAAAATTCCCGTGGGCGCGACTGGCCGCGGCGGGTGTCGGCCATTGGGTCGAGCCGGCGCCGATCACCGGCGGCCGGTTCTTCCAGAAGGGCGATGTCGGCCAGCCGATCGAGGCATTGCAGTCCATGCTCTCGCTCTATGGTTATGGAACTGAAATCTCAGGTGAATTTTCCTCCAAGCTGGAGGGGGACGTTCAGGCCTTCCAGCGCCATTTCCGCCCGGAGCGGGTGGACGGGATAGCCGATTTTTCGACCATCGATACGCTGCATCGCCTGCTCTCCAGCCTGCCTCGCTTTTCCTGATTCAAGCGGTCCTTTGCTTGCAGTTGCAGTTCAGCGCGCGCGCTGAAAAAGCCTAAGATGCTGCGCTGCCACATGATTTCCCTATTATCTCCGCATTGCACTGGTCTAACGGCGCTTGCTGAACGGCGGCCGTGCAAGTTTAGTTTGTGTGTCGCGCGGCCGTAAACGAATAACGGGGACCGTGCCCTCCGGCGGCTCTTTTTGCCTCCAGCCGGACTGATGGACTTGCGCCATCCGCGTTCCCACGCCTGGAGACAAAAGACTACATGAAAAATTTGATTGTTGCGGCGGCAGCGTGCGTGAGCGTGTTGCTGACAGGATACGATTCTGCCTTTGCCGGCCCGCGTGGCGAAAAAACCGAGACCGTTTCCCTGCGGATCACCAAGCGCACTGCCAACTATCCGATATCGGGTGTCCCCGCCGAGTTGCGCGATGTGGAAAACTCCTTCAGCGGACGAAAAGCCTATTCGGCGCTGATTGGCAAATACGCCAAGCAGAACGGCGTGCCGGTCGAACTGGCGACTGCCGTTGTCCAGATCGAAAGCAATTTCAATCCGAGAACGCGCGGCAGCGCTGGCGAGATCGGCCTGATGCAGATCAAGCCCGCGACGGCGCGGCTGATGGGTTATTCCGGTAGCCCCAAGGGTCTTTACGATCCCGAGACGAACATCAAGTTCGGCATGAAATACCTTGCCATGGCACAGGATCTCGGTGGCGGCCCGACCTGCAACACCATCCTCAAGTACAATGCCGGCCATGGCGCGACCCGCATGAATCCGATTTCCAAGAGATATTGCGGCAAGGTGCTGGCGCTGCTCGACTAAGCCCGTTTTCTGGCGGGATTGCGAATAGAGCGGAATCGCTTTCCATGTTATCGAACGCGTGATCATTCGCGAGGGACGTAGCATGGCAGCGGATTTCAGGTTCATCGTGGTCGGGCGGGGAATGATGGGGGCGGCTGCCGCCCGCCATCTGGCCAGGCAAACGGACGGTATCGCTGTCATCGGCCCAGACGAACCGGAAGACCGGGCCAACCATCAGGGTGTGTTCGGCAGTCACTATGACGAGGGCCGTATCACCCGCACCATCGATCCCGATGCTGACTGGGCTCGGCTCGCCAACCGCTCGATCGCCCGCTATGCCGAGATCGAGCGTGAGAGCGGCATCCAGTTCTATTCGCCGGTCGGCTGCCTTGTTGTCGGACCGAAGCGCGGCGGTGCCGATGCCTATGTCGGCGACGTCATCGATGCCGCTTCTCGGCTGGGCGTGCGGACGGAGCTTTTGGATGATGTCGGGCTGAAGGTGAATTTCCCCTTTTTCTCCTTTACGGCGGAAAGCGAAGGCGTCTATGAACCGCAGGGCGCCGGCCATATCAGCCCACGGCGGCTGGTAAAGGCGCAGTCGTTGCTGGCGGAAAAAGCGGGAGCCAAGGTCATCAAGCAGACCGCCGTCTCGATCCGCGACGAGGACGGTCTGGCGGTCGTCACCACGGCGGAGGGTGAGACGTTCCGTGCCGAGAAAGTTCTGCTTGCCGCTGGCGGTTTCTCCATTGCTGAGAATCTGTTGCCGCGACCAGTTGAGATGAAGGTTTATGGTCGCACGGTGACTTTCTTCGAGGTCAGCAAGGACGAAGCGGAAGTGATGTCGGCGATGCCGTCGCTGATCTCCAAGACGCTCGACGATGCCGACAGCATCTATATGCTGCCGCCGATCCGTTATCCCGATGGCAAGTACTACATGAAGATCGGCGGCGATCCGGACGATCTCCAATTCGATAGCGAGCCGGAGCTGCGCGCATGGTTTCGCACAGCCGGTCGCGACAAGGCGCGCGATCACCTAGCGCGGATTTTCCACGAACTGGTTCCCGGTGTAACGCGGCCGTCCTCGCTTACCAATTCCTGCGCCGTTTCCTATTCGCCGACCGGCTACCCGATGATCGGCTACACATCTTCGCCGCGCGTGGCGGTTCTGACCGGCGGCTGCGGCACAGCGGCCAAGAGTTCGGACGAGATCGGCAGGCTCGGCGCCGAGCTGTTGCTCGAAGGTCGAATCAAGGACGACGGCTACCGCACGGATTTCTCAGCACATTTCCGCGTCTAGGGTGAGGCTGGAATAAAGCCGCATATTTCGGTGGCAATTGCCGGCGGTCTCGGTTAATGAGCCTCTGCCAGTTGGCCGGGCAGCCGCGCTTTACCAATGCCGAAAGGCGGTAGGGGGAGGAAAGTCCGGGCTCCACGGAAACACGGTGCCGGATAACGTCCGGCGAGGGTGACCTCAGGGAAAGTGCCACAGAAAGCAAACCGCCTGATCCTTGGATCGGGTAAGGGTGAAAGGGTGGGGTAAGAGCCCACCGCGTCTCTGGAAACAGCGACGGCACGGTAAACCCCACCGGGAGCAAAACCGAATAGGGATGACGCGGAGCGCGAAAGCGCTCCAGCCCGTTTCCGGGCCGGTCATCCGGGTGGGTTGCATGAGGCGGCGCGCAAGCGTCGTCCCAGATGAATGGCTGCCACGTTCCGGCCTCGGTCGGAGCCATACAGAACCCGGCTTACAGGCCAACTGGCAAATCATCCTTCGCGGCGCTGATGCCTCGTCATCCGGACTCGCGAAACATTCTCAGGCGACCGAAAGCCCCGGTTCGCAGCCTTTTCTCCAAGCGAGAAGAGGCGTTTTCGCCTGTGAAAACAAACTGTTTTGGAGCATCCGCTCAGGGCGATCATAACCTTTCGTTAAACTTAACGGGTTATGAATATTTAAGCTGCGGCCACGTCTCTGTGGCTTCATCCCATTGACGCCCATATGGTCCCATGGTATCCCAAAAGCACATTGCACAAGGGCAAATCAGAGCCCATTCATCGCAAAGCCATGATCTCTCCCTTCAAGGGGGTGTCGGAAGAGTGTTCGTTCTTTCGGCTTGCGAAGCTGTGTCCGATTTTGGCTGTGTCCGTGGGCGAGTAGTTGCCTGCAGGTCATGGGGAACGGGTGTTTCGCGTCATGAACCGCTTCCTGTCGAATGCGACAAACAGGATCGATACCAAGGGCCGTGTATCGGTGCCGGCGGCGTTTCGGTCCGTGCTGGTGGAGCGCAATATTCAGGAGCTTTACTGTTTCCAGGATTTTGTGTTTCCGGCAATCAGCGTTGGTGGTCTCGATCTGCTCGACCGGTTCGAGCGGCAGATCGCGGCGGACGATCCGTTTTCGCCGGCGGCGAACCAGATGTCGCTCCTCATTCACGGGGGCGGGGTCTTTATGAAGCTCGATGCGGAAGGGCGGTTGATGGTCACGGATTTTATTCGCGGCTTCACCGGTATCACCAACGAGGTGACCTTTGTCGGTCGGGCGGATCATTTTCAACTGTGGCAGCCGGAGGCTTTTCAGGCCTTGCAGGCGCAGGCACGAGAGGAGCGCAAGCTGGCGGGGCGGCGCTCGGAATAGAACGGGGAAACGGAATGGTGGCGAATTCAGGCGGAGGTTTGACTGATGCCGATGGCGGACCGGTTCGTCACATTCCGGTTCTTCTGGCCGAGGTGCTCGAGGCGCTGGCGCCTGCTCCCGGCAAGCTTATTCTGGACGGCACGTTCGGTGCCGGCGGCTATACATCGGCCATCCTGGCGACTGGCGCCGATGTGATTGCGCTCGATCGCGATCCCACGGCGATTGCGGCGGGGCAGGCGATGGTCGCGGCCCATGCGGGCCATCTCACGCTCATTCAATCGCAGTTTTCGCAGCTTGCCGATCATGCGCCGCAGGGCGGGCTCGATGGCGTCGTGCTCGATATCGGTGTCTCCTCCATGCAGCTCGACGAGGCCGAGCGCGGTTTCTCGTTCAGCAGGAACGGGCCGCTCGACATGCGTATGTCGGCAAGCGGTGTGTCGGCGGCCGATGTCGTCAATCGCGCCAAGCTTGCCGATCTCATCCGCATCTTTGTCCTTCTCGGCGAGGAGAAGCAGGCGCCACGCATCGCCCATGCGATCGAAAAGCGTCGGGCCGAAGCGCCCTTCGTCACGACCCGCGATCTTGCCGGTCTGATCGAAATTGTCACGCCGCGAAAGGCCAAGGACAAGATCCATCCGGCTACCCGCGTCTTCCAGGCGCTGCGCATCTTCGTCAATGACGAACTGGGTGAATTGGCGCAGGCGCTGTTTGCCGCCGAGCGGGCGTTGAAGCCGGGCGGACGTCTGGTGGTGGTCACATTCCATTCGCTGGAAGATCGCATCGTCAAGAAGTTCTTCTCCGATCGCTCCGGCCGGGCCGGTGGTTCGCGCCATATGCCGGTGGTGCATGAGCGGCTGGCGACGTTCGACCCGATCGGCAAGTCGATGATTTCGGCTGGTGACGCGGAAGCGGAGATCAATCCGCGGGCACGTTCGGCCAAGCTGCGTGCTGGCCTTCGCACGGGTGTTCAGGCTGAGGCTGCGGATCTTTCCATTTTCGATCTGCCCAATCTCGCCAGTCTCGGAAAGCTCGGAGGTTGATATGCTGAGGACTTTTGACATCGTGCTGATTGGCGTCATGACGGCGATGGCCAGTGTTACCTACACGATCAAGCATCGTGCCGAGCTGAAGCTCGAAGAGGTTCATCGCCTCGAATCCGAGATCAAGCTGGAGAAGGACACGATCGAGCTTCTGAAGGCCGACTGGGCGCTGGTCGTTCAGCCGAACCGCCTGGAACGGCTGGTCAACACCTATAATAGCGAACTCAAGCTGCAGCCGACGCTCTCGACCGCGATCGTGCAGCCGAGCGAATTGCCGATGTTCCGCAGCCAGCTTCCCCCGGAAGTCGTTGCCGATGCCAAGGATGATACGAAGGCGGGGAATGCCAAGACCAGTGGCACCAAGATGAGCGGCGGCAAGGTGGCTGCTGCTGTGGCCGTGAAGAGTGGCGATAGCACGGATGCTGAGATCAGGAAGGCGATTGCCGATGTCGCCTCGGCTCCCGCGCCGCGCCCAGCTGCAAAGCAGCCGTCGCTGGCGAAGCGCAAGAAGCAGGATGTCGACAATATCGCAACGGGATCGGTGAACGAGTGATGTCTTTTCTTTCGCGCATCATGGTCTTGAAAAGCAAGGCGCATTTCTCCACCGACGGCAACAACCGTCCGAGTGGCGGCTTCGGAAATTCGACCTTCGAAGGCGCCCGCAAGCGCAAGTCCAACCAGGCCAAGAGCCGCGTCGTTCTGCTGGTTGCAAGCTTTGCCGTTGTTTACTGCATCATCGGCGGACGCCTTGCGCAGTTTGCCATGACCGCGCCGGATGCGACGTCGAGCATCCTGCCGCCGGACCGGCTGATGGCGTCGCGGCCTGATATCGTCGACCGCAACGGCGCATTGCTTGCAACCGATATCCGCACCGTGTCGCTGTTTGCCGAGCCGAACAAGATCATCGATCCCGACGAGGCAGTCGAGGAATTGCGCACGGTGCTGCCCGATCTCGATACCAAGGGCACCTACAAGAAGCTTGCGGTCAAGACCTCGCATTTTGCCTGGCTTCGCCGTCAGCTGACGCCGAAGCAGCAGAGCCAGATCCTGGCGCTCGGCATTCCCGGCATTGGTTTTCGTCCGGAGAAGCGCCGCTTCTACCCGGGCGGTTCCACCGCATCCCACATTCTCGGCTACGTCAATATCGACAATCGCGGCGTCGCCGGGATGGAGAAATACATCGACGACCAGGGGCTCGCCGATCTCGCCGCCGCCGGCATGACCAACAGTCAACCGCTGCAGCCGGTCAAGCTTTCGATCGATCTACGCGTGCAGGACATTGTTCATGACGCTGTCGTCAACGCCGTCAACAATTTCCAGGCGAAGGGCGCCGGGGCGGTAGTGCTTGACGTTCATACGGGCGAAGTGATCGCGATGGCGTCGGCTCCGGATTTCGATCCCAACTATCCGAACGAGAGCGCCTCGGAAGGTTGGCTCAACCGCATGACGAACGGCACGTTCGAAATGGGATCGACCTTCAAGACCTTCACCATGGCGATGGCGTTCGATTCCGGCAAGGTCACGATGCGTGACGCCTTCGATGCCACCAACCCGATCCGCATCGGTGGTTTCACCATCAAGGATTTTCATGGCCAGCGTCGCGTGCTGACCGTTCCGGAAATTTTCCAGTACTCATCGAACATCGGCACGGCAAAGATCGCCGATCTCGTCGGCATCGACGGTCACAAGGAGTTTCTGACGCGCATAGGGCTGCTGACCAAGCTGAATACCGAGCTGCCGGAAGTGAAGATGCCGAGCCAGCCGCGCGTGTGGAAGAAGATCAACTCGATCACCATTTCCTTCGGTCATGGCGTCTCCACCACCCCGCTGCAGACGGCCGTTGCCGGTGCTGCACTTGTCAATGGCGGCAAGCTGATCGATCCGACCTTTCTGCCGCGCAACCGTTCCGAGGCTGACGAGGTCGCGAAAACCGTTATCAAGAAGAGCACCAGCGACAACGTCCGCTTCCTGCTCGACTTCAATGGCTCCAAGGGATCTGGTCGCGCTGCCCGCGTTCCGGGTTACGATGTCGGCAGCAAGACCGGCACGGCCGACAAGGTCGTTCATGGCCGTTATTCGAACACGCTGAACTTCAACACCTTCCTGGCAGCGTTCCCGATCGACAATCCGCAGTACATCATCATGACCTTCTGCGACGAGCCGAAGACCGGTGAGCATGGCGGTACGATCTCGGCCTACACGGCGGCGCCGATCGCGCGCGACATCATTGCACGGGCCGCACCGATCCTCGGAATCCAGCCCAGCTTTGGAAAAGATAACTCGGCCTTGCTGGTGTCTTATTAAGCGTGAAAGAATACACGGGTCGATTCGCGAGAGGGCGGACTGATCAAAAACGAAAAGTATATTCGATGAACTTGCGGGACATTGCCGGAAATACGTTTCCGGAACTCAACGGACAGGTCGGCGGGGCTCTTGGCGATCTCGAGATAACTGGCCTTTCCGCCGACAGTCGCAAGGTTGCACCGGGCATGGCGTTTGTCGCTGTTGCCGGCACGAAGGCTGACGGTGCAAGTTTCATCGCCGACGCCGTTTCCCGTGGCGCATCCGTCGTCATCGCCGGCCATGGTGCCGCCGTGACCGGAGCGCCGCTTCTGACCGTTGCCGAGCCGCGCCTTTTTCTCGCTGTTGCGGCTTCCCGGTTTTATGGCAAGCAGCCCGAAACGATGGTTGCCGTGACCGGCACCGCGGGCAAGACCTCGGTCGCTTCCTTCACCCGACAGATCTGGGCATATGCCGGTCATCCGGCTGCGATGATCGGCACGACCGGCGTCGTATCGCCGACGCGCAACGATTACGGCTCGCTGACGACGCCTGATCCGGTATCGCTGCACCAGTTGCTGGCAGCGCTTGCCGACGAAGGTGTCACCCATGCGGCGATGGAAGCTTCAAGCCATGGTCTCGACCAGTTCCGCCTCGATGGTGTCAGGCTGGCGGCTGCCGCCTTCACCAATCTTGGCCGTGACCACATGGATTACCATCCGACGGTCGAGGATTATATGGCCGCCAAGATGCGGCTGTTCCGGGATCTGTTGCCGAAGGGTTCGCCGGCGGTCATCTTCGCCGATGATCCATGGTCGGAACAGGCGATTGCCGCCGCCCGCGACACCGGACAGGACATACGCACCGTCGGCCGCAAGGGCGACTTCCTGACGCTGAAGCGCGTCGAGCATTTCCGTCACAAGCAGATTGCCGAAGTGCATGTCGGCGATGATATTTTCGAGATTCATATTCCGCTGGCCGGCGATTTCCAGGTCGCCAACGCGCTTGTCGCGGCAGGCCTTGCCATATCTACCGGCGTTGCCGCGCCGGTTGCAATGGCGGCGCTCGAGAAGCTCGTGGGCGCGGCCGGCCGGTTGGAGCTTGTCGGTCATACCCATGATGGAGCCCTGGCCTATGTCGACTATGCCCATAAGCCGGATGCGCTCGAAAATGTGCTGACTTCTGTGCGGCCGTTCACCACTGGCCGCGTCATCGTCGTTTTCGGTTGCGGCGGTGATCGTGACCGCGGCAAGCGGCCGATCATGGGGGAAAATGCCTGCTGTCTGGCCGACGTGGTCATCGTCACTGACGACAATCCGCGTTCGGAAGAGCCGGCGGCGATCCGCGCCGAGATCATGGCGGCGGCATCCTGCGCCACCGAGATTGCCGATCGCGCCGAAGCGATCCGTGCGGCGGTTAGCATGTTGACATCCGGCGACACGTTGATTGTCGCGGGCAAGGGGCACGAGGAAGGCCAGACGATCGGCGGCGTTACGCTACCCTTCTCCGACCATGCCGAACTGCGCAAAGCATTGGAGGAGGTAAAGTCTTGAGCTGGCTATGGACAACTGAAGACATGATCGCCGCCATTGTGGGCCGCTCTTTCGGGGCGATGCCTGAAGGCATTACGGGGATTTCCATCGACAGCCGCTCGATCAAGCCCGGCGAAGCTTTCTTCGCCATCAAGGGCGATCGGGTCGACGGCCATGACTATGCGAACCTGGCGATGGCCAATGGCGCGGCAATGATCGTCATCAGCGAGGCGCGGCTGCCGGCCATGGGTCGGCTGACTGTGCCGAAGATCGTTGTCGACGATGTTCTAGCCGCGCTTGGAAGATTGGGTGTTGCCGCGCGCCAGCGCACGCAGGCGAAAATCATCGCCGTCACCGGATCGGTCGGCAAGACGACCACGAAGGAAATGTTGCGCCGGACGCTCTCGCCGTCCGGCAAGGTGCATGCCTCCGTCGCCTCCTTCAACAATCACTGGGGTGTGCCGCTCACTTTGGCGCGCATGCCTGAGGATGTGGATTTCGGCGTCTTCGAGATCGGTATGAACCATCCGGAGGAGATCCGGCCGCTTGCCAAGATGGTACAGCCGCATGTGGCGATCATCACTACGATCGCGCCGGCTCACCTCGGCAATTTCAAGAGCATCACGGAAATAGCCGCCGCCAAGGCGGAGATTTTTGACGGCGTCGCGCCGGGCGGTCATGTCATCCTCAACCGCGACAACGACCAGTTCGAATTTCTGGAGCGCGCCGCGCTGGCTGCCGGTGTCGAGCATGTGCACAGCTTTGGCCAGCACGCCAAGGCGGATGTCCGGCTGGCGGAATTCAATGCCTCGGAAGAAAATTCGGCTCTGTGGCTGACGATTGGCGGCGAGACGATGGAAGTGGCGATCGGCGCGCCAGGGCGGCATATCGCGGAAAACGCGCTTGCCGTTCTCGGTGCTGTGATGCTGGTCGATGCCGATCTCGACAAGGCGATCGACGCGCTCGCGACCCTGCAAGCCGAAAAGGGCAGGGGGCAGCGTCACAAGCGGATCGTCGGCAACGGCTATTTCACGCTGATCGACGAAAGTTACAACGCCAATCCCGCATCCATGCGCGCGGCTATCGCGCTGCTGGCGACATCTTCGCCGGATGCGAATGTCGGGAGCAGGGCGGGCAGGCGGATCGCCGTCCTCGGCGACATGCTGGAAATGGGGGATTATGCCCAGAGAGTGCATGCCAACCTTGCCGGGCCGCTGCTTGCGGCGGGTATCGAGCATGTCTGGCTGGCGGGTCCGGAAATGGCGGCGCTCAGGGATGCGCTGCCGGACAGTGTTTATGTCGAATATCGCGAGAACACGGAAGAACTCTCGGAATTCGTACTCAATTCCGTCGCCCCAGGCGACGTCTTGATGGTGAAATCGTCGCTGGGGACAGGTTTCGGGAAGATCGTGACGGCTTTGCTTGACAAGTTTCCAGCATTCTCCGACACGGAGCCCCACTCCCATCAGGGGCTTTAGAAAGGGCTCTTATGCTAATCTGGCTTGCCGAACTGTCGGACCACATTCATTTTTTCAGTACCCACTTCAGATTTCTCAATCTGTTCAGATACATCACGTTCCGCACAGGCGGCGCCTTGTTCACCTCGGCGTTCATCGTATTCCTCTTCGGGCCACGAATCATTTCTTCTCTGCGCGTGCGCCAGGGCAGGGGGCAGCCGATTCGCGCCGATGGACCGCAGACCCACTTCAAGAAGGCGGGTACGCCGACCATGGGCGGGCTGATGATCCTCGCCGGCATTGTGGTGTCGTCGTTGTTGTGGGCGGATCTTGCCAATATCTATGTGGTTGCGACCTTGCTGGTCACCCTGGGCTTTGGTGCCATCGGGTTCTATGACGACTATCTCAAGGTCACGAAGCAGAGCGACAAGGGTTTTTCCGGTCGCGCCCGCCTCGGCATTGAATTCGTCATCGCCGCCATCGCCGTCTACTTCATGATGAACACGGCGCTGTCTTCCGGTCCCGCCGGCTCGACCTTCGGTTCGTCTGTCGCTTTTCCGTTCTTCAAGAGTTTCATGCTCAATCTCGGCATGTTCTTCGTGCTGTTCGGCGCCTTCGTCATTGTTTCCGCCGGCAATGCCGTGAACCTGACCGACGGCCTCGATGGGCTTGCCATCGTGCCGGTCATGATCGCGGCGGCATCCTTCGGCGTCATTGCCTATCTCGCCGGCAACTTCGTCTTTGCCGACTATCTGGCGATCAACTTCGTGCCCGGCACAGGCGAGTTGGCCGTGGTGCTCGGCGCTGTTATCGGCGCCGGCCTGGGCTTCCTCTGGTTCAACGCGCCGCCGGCCGCCATTTTCATGGGCGATACCGGATCGCTGGCGCTCGGTGGCCTGATCGGATCAGTGGCTGTCGCCACCAAGCATGAAATCGTTATGGCGATCATCGGTGGTCTCTTCGTGCTGGAGGCACTTTCGGTCATCATTCAGGTCGGATTCTTCAAGCTGACTCGGCGTCGCGTCTTCCTCATGGCGCCGATCCACCATCATTTCGAAAAGAAGGGATGGACGGAAAGCCAGGTGGTCGTGCGTTTCTGGATCGTCGCGGTCATTCTGGCGATGATCGGCCTCTCCACCCTGAAGCTGCGGTGAGGCGACGATGATCCCGGTCACCACGCTCAAGGGAAAAAAGGTCGCTCTGTTCGGCCTCGGCGGCTCGGGCTTTGCCACCGCGCGGGCGCTTGTCGCCGGCGGCGCGGAGGTGACAGCCTGGGACGACAATCCCGACAGCGTGGCGAAGGCTTCGGCCGAAGGGATCCCGGTTGCCGATCTTAGAACCATCGACTGGAACGGGCTGTCGGTCTTCGTACTGTCGCCGGGTGTGCCGCTGACCCATCCAAAGCCGCATTGGACGGTCGATCTTGCCCGCGCCGCTGGCGTCGAGGTCATCGGCGATGTCGAGCTGTTTGTCCGCGAGCGGCGCGAGCATGCGCCGGATTGCCCCTTCATCGCCATCACCGGCACGAACGGCAAATCCACCACGACCGCGCTGATCGCCCATATCCTGCAATCGAGCGGCCGCGACACCCAGCTCGGCGGCAATATCGGCACGGCCATCCTGACATTGGATCCGCCGAAGGCGGGGCGTTTTTACGTTGTCGAATGCTCTTCCTATCAGATCGATCTCGCCCCGACGCTCAACCCTTCCGCCGGTATCCTGCTCAATCTGACCCCAGATCATCTCGATCGGCACGGCACGATGCAGCACTATGCCGACATCAAGGAGCGTCTGGTCGCCGGCAGTGGTGTGGCCATTGTCGGCGTTGACGACAGCCATTCCTCGCTGATCGCCGATCGCATCGAGCGGGCGGGCGCCAAAGTCATTCGCATTTCGCGTCGGCATGTGCTGGCGGATGGGCTCTTTGCCGAAGGCAGCCGCATCCTCGAGGCGTCGACCTGCGCGATCGAGGAGATCGCCGATCTCGATGGCATCCAGACATTGCGCGGCAGCCACAATGCCCAGAACGCGGCCGCCGCGATCGCCGCCTGCCTGGCGGTCGGCGTTTCCGGCGACGATATCCGTGCCGGGCTTCAATCCTTTCCTGGCCTCAAGCATCGCATGCAGCCGGTCGGCCGGCGTGGTCGCGTCGTCTTCGTCAATGATTCCAAGGCAACCAATGCGGATGCGGCAGCGCCCGCGCTCTCCAGTTACGATCGCATCTACTGGATCGCCGGCGGCTTGCCGAAAGAGGGCGGCATCACGACGCTGGCCCCGCTGTTTCCGCGTATCGCCAAGGCTTATCTGATCGGCGAGGCCGCGCCAGCTTTTGCGGCGACGCTCGGCGAACAGGTGCCCTACGAGATTTCCGGCACGCTGGAGCGTGCGGTCGCCCATGCGGCTGATGATGCGGACAAGGACGAGCATGACGCGGCGGCGGTGATGTTGTCACCAGCCTGCGCAAGCTTCGACCAGTACAAGAATTTCGAAGTCAGGGGTGACGCCTTCGTCAGCCATGTGGCCGCGATTGAGGGTGTCACCATGCTGGTTGGTTCAGCAACAGGAGGCAAATGATATGGTAAGCCGCGTTGAGCGTGGGGCCTTGGCCGAATGGTTCTGGACCATCGACCGTGTGTTCCTGGCATTATTCGTCCTGCTGATCGGTATCGGCTTCATGCTGTCCTTCGCGGCGTCGCCGGCGGTTGCCGAGCGCATCGGGCTTGAACCTTTCCATTTCGTCAAGCGTCACGCCCTGTTCCTGGTTCCGGCGATCGCGGCGATGATCGGCATCTCCTTCATGACGCCGCGGCAGGTGCGGCGAACGGCGGTCATTCTGCTGATCGTCTCGCTGGCGATGATGCTGTTCGCCCTGTTTTTCGGCATCGAGGTCAAGGGATCGCGGCGCTGGGTCAATATTGCCTCGCTCTCCGTCCAGCCGTCAGAATTCATGAAGCCGGCCTTTGTCGTCGTCTGCGCCTGGCTGTTTGCCGAGCATGCACGCCAGCCGGAGATTCCGGGCAACCTCTTCGCCATCATCCTCTTCGGTATCGTTGCAGCTCTTCTCGTCGCCCAGCCGGATCTTGGTCAGACGATCCTCACCTCAGCCGTTTGGGGCGGCATGTTTTTCATGGCCGGCATGCCCTGGCTGTGGATCACGGTGCTGGGTGGCCTGGGTGCCGGCGGTTTCGTGACGGCTTACTATGTCTTTCCGCATGTGGCGCTTCGCGTCGACAAGTTCCTGACGGGCGAGGGCGATACATTCCAGGTCGATACCGCCAAGGAAGCTATCATCCACGGCAATTGGTTCGGGGTCGGTCCGGGTGAAGGTATCGTCAAGCGCATCATTCCGGACGCGCATACCGACTTCATCTTCTCCGTGGCGGCCGAAGAGTTCGGCGCTGTCTTCTGCATGGTTCTGGTCTGCATCTTCGCCTTTCTGGTGCTGCGCGGCCTGTCGCATGCCTACAAGGAAAAGAACGACTTCAACCGCTTTGCCGTCGCCGGCCTGGTGCTGCAGATCGGTATTCAATCGATCATCAATGTCGGTGTGAACCTGCAGCTGCTTCCGGCCAAGGGCATGACCCTGCCGCTCATCTCCTATGGTGGTTCGTCGATGACGGCCATCTGCGTGACGGCGGGCTTTATTCTGGCCCTGACACGCCACCGGCCGGAAAAGCGGGCTCAGGACCGCAGCCAGTTCCGGGTGACGCATGGATTGCCGGCGGAGTGATCGTGTTGGACCTGTTTATTCCTCGCTCCCATCCTCTGGTTTTCGGCCATTCTCTGTTCGCTTTCGCGCAGATGGCGGTCTATGAAGGTAGCATGACGCGCTTCGATGACGCGGCCGCGGCGGCTTCCTATATTAGGGAGATGCCCCGCGTAGAGGGGTATTCGCGGGAGCGAAGATTATGAGTAAAGGCATTATCCTGCTTGCCGCCGGCGGAACCGGCGGCCATGTATTTCCGGCCGAAGCGCTGGCCTACAAGCTGAAGGAGCGCGGCTATTCCGTGCACCTCGTCACCGATAGCCGCGCCGAGCGTTATGCCGGCAAGTTTCCGGCCGACGAGATTCATGTCGTGCCATCGGCGACGATCGGCTCGAAGAACCCTGTAAAGGTTGCAAGGTCGCTTTGGACGCTGTGGACCGGCATGCGTGCGGCGCGCAAGTTGATCCGCACCATCAAGCCGCTGTGCGTCGTCGGCTTCGGCGGTTATCCGACCGTACCGCCGCTGCTGGCCGCTACCCGCATGGGCGTGCCGGCAATGATCCACGAACAGAATGCCGTGATGGGTCGCGCCAACAAGGCGCTTGCCGCACGCGTGCAGGCCATCGCTGGTGGTTTTCTGCCGGAAAACGGCGGAACGTTTCCCGAGAAGACGGTGACGACGGGCAATCCAGTGCGTCCGGCTGTCATCGAAGCCGCCAGGCAGCCCTATGTGCCGTCTGTCCCGGATGATCCCTTCAATCTGGTCGTTTTCGGCGGCAGCCAGGGAGCGCAGTATTTTTCCAAGGCGGTGCCGACGGCGATCAGCTTGCTCGAGGAGCCGCTGCGCAAGCGCCTGCGCATCACGCAGCAGGTCCGTCCAGAGGATATGGAAACGGTCAATAGCTGCACCCGGAAACTGGACATGGGCGCCGATATCGCGCCGTTCTTCAGCGACATGGCCGAGCGCATCGGCGCGGCGCACCTTGTTCTCTGCCGTTCCGGCGCTTCGACGGTGTCGGAACTGGCTGTCATCGGACGTCCGGCGATCCTCGTGCCCTATCCCTATGCTCTGGATCACGACCAGGCGGCCAATGCGGCAGCCCTCGCTGCGACCGGCGGCGTCAAGGTCATTCCGCAATCCGAGCTTACGCCGGAGAAGCTTTCGACCATCCTTCGCGGTGCGATGACGATGCCTGAAAAGCTTGCAAAGATGGCGGCCGCGGCCAAGCGAGCGGGCAAGCCCGATGCGGCAAGCTTGCTTGCCGATATGGTTGAGGCTATTGCCGCAAAACGTTCAATTCAAGACTTCAAGGGGGCAGGCGTATGAAGCTGCCGAAGGCCATCGGCCTTGTGCATTTTATCGGTATCGGCGGGATCGGGATGAGCGGCATCGCCGAGGTGCTCCACAATCTCGGTCATCGCGTCCAGGGGTCGGACCAGTCGGAGAGCGCCAACGTCCAGCGGCTGCGCGACAAGGGGATTCCGGTCCATATCGGTCACAGGGCCGAAAACCTTGGTGACGCCGAGGTCGTGGTCGTTTCCACCGCCATCAAGAAGAGCAATCCGGAACTCGCCGCCGCGCGTGAAAAGCTGCTGCCGGTGGTGCGCCGCGCCGAGATGCTGGCCGAGCTGATGCGCTTCCGCAATGCCATCGCCATCGGTGGCACGCATGGCAAGACGACGACCACGTCGCTGGTGGCGACGCTGCTCGAAGCCGGCGGGCTCGACCCGACCGTCATCAATGGCGGCATTATCAACGCCTATGGCACCAATGCCCGTATGGGCGAGGGCGAGTGGATGGTGGTTGAAGCCGACGAGTCGGACGGCACCTTCCTGAAGCTGCCCGCTGACGTCGCAGTCGTCACCAATATCGACCCGGAGCATCTCGACCACTACGGCAATTTCGATGCCGTGCGCGCCGCCTTCCGGCAGTTCGTCGAGAATGTGCCGTTCTATGGCTTCGGCGTCATGTGCATCGACCATCCGGAAGTACAGTCCCTGGTCGGCCGCATCGAGGATCGCAAGATCGTTACCTATGGCGAGAACCCGCAGGCCGATGTGCGCTTCTCGAATGTCCGCATCGACGGCACGCGCTCGCTGTTCGATATCGAAATCCGCAGGCGCCGTACCGGCAAGGTGATCCACATCAAGGATCTCGTCATGCCGATGCCCGGTCGCCACAATATTTCCAACGCCACGGCGGCGGTCGCCGTTGCCAATCGGCTTGGCATCTCCGACGAGGCCATCGCCAAGGGGCTTGCCTCCTTCGGCGGCGTCAAGCGCCGTTTCACGCTGACCGGCGAATGGAACGGGGTCAAGGTCTTCGACGATTACGGCCATCATCCGGTCGAGATCAAGGCGGTGCTGAAGGCGGCGCGCGAGGCGTGCAAGGGCCGTGTCATCGCCGTTCATCAGCCGCATCGCTATACGCGCCTGTCGAGCCTGTTCGAAGAATTCGCCGCCTGCTTCAACGATGCAGACAGCATTTTCCTCGCACCGGTCTACGCCGCCGGAGAAGATCCGATCGAGGGCGTGGATTCGCAGGACTTGGTGTCACGCATCAAGGCTGGCGGTCATCGCGATGCGCGCTATCTACCGTCTCAGGAGGATCTAGCCCCTCTGATTGCAGAGATTGCGCAACCGGGTGATTTTGTGGTTCTCTTGGGGGCTGGTAGCATCACATATTGGGCAGCATCATTGCCAAAGGACTTGGAAGGCCTCTCGGGTAAGTCCGCATGAAACAGGTAAATGGGGAAAAGCTTCTGGCGTCGCTTGGCGACAGTGTAAAGAATATCAGGGGTCGGCTGACGCCGGATGCGCCGATGGATCGCGTCACATGGTTTCGCGCCGGCGGGTTGGCGGAGCTGATGTTCCAGCCGCATGATACGGATGATCTGATCGATTTCCTAAAGATGCTGCCGGATGAGGTGCCGCTGACGGTGGTTGGCGTGGGGTCGAACATCCTGGTGCGCGATGGCGGCATTCCCGGCGTCGTTCTGCGGCTTTCGGCCAAGGGCTTCGGTTCGGTGGAGCTTGCCGGCGAGAACCGCATTCTGGCCGGCGCCATCTGCCCGGACAAGCATGTGGCCGCCATGGCCATGGATAACGGAATTGGCGGTTTCCACTTCTACTACGGCATTCCGGGCGGCATCGGTGGTGCTGCGCGCATGAATGCCGGCGCCAATGGTGCCGAGACGTGCGAGCGGGTCATCGAGGTGCATGCGGTCGACCGCAAGGGCGCGAAGCATGTGCTGACCAATGAGGAGATGGGCTATACCTATCGTCATTCGGCGGCGGCGGACGACCTGATCTTCACGCATGTTCTTTTCGAGGGCTATCCCGAGGATCGCACCAAGATACGGGCAGAGATGGATGCCGTGCGCGCGCATCGCGAGACTGTGCAGCCCATTCGCGAAAAGACTGGCGGCTCGACCTTCAAGAATCCCGACGGCCTTTCCGCCTGGAAGCTGATCGACGAAGCGGGTTGCCGCGGTCTGGTCATCGGTGGTGCGCAGATGTCGTCGCTGCACTGCAATTTCATGATCAACATGGAGCAGGCGACCGGCTACGATCTCGAATATCTCGGCGAGCAGGTTCGCCGCGAAGTCTTCGAAAAGTCAGGCGTCAAGCTGGAATGGGAAATCAAGCGCCTCGGCAACTTCATGCCCGGTCGCGAGGTGCGGCCTTTCCAGGGCGTCACGACGGAGTAACACTGTTCCGTCCGCTTTGACCTCATGTATCGATTCAACAAAAAGGCCGGGTTTTCACCCGGCCTTTTCAATTGGTTATGCCGAGATTCTCAGATTTCCTTGTTGCTCGACAGCAGGATGCCGATGAGCGACAGGGCGGCTGCGCCAGCAAGATAGTAGCCGACATAGCCAAGGCCGTAATTCGTCGCCAGCCAGGTGGCGATATAGGGTGCCAGCGAGGCGCCGACGATGCCGCCGAGGTTGAAGGTCATCGAGGCGCCGGTATAGCGCACCGCCGTCGGGAAGGGGGCGGCAAGCGCCGCGCCGATCGGGCCGTAGGTGAAGCCCATCAATGCCAGGCCGATAATCGAGCAGGCGAAGGCACCGGCGAGGCCGGCAGTCAGCAGCGACGAATAGAACAGGCCGAAGATCAGAATGCCGACCGTCGTCAGGCCGAGGATCAGCCGGCGCGAATAGCGGTCCGACAGCAGGCCCGAGATCGGGATCGTCAGGCCGAAGAAGACTACGCCGACGAGCTGGACGACCAGGAACTGACCCTGCGAATAGCCGAGGCCCAAAGGTAGCGGCCCATTGCCGGGTGCTCTGGTGCCCCAGCTCAGCGTAAACGCCGTCATCAGGTAGAAGAGCACGAAGGTCGCCACTGCAATGATGGTGCCGAGAATCAAGCTGCGGAAATGCGAGCGGAAGATCACCACGATCGGAACGGAGACACGCTCTTCCTTTTCGATGGCACGGCGGAATTCCGGCGTTTCGGTGATCTTCAGGCGGACATAGAGGCCAACGCCGACCAGTAACAGGCTGAGCAGGAAGGGAACGCGCCAGCCATAATCGAGGAAGGCTGCATCCGACATGCTTTCGCGCAGGATGAGGAAAAGACCGGCAGAGAGGATGAAGCCGATGGGCGCGCCGAGTTGCGGGAACATGGCGTACCAGCTGCGCTTGCCCTCCGGCGCGTTTTCCGTGGCCAGCAGCACTGCGCCACCCCATTCGCCACCGAGGCCGAGACCCTGGCCGAGACGGCAAACGGCCAACAGGATCGGCGCGAGAATGCCGATCGATTCATAGCCGGGCAGGAGGCCGATCACCACGGTCGAAAGACCCATGGTCATCAATGCCGCTACCAGCGTTGCCTTGCGACCGACCCTGTCGCCGAAATGGCCAAAGATCATCGCGCCGATGGGGCGGGCGAAGAAGGCGATCGAGAAGGTGGCGAAGGATTGCAGCGTCGCCGAGGTCGGGTCGCTGGCCGGGAAAAACAGCTTGGGGAAGACGATAACCGCCGCCGTCGCATAAACGTAGAAGTCGAAGAATTCGATTGTCGTACCGATAAGGCTCGCGATCAGAACGCGCGCCGGGGAGTTCGCAACAACGCTGTTCGATGACGAGGGGCTCGGCGATAAGGGGGATATCGCGTCAGTCATGGTTTCACCAATTTTTGTGATGCTAAAATGCTGCCTCAGCAGGCAACGGGTGTCCTTAGCGTAATTTTTGTTCAGCGCAAATGTTTAAAAAGCAAGAAATCAACAAATGCGTGCTAGTATTTAGCCGTATTCGTTGAGTCGCAAGCAGTTAGGCGGGCGTTTGCCGTTTTTGTAGGCATCCAATCGGCGGGTTGGGAAGACTCTATTTTTTCGCAGATGGCAAACTTTCGCTTTGGTCTAGGGCAAAGGAGAAGGGGTTCATGCAGAAAAAGCTTATCGCGGAGTTTCTTGGGACGTTCTGGCTCGTATTCGGTGGCTGCGGAAGTGCAATCTTCGCAGCGGCGTTTCCAGGCCTTGGCATCGGTTTTCTCGGCGTTGCACTGGCGTTCGGCCTGACCGTACTCACCATGGCCTATGCGGTCGGCGGTGTGTCGGGCGGCCATTTCAATCCGGCGGTTTCCGTCGGGCTTACGGTTGCGGGTCGTTTCCCAGGTTCGCAGCTCATTCCCTATATCGTCGCGCAGGTGATCGGCGCGATCGCGGCGGCGGCCTTGCTTTATCTGATCGCCAGCGGCAAGGCGGATTTCCAGCTCGGCGGCTTTGCGGCCAACGGCTATGGTGAGCATTCGCCGGGCGGCTATTCGCTGGTTTCGGCGCTGGTTGCCGAAATCGTCCTGGCGCTGTTCTTCCTGGTCGTGATTCTCGGTTCGACCAGCAGCAAGGTGCCCGCGGGATTTGCGCCGATCGCCATCGGCCTCGCGCTGACGCTGATCCATCTGATCTCGATCCCGATCACCAATACATCGGTCAATCCGGCCCGTTCGACGGGGCAGGCATTGTTCGTCGGTGGCTGGGCGTTGCAGCAGCTCTGGTTGTTCTGGCTAGCTCCGATTGTCGGCGGGGCGATCGGCGGTCTCGTCTGGAAATTGGTCGACGATAAGGACTGAGAGTAAGGTGTCGTAACCCTTGCCATGGCCCGCGCCGGATACCCCGTCGCGGGCCTATTTGTTTAAAAAAATCTAAAGGTGGATCTTTCCAACGTAGCAACTCTCTGATTCTAATGGCAGAATTCTTTAGGTCGATTTGATTCGAGAAAATCGATTTCGGCGAGAGTGGTCAGAAGTTAACGAAAGTAAACGCTTCATTAACCTTAATGTCGTTCTAATCGGGTCAGAGAAGAGGTGGCGAGAATCGCTGCCGGACGGACCGAGTGGACGTCAGTTGAAGATGGTGAACTGGGGGTATTGATGGGTGGCAAGCATGTGGCTGTCCTTTTGGGCGGATTTTCCTCGGAGAGGCCTGTCAGCCTGTCCTCGGGAAAGGCATGCGCTGATGCCCTGGAAGCCGAAGGCTATCGCGTTACGCGCGTCGACGTCGAGCGCGACGTGTCCGCACGTCTTGCCGAGCTGAAGCCCGATGTCGTTTTCAATGCCCTGCATGGCCCCTTTGGTGAGGACGGCACGATCCAGGGTGTCCTCGAATATCTGCAAATTCCCTATACGCATTCTGGCGTGATGGCCTCGGCACTGGCGATGGATAAGGCGCGCGCCAAGACGGTTGCGGCTGCGGCCGGCATTCCTGTTGCTGCTTCGCTTGTTCTGGATCGCTTCGCCATTGGCGGCGAGCATCCGATGGAGCCGCCCTATGTCGTCAAGCCGGTGCGGGAAGGGTCCAGCTTCGGTGTTGTGATCGTCAAGGAGGATCAGGCGCATCCGCCGCAGATCGTCACCTCGTCGGAATGGCGATATGGTGATGAGGTTCTGGTCGAGCGCTACATCCATGGCCGCGAACTGACCTGTGGTGTCATGGGTGATGCGGCGCTTGGTGTCACCGAGATCGTGCCGCTGGGGCATAGCTTTTACGATTACGACTCCAAATATGTTGCGGGTGGCTCGAAACACGTCATCCCCGCGGAAATTTCACCGAATCTTTACCAAAAGATTCAATTATTGGCGTTAAGGGCGCATCAAGCTATCGGCTGCCGTGGCGTCAGCCGGTCTGACTTCCGTTTTGACGATCGCTTCTCCGAGGAGGGTGAGCTTATCTGGTTGGAGATCAACACCCAGCCAGGCATGACGCCTACCTCGTTGTTGCCCGAAATGGCGGCTCACGCCGGCTATTCTTTTGGTGAATTTCTCCGGTGGATGGTGGAGGACGCGTCTTGTTCGCGCTGACGGTCAAAAATATGAGGCGGTCCCGCCACCGTGTCCAGCTCGAGATCGATGATGTCGAGGACGCGTTCGTATTGCCGCGGCCGATGCGTCGTGTCGTGCGTTTCCTCGTGAGCCTCGGTTCAGGTCGCGTCAATATTCCGGCGCATACCGGCACGCTTTCCGCTCTCGCCCTGTTCGCTGCGACCGGTCTCTATGGCATGTCGATCGGTGGTCACGCGCAGGATGTCGCGCAGGCAACGACTTCGGCTGCTGGCTTTGCCATCGAAGACGTGAAGGTTTCCGGCAACGACCAGACATCGGAAATCGAAATCCTGCAGCTTCTCGGTCTTGACGGCACCACGTCGCTGGTGGCGCTCGATGCTGATGCCGCACGCCAGAAGATTGCCAATTTGCCGTGGGTCGAGAACGTCGAAGTCCGCAAGGTCTATCCGAAGGCTATCGAGGTGAAGCTCACGGAGCGCAAGGCTTATGCGATCTGGCAGCACGGCTCCGAACTGTCGCTGATCCAGAAGGACGGTAGCGTGATCGCGCCGCTGCGCGACAACAAGTTTGCCAAGCTGCCGCTTTTCGTCGGTCGCGACGCGGAGACGGCTGCGGCATCGATCGATGAAGCCTTCGCCAAGTGGCCGGATGTTCGCAACCATGTGAAGGCATTCGTGCGTGTCGCCGGCCGTCGTTGGGATCTCTATCTCGACAACGGTGTGATCATCAAGTTGCCGGAAGACAATATCGATAGTGCGCTGGCCCGGCTGACCAAGATCGACAAGGACCAGAGCCTGTTGCAGCGCGATATCGCAGCCGTGGATCTTCGTCTCGACGATCGCATGGCCATTGAATTGACCCCGGATGCAGTGGTTCGTCGCCAGGCGGCGGTGGATGCAAGAACCAAGGCTTTGAAGAAAGCAGGGCAGGATACATGAGCTTGTTCAGTTCGTCCCATTTCGGTCTGCCGCGTCTGAAGCCGCTGTCCTCCAAGCGGTCGCATATCGTATCGGTCCTCGACATCGGCTCGACCAAGGTCGTCTGCATGATCGGTCGGCTTACGCCACGCGAAGAAAGTCAGGTTCTTCCGAACCGCACACATAATATCGAGATCATCGGCATCGGCCATCAGCGCTCACGCGGCATCAAGACCGGTGTGATCGCCGATCTCGATGCGCTGGAAAACGTTGTCCGCCTGTCGGTCGATGCGGCCGAGCGCATGGCCGGCCTCACCGTCGACAGCCTGATCGTCAATGTTTCCGCCGGTCGTCTCGGCAGCGATATCTATACGGCCACCATCGATCTCGGCGGCCAGGAAGTCGAAGCCAACGATCTGAAGAAGGTGCTTGCCGCCGCTTGCCAGCAGTCGCTCCGCCAGGAACGCGCCATTCTGCATTCGCTGGCAACCGGTTATTCGCTCGACGGCGAACGCGGCATTCGCGATCCGCTGGCGATGTTTGGCGATGAGCTGGGCGTCGACATGCATGTCGTGACCGCCGAGCGGGCAGCGCTTCGCAATCTCGAGCTCTGCATCAACCGGGCACATCTGTCGGTCGAAGGCATGGTCGCAACGCCTTATGCCAGCGGTCTTGCCGCTCTCGTCGACGATGAAGTCGAACTCGGTTGCGCCGCCATCGACATGGGCGGCGGCACGACGACGATCTCGGTCTTTGCCGAAGGCAAGCTGGTGCATACCGATGCCGTGAGCCTTGGCGGCCATCACGTCACCACCGACCTTGCGCGCGGCCTTTCGACCCGCATCGAGGATGCCGAGCGGCTGAAGGTGGTGCATGCCTCGGCGCTCGCCAATTCCTCGGAAGAGCGCGAACTGATTTCCATCCCGCCGATCGGCGAGGATGAACGCGACCAGCCGACACAGGTGCCGAAGGCGCTGGTGTCGCGCATCGTCAGAGCCCGCA
>DASVPC010000118.1:0-49124 GCA_036383055.1 Rhizobium sp. | reverse complement strand
CCCTTGTCGATCTTGGCGGCATAGAGGACGCCCTCGGCGGGCTGCTCCGTCAATGGCAGCTCGCCATATTCCAGCTTGCTCATCGCTTCGGCCATCGCCTTGGCGCCGGTTAGCATGAGCTTGTCGTGCAGCTCGCCGGCGGTGATGGTCTCGCCGATCTCGACTTCCCGCGTCAGCGCGACCGGGCCGGTATCGAGGCCCTTGTCCATCTTCATCACCATCATGCCGGTCTTCCTGTCGCCGGCCATGATCGCCCGCTGGATGGGCGCGGCCCCGCGCCAGCGCGGCAGCAACGAGGCATGACCATTGTAGCAGCCGAGCCGCGTGCCGGTGAGGATCGCCTCGGGCAGCAGCAGGCCGTAGGCAACAACCACGGCGACATCGGCATCGAGCTCGCGAAAACGCTGGCGCTCGTCCGGATCCTTGAAGTTGACCGGCGTGAACACCGGCAGGCCGAGCAACTCCGCCGCCTGATGCACCGGCGACTTCTGCAGATCGAGCCCACGCCGCCCGCCGGGACGCGGCGGCTGCGTGTAGACGGCCCGAATCCTGTGGCCGGCATCGATCAGCGACCGCAACGTCGGCACGGAAAATTCGGGCGTTCCCATAAAGATGATGCTGAGCGACATGCGATCCGTCCGGCTGAGAGGTATCTAGTTTGGCATGATCTTGTCCAAAAACCGCTTCACACTTTTTGGGATCATGCCGAGCCGCCTTCAAACGGGTTTACGAGCTTGAGATCAAGCCCTTCGAAATCTTTTGTGTTCCGCGTCGCCAATGTTGCGCCATGCGCAAGGCAGATGGCGGCGATCATGGCGTCCTGAACGGAAACCTGGTGACCAGTGCGTTCCCGGCGCGCACGGATGCGGCCCGTTTCGATCGCACAATGATGATCGAAGCTCACTATTTTGCCTCTGAACGCACCCAGAAGCGCGTTGAAAATCTCGATATAGCGACTGGAATTCGTTCGAAGACGGAAGCGTTCCGCCCCGTACGACAGCTCCATCACGACCACGTCGCAGAGATAAACATCCCATTCAGGTTGGGCCAACATCCATGCTTTGACTTGCTGGTTTGTCTCATGCTTAGTCAGCTCCGAGACGACATTCGTATCGAGAACGATCATTCAAATTCTTCGACCGGCCGGCCGAAATCCTTTTTTCGCTCCGCTTCGATCTCGTCCATAATGCGCGCAAATTCCTCACCCGCCTCAGGATCATTCTCGTCAAAGAAGATCGGGCGCAGCGCCTCCCAAGCTGATAGTCCACCACGGTGGTTATCATTTTCAGCCAACAGAGCTTTACGAAGCAACACCTTTGCTTCCTCCGACAGGCTGCGACCCGTCTGCTTTGCCCGCTCGGCAATATCCTGCTTCATCGCATCGGAAATATCGCGAATCAAAAGGTCGCTCATTCGGCACCTCCATTATGATATCACTGATATCATAAGCGCACCGGGACCATTTTTCAATGTTCGCTTCAGAGCGCCTTCGACTTGGCCGCCTTGGTGAACTTCTTGATCACCATGTCGCGCTTCAGGCGCGAGATATAGTCGATGAACAGCACGCCGTTCAGATGGTCGATCTCGTGTTGCAGGCAGGTGGCGAGCAGGCCGTCGGCTTCAATGACCTGTTCCTTGCCTTCGCGGTCGATATGCTTGACCGTGACGCGGGCCGGACGCTCGACTTCGGCGTAATAGTCCGGAATGGAGAGACAGCCTTCCTCATACACCGAACGCTCGTCAGACGAAGCCACGACCTCGGGATTGATGAAGACCAGCGGCTGCTTGTCCTCGCCTTCGCGCGCCACATCGATCACCAGCATGCGGCGGGCCACGCCGATCTGGACGGCGGCAAGGCCGATGCCCGGCGCATCGTACATGGTTTCCAGCATGTCGTCGGCAAGACGCAGAATTTCGGTATCGACGCGCTCGATGGGCTTGGAGGCCTGGCGGAGCAGCGGATCGGGCAAAATGATGAGTGGCTTGATCGTCATGACGTTTCCCATAACGCATCTTTTGGCGCGATGGAATTATCTAGTTGGCAGTCGAAGCGTGTTTTTTCAACGATTCGAGCTTCAAGTCGGCACAAGCGGCTTGAAATTTTGTTCACGTTTTGATCTGGATATTCTTCGCCGTTTTGTTATGGTGCCGGCAAGAGTTCCACGAGTATATACGATATCATGTCCTTTACCCTGCTCGGCCAAGAGATTCCTGCTGTCCCGGCTCTGACCGGCCTTGTTATCTTTCTTCTGATCGTCGTGATCGTTCTTGTCATCAACGGCAGAAGGCGGCAGTCGGAGGAGGATATGCTGCGGGCCGAGGATGCCGAACATAACATGGCGGCAATCCTCAGGGCTCAAGCGGAGATGCAGGGGCGGCTTGCCGCGATGACCGAGGTGTTCGGCTCGCGGCAAGCGGAGCTCAATCAGGCCATTGGTCAGCGTTTGGATGGCATGTCGCAGCGGGTGACGGCGACGATCGGCGAGCAGACGCGCTCGACACACGAGAACCTGCGCCGCCTGCAGGAGCGGTTGGCCGTCATCGACGCGGCGCAGATCAATATCCAGTCGCTCGCTAAGGATGTCGTCGGGCTTCAGGCAATTCTTTCCAACAAGCAGACGCGCGGCGCCTTCGGCCAGGCGCGCATGGAGACGATCATCGCCGACGGGTTGCCGATGGGCGCCTATGCCTTCCAGCCGACGCTGTCGACCGGCTCGCGGCCGGACTGCACCATCCGCATGCCGAACGGCTCGCCGCCGCTGGTCATCGACGCCAAATTCCCGCTGGAAGCCTGGAACGCCATCCGCAATTCCGTCGCGACAAGCCCGGAGCATGGCAAGATCGCGGCCCAGCAATTCCGCCGTGATCTCGAGGTACATATCCGCGATATCGCCGAGAAATACCTCATCCAGGGCGAGACGCAGGATACCGCCTTCCTCTTCGTCCCCTCCGAATCGATCTTTGCCGAGATCCACGAGAATTTCGAAGCGATCGTGCAGAAGGCGCAGCGCTCGCGCATCGTCATCGTCTCGCCGTCGCTGCTGATGCTGTCGATCCAGGTCATCCAGGCGGTGCTGAAGGATCAACGAATGCGCGAGCAGGCGCATGTGATCCAGGGTGAAGTGGCGCATCTGATGGACGATCTCTCGCGCCTTGACGAGCGGGTGCGCAAGCTGCAGGGGCATTTCGCCATGGCGCAGAAGGATGTCGACATGATCGTTACCTCAGCCGACAAGCTGGCCCGGCGTGGCGAGCGGATAGAAGCGCTGGAATTCGAGGCCGCCGCCGATCCAGCAAAGCCCGCCGCCGAGGACCGGCCAAAGCCGATCGACAATCGCACCGGCCAACTCAAGCTAAGGGTGGTTGACGAGGACTGACCGCTTCGGGCAGTGTCGCGCCAAATCAGCGCCTGATCCGCAAAAGCACGCATCGCTTTTGTGACAGGGTCAAGCGCGGCTAGCAAGCAGGGCAGGACATCCCATGATCACCATTTTCGGCTCCATCAATATGGACCTTATCGCCACCACCGACCGTCTGCCGAAGCCGGGCGAGACGGTAGCCGGCAACGGCTTTTCCACCGCTGCCGGCGGCAAGGGCGCCAACCAGGCGCTGGCCGCGCGCCGCGCCGGTTCGACGGTGCGCCTGACCGGTGCCGTCGGCAATGATGGTTTCGCCGAGCCTGCCCTTGCCCTGCTCGACGCTGCCGGCACCGATCTTTCCACGGTGGCCCATGTTTCCGAGCCGACCGGCACGGCGCTGATCCTGGTCGGCGGCGACGGCGAGAACATGATCGCCGTCGTTCCCGGCGCCAACGGCACAAAGACGGCCGAAGACGCAACTGCTGTCGTCGACGCGCTAAGCCCTAGCGATACGCTGATGCTGCAATTCGAAATCCCGGTTGCGGCCGTCGAAACGGCGCTTGTTGCCGCCAAGGCCAAGGGCGTTCGCACGGTTCTCAATCTCGCACCGCTCATTCCCGAGGCAGCTCGCCTCGGACGCCTCGCCGACATCGTCATAGCCAACGAAACCGAATTCGAGCTGCTCGCCGGCCAGGACAATATGTCGGCGAGCGATCGTGAGGCGGCGCTTGTCCGCCTGCATGCGGAAACCGGACAGACGCTGATCGTCACGCTGGGCGGCGACGGCGTCATCGCCATCCGCGACGGCGAGCTTTCGCGCGCCAAGGGCCTCGTCATCGAGCCGGTCGATACCGTCGGCGCCGGCGATACCTTCTGCGGCTATTTCGCCGCCAGCCTCGACCAGGGTCTGGATTTCCACGCAAGCCTGCGCCGCGCCGCCGTCGCCGGCTCGCTTGCCTGCCTTCAGCCCGGCGCCCAGCCTGCCATTCCGGTTGCAAGCGACGTCGCCGCCCGTCTTTGAAACTCACCATGCACGAGTATCCCGTTTGCAGGCGATTCCGCCTGAAAGCGGGATATTTCAGCAAAGCAAGTTAATTAAATTTTTCCCCTTCGCCATCATCCTCCTCTCGTCTGCCGTGTATCGCCGTCTGGCGGTGGCAGGCGCCCTCCCGGCGGCCCCATGACAGGGCCATCCTGTGCCGACCTTGCATTCGGATAATGTGCATCCGACGCATCGCTTTCGAGGAAATGATGCCCATCTTTCGTATGAAGTCGCTTGCGGCCAAGCTTATCCTGGTCACCGGGCTGGCGATTGCGCTTGTCCTGTTCGTCTCCAATTTCCTGCTGATTTCCCAGACACGCGATCGCGTCCAGACGCTGACGATGGACCAGGCCAATAGCGAAGCCAAATCCATCTCCAACGAGATCGCCGCCAATGTCGGCGAACTCGCCAGCGCCGCCCGCTCAATGGCCGCCGTGATCGGCCGTGGTCACGAAGGCCACACCTTCGACCGCAAGGGCGTCATTAACATTCTCAAGGCCAATGTCGAGCAGAACGCCTTCGCCTTCGGCAGCTGGTTCTGCGAGCAGCTCGGTACGTTCGACGGCAAGACGACGGAGCTTGCCGGCAACAAGGATCAAGGCGTCAACGACAAAGGCGCGTTTACGCCCTATTGGTCGAAGACCAAGGATGGCGGCATTCAGTACTCCACCTTCGACAATGACTACACCGCCGCCTGGTGGAAGCTCGCCGCCGATAGCGGCAAGGGCGCGATCACGCCGCCCTACATGGCCGAGGGCACAGAAGTTCCGACGACCATGAGCTCGATCGCTTATCCGGTCATGTCCGGCGGCAAGATGATCGGTGTTTCCGGCGTCGATATTTCGCTCGCCTCGCTGTCCACCAAGCTGCAGAACCTGCACCCCTTCGGCTCCGGCCGCGTGCTGCTGGTTTCACAGGATAACAAGTGGCTGGTGGCGCCGAGCAAGGAACTGCTGATGAAGGAGTATAACGGCGATGGTGCAGAGGCCATCAAGGCCGCGCTAACTTCATCGACGGCAGGCCTGCTGAAGAACCTTGCCGATGGCAGCGGAGAGGCATTCGACCGGGTGGTCTATCCCTTCACGGTGCCGGGCCTCAACGCCACCTGGGTCGTTCTCGTCGATGTGCCGCATAGTGCGATCGAAGCACCCGTGCGTGATCAGACCCACATGATGATCATCGGCGGCATTCTGGTGCTCGCCGCTGTCATGCTGGCCCTCTATGCCGCCGTCCGCCGTTTCGTGCAGAAGCCGCTCAGCGGGCTGGTTGCCAGCGTCAACAGCCTCAGCGCCGGCAACTATGCCGATCCGGTGAAGGGCCAGACCGGCACCGACGAGATCGGCTCGGTCGCCAAGGCGCTCGAAGGCTTCCGCTTTGGGCTTGCCGATGCGAAGCGATTGGAAACAGAGGCCGACGACCAGCGCCGCGCCGCGGAAGGCGAGCGCTATCGCTCGGAGACGGAGCGCGGCGAAACGGTCGCGCTGCAGCGGCGTATCGTCACCATTCTCGGTCAGAGCCTGGCGGAGCTTTCCAAAGGTAATCTCGGCCATCGCATCGCCGAGGAGTTTCCGGGCGAATATGCCAGTCTGAAACAGGATTTCAACGAGGCCCTGGCAAGCCTCGAAGAGACCGTGCATACGATGAACCTCAGCGTCGGCAATATTGGTAACGGCACCGGCGAAATCAGTAACAGTGCTTCGGATCTTGCCCTCCGCACGGAGCAGCAGGCGGCCAGCCTCGAACAGACCGCGGCCGCGCTCAACCAGCTGACCGCTCAGGTCAATTCCAGCGCCGAGAATGCCCGCACGGCGGCAAGCAGCGTCAGCGCGGCGTCCGAGGATGCAGGACGCTCCGGCGAGATCGTGCAGAAGGCGATCGCCTCCATGCAAGGCATAGAGCAGTCGTCGCAAGAGGTCTCGCGCATCATCAGCGTCATCGACGAGATCGCCTTCCAGACCAATCTGCTGGCTCTCAATGCCGGCGTCGAAGCCGCTCGCGCCGGCGAGGCCGGCAGGGGCTTTGCTGTTGTGGCGCAGGAGGTGCGTGAGCTGGCGCAGAGATCCGCCAATGCCGCCAAGGAAATCAAGATCCTGATCAACACCTCGGCCGGCCAGGTAAAGGAAGGTGTCGATCTTGTCGGCCACACCGGCAATGCGCTGCACAAGATCGCCGAGCAGGTCATGCGGATCAACGGCCTAATCCGGCAGATCTCGGCTTCGGCGAGCGAACAGGCAATCGGGCTGAAGGAAATCAACTCGGCGGTCAACCAGATGGACCAGGTGACGCAGCAGAACGCGGCGATGGTGGAGGAAACCACCGCCGCCAGCGTAGCGCTGAACGACGAGGCGCAGACGCTGAGGGCGCTTGTCGCCCGCTTCCGCACGTCGCGCGGCACGCAGGACAATGCCGCAACGCTGCGCGCCACGGCCCAGCAGATGCGCGCACCAGCACCAGCACCGGCCGGGCGCGCACCCCCGGCTCCGCCTGCCCGCAAGACCCAGCCCCAGCCCCAGACGCAGGGCGCCAATGCGCTGGCGCGGGACGACTGGGAAGAATTCTGAGTCGACCAAAGAGAAATGCAAAAGGCCGCCGGTTCATCCCGGCGGCCTTTTCACTTATACGGGCCAGCGGCTGTCAGATGCGCGCGAAACGCTCCGTCAGCAGCGCAAAAAAGCCGTCGGCATCGACGCCGCGCATAACCTTGGCGTTGTGCTTACGGTCGGTGACGTGCCACCAATCAACGACGCTCATACCAACCGTCAGTTCCGAGGTGATTTCGATCTCGACATTGCAGTCGCGACCCTCGAAGAGTTCCGGCTTCAGCAGATAGGCGACAACGGTCGGATCGTGCAGCGGACCGCCGTCGGAGCCGTATTTCTCGATGTCGAAGCGCTCGAAGAATTCCAGCATCTCGACCATGGCCTTGGCCGGGGCCGAGCCGATCGCGGCGATGCGCGCAACGCGATCTTTGCGGGTGAGGAGCTGATGAGTGACATCAAGCGGCATCATGACGATGGGCACGCCGGAGCGGAAGACGACATCGGCGGCTTCCGGGTCGACATAGATGTTGAATTCAGCGGCCGGCGTGATGTTGCCACCCTCGAAGAAACCGCCGCCCATCATCACCAGCTCGCGAACGCGGCCAACGATGTCTGGGGCCTTCTGGAAGGCAAGCGCGATATTGGTGAGCGGGCCGAGCGTGCAGAGCGTGACCGCCCCTTCGGGCTCGCTACGCAGCGTCTCGATGATGAAGTCGGCGGCATGACCCGGCTGCAACGCCATGGTCGGTTCGGGCAGTTCGGGACCGTCGAGACCGGTCTTGCCATGCACATGCTCGGCGGTGACCAGCTTGCGCTTGATCGGCGCCTCGGCACCGGCAAAGACCTTGACGTCTCGGCGATTGCAGAGCTCGCAGACGATGCGGGCATTGCGGCTCGTCAGCGCCAGCGGCACGTTGCCGGCAACCGTCGTGATGCCGAGCACGTCGAGCTCCTGGCGGCTTCCGAAGGCAAGCAAGATCGCCGCGGCGTCGTCCTGGCCGGGATCGGTATCGATGATGATTTTTCTGGGCTCGGTCATATCTGTGGCTTCCCTCCGGTGCAGATCGGCATGACTTGATGCGAGGCCGCCGGAGCTTTGTCAAGCAGCCATAAGGGCGGGATGACGACGAACATTTCCCTACTGCATAATTCCTCAAATCGGCATCGATTTGAGGAATTATGCAGCGGATTTAAAGTGCTACAGCGACCTTTGCGCGTCAAATGTGACGCGCGACGCTGTAGCGAAACTGATTTCGCAGCTGCGAAGCCGGGCCGTCTTGCACTCCCCTCCCCATGCCCCCATATTAACGACAGCCGGGTGCTGACGATCAGGCCCGGAAAGGTCGCTTGCTACCCAAGGACTTGACGATGAGCCGGACGACGCCTTTTGCCAGCCCTCTTCTTCTGGGCTTTGATACCATGGAAAAGACGCTGGAGCGGATTTCCAAGGCCAGCGATGGTTATCCCCCCTACAATATAGAACGCATGCGCCCCGATCGTATTTCGGGCGAACCCGAACGCCTGCGCATCACGCTTGCGGTGGCCGGCTTCTCCGAAGACGAGCTCGACATCACCACGGAAGAAAACCAGCTTCTCATCCGCGGCCGGCAGGTGGAGCAGGAAGAACGCGATTATCTCTATCGCGGCATTGCGGCCCGCCAATTCCAGCGTGTCTTCGTTCTGGCCGATGGCATGCAGGTGCTTGGCGCCGTTTTGAAGAACGGACTGCTCTCCGTCGACCTCATTCGGCCGGAGCCGGCGCGTATGGTAAAGAAAATTAACATTTCGGTCTCACAGTAGGACAACGGCTGATTGCCGTTGGTCCCTCATACTGGAGGTACGAACATGCTTATGAGAGAAGCCACTGCCCGCCTGACCCAATCCGAGCTTGCCCATCTGGGCAGCGGTGAGGTTGCCTATATCCGGAAAATTCGCTCCGAAGAAGTATCCCGCTGCTTCCCGGAAGCACCTTCCGATATCGATCCCGATGTCGACCTCTGGGCGCTCTTCGGCGCCGACGGAACCCCGATCCTTCTGACCGACAACCGGTCCAGCACCTTTTACAAGGCAGCCGAGGACGAGTTGAAGACAGTCAGCCTGCATTAAGCGCCGGCAAGACGACGCGGCGGAACGCAAATCGCCGCGACTTTCGCAACGTCGATGCGCGCAGGCCGGCAAGGCTGCGTCAGGCCCGATGCGGCACGGGAGCCTTAGTCTGGGTGCCTGGGGCCTGAAGTCTAGAGATCAATCTCCGGCGGCCCCGAAACGGCCGCTCAAACCCTCTTGAATGTCAGATAGGCGGAAGACCGCCCTTCGCGCCGGGCCTTGGCCTCATAGCGCGTGCTCGGCCAGCCCTCATAGGGCGTCAGCCAGTCGGCAGCGTTCTGCGCCGTCCATTCGAAGCCGCCATGGGCCTGGCAATGCTGCAGCGTCCAGTTGACATAGGTGTCGATGTCGGACGCGAAGCAGAAGCGCGCACCGGGCTTCAGAACGCGATGGAAGCGTTCGAGGTTCACCTGCGAGACGAAGCGGCGCTTCCAGTGTTTCTTCTTCGGCCAGGGATCGGGATAGAGCAGGTCGATCTGGTCGAGACAGGTGTCCGGCAGCCAGTCCAGCAGCTGCGTCGCGTCGTCGTTATAGACGCGGATATTGCGCGCGCCGGTCTCATCGACGCTGGCAAGCAGCTTCTGCATGGAATTGACGAAAGGCTCGACGCCGATGAAGCCGGTCGTCGGTTGTTCGAGCGCCCTGTGGATCAGGTGCTCGCCGCCGCCGAAACCGATTTCCAGGCGCAGACGCTCGGTCGGCACCGGAAACAGGGCATTCAGCGGCAGAGGCGCCGGTGTGGAAAGGTCGACGATATACCGCGGCAGCAGCGTTTCAAGCTTTTCGGCCTGCTGGCCGCGCAAGGCTTTACCCTTGCGCCGGCCAAAGAATGCTTCCGTCGCCCGCGACCGGCGCTCCGTATCGATCATGCAGCTTCCCGGATCTTCACGGATTCCTTCAGCGCCTTGACGAGGTCCGTGCGCTCCCAGGAGAACGAGCCGTCACGACCCGCCTTCCGGCCGAAATGGCCGTAAGCCGAGGTCTTGGCGTAGATCGGCTTGTTGAGATCGAGGTGCCGACGAATACCGGTCGGCGAAAGATCCATGTTCTTGCGGATCGCTTCTTCGACCTGATCCTCGGTCACGCCGTTGCCGGTGCCATGCAGGTCGACATAGATCGACAGCGGCTGGGCAACACCGATGGCGTAGGAAAGCTGGATCGTGCAACGATCGGCAAGGCTGGCGGCAACGACGTTCTTTGCCAGATAGCGCGCGGCATAGGCGGCGGAACGGTCGACCTTGGTCGTGTCCTTGCCGGAGAAGGCGCCGCCGCCGTGCGGAGCTGCGCCGCCGTAGGTGTCGACGATGATCTTGCGGCCGGTCAGGCCGGCGTCACCGTCCGGGCCGCCGATGACGAACTTGCCGGTCGGGTTGATGTACCACTTGCAATCATGTGCGATCTTCAGCTCGCCGAGCGCTTCGCGGATATAGGGTTCGACGACGGCGCGAACCTTCTTCGAATCCCAGCTGTCGTCGAGATGCTGGGTGGATAGCACGATCGAGGTTGCCTCGAATGGCTTGCCGTCGACGTAGCGGACCGTCACCTGGCTCTTGGCATCCGGGCCAAGCTTGGCAACATCGCCGTCGCCCTTCTTACGGGCGGTCGCGAGCAGTTGCAGAATCTTGTGCGAATAATAGATCGGCGCTGGCATGAGATCCGGGGTTTCGCGGCATGCGTAACCGAACATGATGCCCTGGTCGCCGGCACCCTCGTCACCCTGTTGGTCGGCGGCGCTGTCTACGCCCTGGGCGATATCGGCGGACTGCGAGTGCAGGAGCACGTCGATGCGTGCCTTCTTCCAGTGGAAACCGTCCTGCTCGTAGCCGATGTCCTTGATGGCGCGGCGAGCGGCGGCCTTGAACTTCGAAGGATTGATGACGTCGTTGCCGTCCTTGTCCTTCTTCATCAGGCTCGGCGGCAGACGAACTTCGCCGGCGATGACGACACGATTGGTGGTGGCAAGCGTCTCGCAGGCAATGCGTACGCCCCAGGGGTTGATGCCGGTCTTTGCAGCTTCGCGGTAGACCAGATCGACGATTTCATCGGAGATACGGTCACAAACTTTATCCGGGTGACCTTCGGCAACAGACTCGCTGGTAAACAGATAATTCGCGCGCATGCGGGATTCCCCTCAAAGAACAAATCTCCTCTTTTGATATTCGTGTCGAGCCCGAAAAACAAGCCACAGAAGGACATAAATATATCTTTATATCCCAGTGAACGTGATAAATTTTTCCGCCAAACACGCAAAAGGCGGCCAAAATGGCCGCCTTTCGACATTGCTACCATGGCGCTGCGTCGAAACGACTACTCCGCGTCGGCCTCGGCCGCGAGAGCTTTGACGAGTTCGACCACCTTGCGGCGGACCTTGCCGTCGGAAATCTTCACGAAGGCGCGGTTGAGCTGCAGGCCTTCGGAGGACGACAGGAAATCAACCACATAGTTGGAGCTGGAGGCCTCGGCCAAACCGCCGGCGGTCGTCGTATGATCGCCCGGAGCATCCTCGAAGAAGAAGGAAACGGGGACGTTAAGAATGCTGGAAATATTCTGAAGGCGGCTGGCGCCAACGCGGTTGGTGCCCTTCTCGTACTTCTGGATCTGCTGGAATGTAATTCCGAGGCTCTCGCCGAGCTTTTCCTGGCTCATGCCCAGCATGGTGCGGCGGAGGCGAATGCGGCTACCGACATGAATGTCGATCGGGTTAGGCTTCTTTTTATTCTCAATCATCTCATTACCCTAACATAGGTTGAATACAGGTCCTGCTACCCGGTGCCCTTAACCGCCCCTATTAACGCCACGTTGCAGCCGACGCCCACCCGGCTTCTAATCTACGTGCAAAACAGCGTTCGACAAGTACTATGCAATTTTAGGGTTTTTCGGTCAATTCGCCCTTGAAATAAAACCCATGCGTGAAATCACAGCGATCATACCGACTATACCGATGATCAACCAGAAATAGGCTTTTCGTACGCTATCGTCGATTCGCGATACGGTTGCACCACTCAAAGCAGCATCGACGAACCCCTGCTCATTAAAGTCGATTCCAGAAATCAAGCGTCCATGAGCGTCCACATAGGCTGAAACACCGGTGTTCGCGCTCCGAATCAGCGGCAGCCCCTGCTCGACCGCCCTCACCCGTGCCTGCAGGAAGTGCTGGTACGGACCGGGCGTATCCCCGAACCAGGCATCGTTCGTCACGTTCAGAATGGCATCCGCCTGGCGGATTTCCGGCGTCATCTCATTCGGAAAGATGATCTCGTAGCAGATCAGCGGGTAGAGTTTGATACCGTCAGGCAGCGTCAGCAACTGCCGGCTGGCAGCGGCCGAAAAGCCGCCGGGAAGCTCGACGACATTCTCGATGCCAAGATAGCCGAGAATGTTCTCAAAGGGCACATACTCGCCGAAGGGAACGAGATGGGTCTTGTCGGAGGCACCGATGATCTGGCCGCGCCCGTCGATGACATAGACGGAATTGTAATAGCGCGGCTCGACGCCAGGCCCCATGTCCTCGACCCGAACCGCGCCGGTGATCAGGATCTGATCGTCGTCGAGTTGGTCGGCGATGCGGGCGAGCGCATCCTGATTGTCGGTCAGAATGAAGGGTATGGCGGTTTCCGGCCAGACGATGATGTCGGGCCGCTTGCCGCCATTCGCCGGCGGCTGGACCGAAAGCGAAAGATGCTTGTCGAAGATGGCGTTGCGGTCGGCGGCCGTATCTATCTTGGCTTCTTGATCGATCGCCGGCTGCACGATACGCACCACCGGAGCGGCTTTACCGGATGCCGGCGGCGGCGGCAAATTGAGGGCATAATAGCCGTAGCCGAAATGCGCCGCCGCGATCAGCACCGCCAAGCCGATCCCCGGCACTCGGCCCTGGCGCGTTCCCAGCAAGGCCGGCGCGGCAAAAACGAAAACGGCAAGCACGGTGACGCCAAGCACGCCGATCACATGCGCAGATTGCATCATCATCGGTATGGGCATGGCGCCATAACCGATGGCATTCCAGGGAAAGCCGGTGAAAAGGAAACTGCGCAGCCATTCCAGCAAGCCGAAACCGAAGGCGAGTGCGGCAATACGCCCCATGCCGTCGGACCAAAGCAGGCGGGAAAGCGCTGCCGCCACACCGTAAAAGATCGCGAGGAAGGCAGGCAGGCCGAGGATCGCCAGCGGCAATGCCCAGGCGAATTGATCGGCATCGATCAGAAGCGCATGGCCGAGCCACCAGAGACCGGCGACAAAGTAGCCGAAGCCGAACAGCCAGCCGGTGGTAAAAGCCGGCCAAAGACGGCCAAGAAAACCGCTGTCAGGGCCGGCCGCAGAACCATCCAACAGCCAGACGAGCAATGTGAAGGACACGAACATCGCCGCGAAGAAGCCGAAGGGCGGCAGCGCCAGGACACCGATCGCCCCGGCGAGAATAGCAAGCAGCACACGCTTAAAACCCCAGACGAGGATAACCTTGCCCGAAAGCCGTTCCATGCGCGCGCTCCGTCAAACTGCGAATCAATTGGCCGCAGTCTTTCAAAAAAGCAGCGATTTGTCCTGTCGAAGCACCGCTCTATTGGCTGGCGGCGTTCCGTTCGGCCGAAGATCCCTCGGAAAGCGCGTTGGGCGACGGCAGATCGCGCTCGAGACCGCCTCCTTCACCATCCGCCTTGGCCGGACGGCGACGGGCGGTATGACGCTTGCGGGTGATGCGAACCTTCTTGATGCGGCGCGGATCGGCGTCGAGAATATGGAACTCGAAGCCCGGCAGCGCCTGGACGACCTCGCCACGCACAGGAATGCGGCCGAGCGCGGAGAAGATCAGCCCGCCCAGCGTATCGACCTCGTCCACCTGCTCGCTGATATCGAAATCGGAGCCGATCGCCGCGGCGATCTCCTCCAGCTCGACACGGGCATCGGCGACGAAGACGTCTTCGGAGACGCGCTTGAACATCACCTCGTCGTCATCATGTTCGTCATCGATATCGCCGACGACCATTTCGACGATGTCTTCATGCGATGCGAGACCGTCGGTGCCGCCATACTCGTCGATGACCAGCGCCATCTGCGTACGGTTGACCTGCATGCGCCGCAGAAGATCCGAGGCAAGCATCGAGGGTGGCACGAACAGGATCTTCCGGACGATGCCGGCTTCGGCCAGCGTCTTCTGGAGATCGACGCGCGAAAGGTCGAAATTCGGCTTGGCCGAGCGCGTCGGCTTTTCGGCCGGGGTCGCGGTTGATACGGACGCAGCAGCGGCAGTCTTGCCATTGCCGGCGCGGCGCTTGTTGCGTGCCTGCTTGGCAACATAGGACAAGAGATCGCGGATATGCACCATGCCGCGCGGATCATCCAGCGTTTCGGCATAGACCGGCATGCGCGAGCGGCCGCTCTCCTCGAAGAGAATCATCAGTTCGCCGATGGTGATGGTCTGGTCGACCGCCTCGATATCGGCGCGCGGCACCATGACATCCTCGACCCGCACTTCGCGGAAGCGAAGGATATTGTGCAGCATCGCCCGCTCGTCCGGCGAAAAGGCATCGTCATCGGTTGCGCTGGTCATCAGCGCGTCGGCGAGATCCTCGCGCAGTCGTGCCGACCCTTGAGCCGGACGTAGAATGCGCGCTGCGCGTGCCCAGAAGGAAGATTGCGATCGCTTGCCGTTGCTACTACTGCCTACCTCGTCGGAGGAGGCGGTGTCGGCGCCGTCTTTGGCCTCGGAGGCCGGTCTTGTCGTAAAGTCGCTCATTGTTCCTGATCAGACAGGGTTCAAGTCAAATGGGGTCCTGCCCCGCATAGGGATCAGATAGGCCAAGACTAGCCAAAATGCGAGTCTCCAGCCCCTCCATTCTTTCGGCTTCGCTATTATTCATATGGTCGTAGCCGAAGAGATGCAAGAAACCATGCACCATCAAATGCGTCAGATGGTCGTCAAAACTCTTTTCCAGCTCGACCGCCTCGCGCTCCACCGTCTCCCTGGCGATGATGATATCGCCAAGCATCGGGCCGGGTTTGCCGCCGGGAACCAGCGGAAAAGCGGGGAAAGACAAGACGTTGGTCGCCTTGTCCTGCTCACGCCATTCCGCATTGATCTCACGGATCGCGGCATCGTCGGTAAAGACGAGCGACAGTTCCGGCGCGATTTTCGGAAAAGGCTGCTTCTCATTTTTTTTGAGATAGATCGCCGCGGCGCCAAGCACGCGCTCGGCCAAAGCCTGCAATACGTCTTCGGAGGGCCAATCACCCTCCTCGACGCTGATCTGAATATCGAGTTCGGCCATCAGATCTGCGGATCGACCTCACCGCCCACGGCAGGCACCGCATAGGTCGCGTCATAGGCCCTGACGATGCGCGCCACCAGCGGATGGCGGACGACGTCCACGTCCTTGAAGCGGACAATGGTGATGCCCTCGACGCCGTTCAGCAAATCCAGGGCTTCCACCAGGCCGGACTTGATGCCGCGCGGCAGGTCGACCTGGCTCGGGTCGCCAGTGATGATCATTCGCCCATTGTCGCCGAGACGGGTCAGGAACATCTTCATCTGCATCGCCGTGGTGTTCTGCGCCTCATCGAGGATGACGACGGCGTTGGCAAGCGTGCGGCCACGCATGAAGGCAAGCGGCGCAATTTCGATGACGCCGGCAGTGATGGCGCGTTCGACCTTGTCGGCCGGCATCATGTCGTAGAGCGCGTCATAGAGCGGACGGAGATAGGGATCGACCTTCTCCTTCATGTCGCCGGGCAGGAAGCCCAGACGCTCACCGGCTTCGACAGCCGGGCGCGACAGGATGATCTTCTCGACGGCGCCGCGCTCCAGAAGCTGGCAGGCATGGGCAACGGCGAGATAGGTCTTGCCGGTGCCGGCTGGGCCGACGCCGAAGACCATCTCGGAACGCTCCAGCGCCCGCATATAGGCATCCTGTGTCGGTGTGCGCGCAATGATCGTCTTCTTGCGCGTCGAAATCTGCGCCATCGTCAATTTGGCTTTTTTCTCCATGGTCGGCAACGTCAGCTGGTCGTCGGCGGCAACCGCCATACGGATTGCCCCTTCCACGTCGGAGCGCTCCACATTCCCACCTTTCTGCAGCTTGTCATAGAGATAATCGAGCGTGCGGCGTGCCTGGTTGGTGGCCGAGACATCGCCGGTGATGACGACGGAGTTGCCGCGGGCGCGGGCGTCGATGCCGAGACGCTCCTCCAGCAGCTTCAGATTCTGATCGAACTGTCCGAAAAGTTCACTGGCGAACCGATTATTCTCGAACGTCAGGATGAAGTGATTGGCGTCGCTCGCGATGCGGGGCTGGCGCGATGATGAAGAAACCAATTCCTGTCCGTTCAAGCGGTGTGGCTCCTTGTGCCCGTCCAGAACCTAGAGCAACTCAGCAAAAAGGCTGTTGGTGCTGGTCCCGGTGATTCGTACGTTTATAATGTCACCGATTTGCGATGCTTTTGCATCAATATTCACAGACTGAAGCCAGGGAGAGCGACCTATCAACTGTCCCGGCATGCGGCCAGGCTTTTCCAGGAGCACATCGACCACTTTGCCGACACAGGCATCCGCGAAAGCGTGTTGCTGCTTCAATAGCAACGCCTGCAACCGTTCAAGCCGTTCCGCCTTGATCTCTTCCGGCACCTGGTCCTTCAGCTCCGCACCGGGCGTGCCCGGGCGCGTCGAATATTTGAACGAGAAGGCTTGCGCATAGTTCACCTCCTCCACCAGACGGAGTGTATCCGCAAAATCCTGTTCTGTCTCCCCCGGGAAACCGACGATGAAATCGCCCGAAAGGGCGATATCCGGCCGGGCAACGCGGATTTTCTCGATCAGGGCAAAATATTCGGCTGCCGTATGCCGCCGGTTCATCGCCTTCAGAATCCGGTCGGATCCGGACTGCACCGGCAGGTGTAGGTAGGGCATCAGCGTGCGGAGATCGCGGTGGGCCGATATCAGCCGGTCGTCCATGTCACGCGGGTGGCTGGTGGTGTAGCGCAGCCGGGCAAGGCCCGGAATCTCCGACAGCCGGTAAAGCAGATCGCCAAGGCTCCAGGCCTCACCGTTAGGTCCCGCGCCGTGCCAGGCATTGACATTCTGGCCGAGCAGCGTGATTTCGCGCACGCCGCCATCCACAAGTTTCTCAGCTTCTTCGACGATCTGGGCGACCGGACGGGAGACTTCGGAGCCGCGCGTATAGGGCACAACGCAAAAAGTGCAGAACTTATCGCAGCCTTCCTGCACCGTCAGGAAAGCCGTGACGCCACGAGCGCGGATCTTCGATCTCTCCGCGATCGGCAGATGTTCGAACTTATCCTCGAGCGCATATTCCGTATCGACGACACGGTGGCCTTCCTTGGCACGACGCAGCGCGTCCGGCAGGCGATGATAGGTCTGCGGGCCTATGACCACGTCGACGGCCGGCGCACGACGAAGGATTTCCTCGCCCTCCGCCTGCGCGACGCAGCCGGTGACGCCGATCATCATCTCGCGGCCGTCGGCTGCCTTGCGCCTCTTCATGTCGCGCAAGCGCCCGAGCGCGGAATAGACCTTTTCGGCAGCCTTCTCGCGGATATGACAGGTGTTCAGCAGAACGAGGTCGGCCTCTTCCATGTCTTCGGTCGGCTCATAGCCGTCGCGGGCGAGCGCATCGCTCATCCGCGACGAGTCATAGACGTTCATCTGACAGCCGTAGGTCTTGATGAAAACCTTGCGGCTGTTGGTGCCATCGCGCGGGCCAAGCTGCAGGGCGGTCGGCTCCGGGGCGTCGAGAGTTAAGCTGTCCTTGGTCATGGCCGCTATGTAGTGGCTTTTGCTCGCCGAGAAAATCAAAAAGTTGGAATCGCCCGGATATCAGGCAATCTCGCGGCCGAGCAGCCGGCTTGCCAGCATGGTGCGGATGCGCCGCGCGATCGTGGCGCTGACATCCTTGCGCTTGGTGTCGGCGCTATATTCCACCGCTTCGCCAAAGCAGACATCCACGTCGATGGCGCCGCAGGCGACGATATCCTTCAGATGCGGCACCAGCTCGATATCACCGGGCCAGGCGGCGATCGGGCGATAATAGCGGCCCATGGCGACGCCGTGAATGCGGGTATAGGCGACCGCCACCGGCTGCACATGGACGACCGCATCCGGTGTTTTCGGCAGAGCTGCCGCCGCCGCGCCGAACAGTGAGGATTTGACCTCCAGCAGGCGGTTGCCATCCGAGGTCGTGCCTTCGGGAAACAGCACCATGATCTCGCCATTGGCCATGCGCTCGGCGATCTCGTTCACCTGATCGCCGGTCTTGCGCTTCTGCTCGCGCTCGATGAAGACGCTCTTCTGCCATTCGGCGAACTGGCCGAAGATCGGCCAGTCCCGCACTTCCGACTTGGCGATGAAGGCGACGTCGGCAACGGCGGACAGCACGAGGATATCCAGCCAGGACGAATGGTTGGCGGCGAGCATCAGGGGCCGTCGGCTTTCCGGCTGCCCGATTACGTGAATGCGGACGCCCAGCCAATAGCAGACGATGCGATGCCAGTAGCGCGGCAGATAGCGCCTGAGCTTCCAGTCGAAGCGCAGGCAGAGGATCTGCAACGGCAGCATGACGAGACTGACTGCAAAGATGACGATGGCGGCACAGCCGACGCGCAGCCAGGTCACCAAATCTTTTGCTCCGGCACGACAGTCATCACGTCAGCGTTCGTCCTTTTTCAGCGGGATACCATAGAGTTCCAGCCGGTGGTCGATGAGCTTGAAACCATGTTCGCGGGCAATGCGCTCCTGCAGCGCCTCGATCTCCGGCGAGTGAAACTCGATCACCTCACCGCTCTTCAGATCGATCAGGTGATCATGATGCTCTTCCGGCACGGTCTCATAACGCGAGCGGCCATCGCGGAAATCATGGCGGGCGAGAAGGCCGGCGTCCTCGAAAAGCTTCACCGTGCGATAGACCGTCGAAATCGATATCTTCGCATCCACCTTGACGGAACGGCGATACAGCTCCTCGACATCGGGATGATCCTCGGAACTTTCGATGATGCGGGCAATAACCTTGCGCTGCTCCGTCATACGCATGCCGCGCTCGGCGCAAAGCTCTTCCAGAGATTTTACGGCATCGGTCATGGAATAGGGTCTTCGGTCACTTCGTCGATGACAACGGACTAGCGAAGAACGCGTCGCATGACAAGCGCCGTCGATTTCGCACCGTTTTCATCGACATAATAGGCCTTGCGCTCGCCGACCGTCTCGAAACCGAGCTTGCGGTAGAGCCCGATGGCCGGCTGATTGACGCTGTCGACCTCGAGAAACATGGTTTCGCCGCCGCGATTGCGCGCCTCGCGCAACGCCGCCTGCATCAGCCGCCAGCCAAGGCCGGTGCGGCCAAGCTTGGTGCTGACGGCAATCGTCAGGATTTCGGCCTCGCCCGCCATATGCCGCGCCAGCACGAAGCCCGGGAGCGGCTTTTTCAGGATGGCGTTGGTCTGCCGGGCGACGAATCCGAAGGTCGTGTCCTGCGACAGCAGATCCTCGAACTCGGTATCGCCCCAGACCCGCGCGAACCGCTCGCCATGCAGGGCGGCGACTTCGACGCAATCCCGCAGCTGCATCGGGACGATTTCATATTCGGCTTTCAAGGTCAGATAGGATTCGAGCATGTTATAGCCTGGCGACAGCGTATCCGGCCTGCGGTCTGGCATCGGGTCCGCGAAGATAAAGCGGTTTCGGCTTGTCGCTGACAGGTTTGGCAGTGCCCAGCCGGGCAACGACGGCAATCGGAAATGCGTCGGGCCGCTCCGCGGGCGGCGCATCGCTGAGCCGGGCGACGGCCGTGCCGGTAACGATGCCGTCGAAGGCGCCGGCGATTGCCCGCGCATCGTCGATCGTCACGGCACGCGCCTCATCCAGCGGACAACCATCGGCGTCGAAGGACTGGAGATAGATCTCCTCGCGCTTGGCGTCGATGGCGGCCAGAACCGATTGACCCGGATTCTGTTCCCGCGCCGTGGCGGCCATGACCTCAAGGGTCGTGACGCCGATGGCGGGAATATCGAGGGAGAGCGCGAAACCGCGAGCGGCGGCGACGCCGATGCGGATACCGGTGAAGGAACCGGGGCCGACGGTCACGACGATGCGTTCGACCGCTGCGAGCACTATTCCGGCTTTCGCCAGCGCCGCGTCGACAACATCCATCAAATGCTCGGCATGCCCCCGCCCGATCGTCTCCGTGACCTCCCCCATCACAGAATCACTGCCGCTATCATACACCGCGGCAGCGCAATCTACACCTGCCGTGTCGAGCGCCAGTACAATCATGTTTATTTTTCCGAAATGCGAAGATTAGACGGCTTCGACTTCCTGAACTTCCGGAACGAAATGGCGCAGCAGGTTCTGGATGCCATGCTTCAACGTCGCCGTCGACGACGGGCAGCCGGCACAGGATCCCTTCATGTTGAGATAGACCTTGCCATCGCGGAAGCCGCGGAAGGTGATGTCGCCGCCATCCTGGGCAACGGCCGGGCGAACGCGGGTCTCCAGCAATTCCTTGATGGTCAGCACGATCGTCTCGTCGCCCTCATCGAAGAATTCGCCACTGGCATCCTGCGCTTCGGAGAGAACCGATGCCGCGCCCATGACCGGCTTGCCGGACATGAAATGCTCCATGATCGAGCCGAGAATGGCGGGCTTCAGATGCTGCCATTCCTGGTCGTCCTTGGAGACGGAGATGAAATCGTAGCCGAAATAGACGCCGCTGACGCCGGGGATATCGAACAGGCGAGCGGCGAGCGGCGAGACTTCCGCCTCGTCGGCGTTGCGGAATTCGGCCGTGCCACTTTCCATCACCACCTTGCCCGGCAGGAACTTCAGGGTCGCGGGGTTCGGCGTCGCTTCGGTCTGAATGAACATCTTGATCTCCATGCGGCGGGCTGAAAGCTCTGCACCGACTTTAGAATATTTCAAAAGAAGATAGGCTTTTTGGCCGCTCTAATCAAGAGACCAGGCCTCAAGAAATAGCCCTTGCCAACTCAACTCAGGGCGTCGATTTCCTCGTTCGTCAACGTATCCGGCAGCACGGTCACCGGGATCGGAAAGGCAGCCGCGCGCCCCGCAATCGAGGACACCAGCGGCCCTGGTCCCTCCTTGGCGGAACCGGCGGCCAGAACGAGAAGCGCGATATCCCGATCTTCCTCGATCACCGCATTGATCTGCTCGGCGGCCGACCCTTCACGAATGACGATCTCGGGATCGATGCCGATATTCTCGCGTACGATCTGCGCCGCCTTTGCCGTCGTCGCCTCGGCCTCCTCGCGCGCTTCCGCCCGCATGATCTCCTCGACACCCAGCCATTGCTGGAAATCGCCCTCGGGGATCACGTAGAGAAGCACGAGGCCACCATTGGAATTCTTGGCCCGCCGACCGGCGTAATGGACGGCGCGCTGGCATTCAGGCGTACCGTCGATGACCGCCATGAACTTGCGGCGATGACCTTCGAGCCGTGAGAGACGTTTTGATACCATGCGGCAACTCTGACACCTGAAGGCGGCGTTTTGCAAGCCCCCGTTTTGCACGGGGGCTGCCTTCATAATATGGTCAGTAGATGAAGCCGACGATGTCGCGGACCTGGTTCATCGTCACTTCTGCACGCGCACGCGCACGGGCGCCACCGTCACGCAGGACAGCATCGATGTGACCGGGATCGGCCATCAGGCGGCGCATCTCGCCGGTGATCGGCGAGAGGACCTGCACGGCGAGATCGACCAGGGCCGGCTTGAAGACCGAGAATTGCTGGCCACCGAATTCCGAAAGCACATCCGCCTTCGACTTGTCGGCAAGGGCGGCATAGATGCCGACGAGATTATCGGCTTCCGGGCGGCCGGCAAGACCGGCAATCTCGCTCGGCAAGCCATCCGGATCGGTCTTGGCCTTGCGGATCTTCTTCGAGATGTTTTCCTCGTCGTCGAGCAGGTTGATGCGCGACAGGTCGGAGGCATCCGACTTCGACATCTTCTTGGTGCCGTCACGCAAGGACATGACGCGCGGTGCCGGACCATCGATCAGCGGCTCGACCATCGGGAAATAGGCATGCACCGGCTCATCGCCGACAGTGATGTCGATGCCATAGCCCGAGCGGTGGATATGCTCCATGAAATCCAGATTGAACTTCATGGCGATGTCGCGGGTCAGTTCCAGATGCTGCTTCTGGTCGTCACCAACCGGCACATGCGTGGCGCGATAAAGGAGAATATCGGCGGCCATCAGACTTGGATAGGCGTAGAGGCCGAGAGACGCCTGCTCACGGTCCTTGCCGGCCTTGTCCTTGAACTGCGTCATGCGGTTCATCCAGCCGATGCGGGCGACGCAATTGAAGATCCAGGCGAGTTCGGCATGCTGCGGCACGGTCGACTGATTGAAGACGATATGCTTTTCCGGATCGATGCCGGCGGCAAGGAAGGCGGCGGTGATCGACCGTGTCTGGCTCCGCATGTCCTCATGCACGAGCTGGGCCGTCAACGCATGCATGTCGACGACGCAATACATGCAGTCGCTCTTCTCTTGCAGCGCCACGAACTTGCGGATCGCGCCGAGATAATTGCCAAGATGGAGATTGCCGGTCGGCTGGACGCCGGAGAATACGAGCGGCTTGAATTCGGTCATGTCGTCCTCAAAAGGCTGGTGGAGGGCCCGGGGCGAGCTCGCGCTCGACCCTTGGTGTTCGGCGGGCTTATGCACGGCGGACAGGCGGGGATCAAGAGGATATGTGGCAGGAACTCAGGAAGAATGCTGGATCAGATCCCAGGTGTTGCCATAGGGGTCGGCGAAGACCGCGACAGTGCCGTAGACCTCATGGCGTGGCTCTTCCCGAAACTTCACGCCCTTGGCAAGCATCGCGGCATGATCACGGGCGAAATCATCGGTCTTGAGGAAGAAGCCGACGCGGCCGCCGGCCTGATTGCCGATCACGGCGCGCTGCCCGTCGTCGGCGGCTTGCGCCAGCAACAGCGCCGCCCCTTCTGCGCCCTTCGGCTTAATGACAACCCAACGCTTGTCTTCGGGCTGCACTTCATCCTGCAGGCAGTCGAAGCCGAGGCAATCGCAATAGAAAGCCTTGGCGCGATCGTAGTCGTCGACAACGAGGGTAATGAGGAAGAGGGATTGCTGCGGCAAGATGCTACTCCCCGTTCACCACTTCCGCGTCCGGCGCAGGTGCTGCCGGCTTGCGGTTCACGTTGCGGCGGATCATGCCGATGTCGGCGCCGCCGATCAGGAAGGCGACGGCGAAGTAGACCAGCATGGAGATACCGATCAACAGGCCGAGCGTGCCAACCTTGGTCAACAACGACGCGCCGGAGGCAAGCCATGGCTCCCAGCGATGCTGGAGATAGACGACCATCGCCGTCATAACGCCGGCCGAGATCAGCAGTAGCCCAGTGCGGCGGGCCAGCCCCCAATCCCAGGTCAGATAGCCGCGGCGCAAAAGCGTCGTGAACAGCAGCACCGTACTGATCCAGCCGGCCGTTGCCTCGGCGACCGCGATGCCCGGTGCTCCCATATAGGGGAAAAGAGTAAGAGCGATTGCGCAATTCGTGGCGACCGCGATGCCGGAAAACCGCATCGGGGTTTTGGTGTCTTCGCGGGCGTAGAAGCCCGGCTGCAGCGCCTTGATCAACACGAAGGCCGGCAGGCCGAGGCCGTAGATCGCCAGGATCGAGCCGACGATCAGGGTGTTTTCCTGATGGAAGGCACGACGCTCGTAGAGCACGCGGATGATGTCGTCGGAGAGCACCCAAAGCGCCATGGCCGCTGGCAATGTCAGGAACAGCACGAATTCCATCGAGCGGTTCTGCAGGTTGGCGGCTTCCTTCAGATGGCCGGATTTCAATGACCGCGCCAGCTCCGGCAGCAGCACGACACCAACGGCGACGCCGACGACGCCGAGCGGCAGCTGATAGATACGGTCGGCATATTGCAGGGCAGCGATCGCGCCTTCGCGGCTGGAGGCGATCGCCTGGCCGATCATCTGGTTGATCTGTGTGATGCCGCCGGTGACGGCGGCAGGCACGGCGAGGATCAGCAGCCGCTTCACATTCGGCGTGAAGCGCGGCCAGCGGAAGCCGATGTTGATGCCGGCATAGCGCACACCGATATAGACGACGAGCAATTGCAGGATGCCGGCTGCCAGCACGCCCCAGGACAGATACCAGGCGGTCTCAAGCGGGATGGCGCCAAAATAGAGCGAATAGAACAGCGCTCCGATCATCACCACGTTGAGGAAAATGGGCGCCACGGCGGCCGCGAAGAAATGGTGCAGCGAATTCAGCATGCCGCTCATCATCGCCGTCAGCGACATGCACATGAGATAGGGGAACATCACGGCCGCCATTCGCACCGTGATCGAGAACTTCTCCGGATCGTCGGCAAAGCCCGGCGCGATGATCCAGCGCACGATCAGCGGCATGCCGAGTTCCATGGCGACCGTGATCAGAAACAGCACGGAAAAGAGAACGCCGAAGACTTCTTCGGAAAAACGCTTGGCGCCCTCGATGCCATTCGCCTCGATCTCCTTGGCAAACAGCGGCACGAAGGCGGCATTGAAGGCGCCCTCGGCGAAAAGACGGCGGAACAGGTTCGGAAAGCGGAAGGCGGCGTAGAACACGTCGGCCATCGGCCCGGTACCGAGGGCGGCGGCCATCAGGGTTTCGCGGGCGAAACCGAAGATGCGGCTGCCGAGCGTCGCGCCGCCGACGGTGATGAATTTCTTGACGAGGCTCATGCGGCTGAACCGGCTTTCTTTTCGGTACTGGGCTTTTCGGTATTGAGCGACCGCGTGGAAGCGGGCGCGATGATGCCGGATGGCATGCGCTCGCGCATCTCGTCCTCCTCACCCGCCATCACCGGCTTCAGGCGCGCGATGATATTGGCTCGCTTGTTTTCGTTGGAGATCTTCTGCCCGACGAGATCGGTCACATAGAAACTATCGATGACCTTCTCGCCGAAGGTGGTGATCCGCGCCGAGTGGATGTCGAGCGAGAGGTCCGAAAGAACCGAGGTGATTTCCGACAGGAGACCGGTGCGGTCGAGGCATTCGACCTCGATGACGGTGAACTTGTTGGACAGGCTGTTGGAGATCGTCACCGACGGCGGGATGACGAAAGCCTTGTTCTTGCGGCGATTCTTGGTGCGGGTGGCGATGACTTCCGGCAGGCGCTTGCGGCCGGCAAGCACGTCCTCGATCATCCTGCCGATGGTGCCGGCCCGGCGCAACTCGTCCGCATCGTCGGTGAATTCACGGCTGACATGGATGGTGTCGAGCGCGCGGCCGTCGGCCGTCGTGAAGATCTGCGCGTCGACGATATTGGCGCCGGCAGCGGCACAGGCGCCGGCTATCACGGTAAGCAGGCGCGGATGGTCGGGTGACAGCACGGTGATTTCGGTGATGGCATGGAAACTGTCGGTCCGCACCATCGTCGCCAGGACCTGGCCCGATTTGTCGGTCTGACGGATGAACCGGGTGTGGCGGATCTGGTCTTCCAGCGGCACAGACAAAAGATAGGGCTGGTAGTGCAGCTTGACATAGGCCTTGCGGGCCTTCTGACCCCAATCATCCATGGCTGCTTCAAGCGCCTTGGCGGCGGCTTCCGCCCGCTCCTTGCGCGACACTTCCGAGAAACCGCCGGCCAAGAGCAGCTCGGTCTCGTAATAGAGCGTGCGCAGCAACTGCCCCTTCCAGCCGTTCCAGACACCGGGGCCGACGGCGCGGATATCGCAGACCGTCAGGATCAGCAGCATCTTCAGCCGGTCGAGCGACTGCACCCGGTCGGCAAAATCGATAATGGTCTTGCGGTCGGTCAGGTCCCGGGTCTGGGCAACCATCGACATGGTCAGATGCTCGGCGATCAGCCAGACGACCAGCTCGGTCTGCTTCGGCGACAGGCCGAAGCGTGGGCAGAGCTTGCGCGCCACCTTGGCACCGGCCTCGGAGTGATCTTCCTCACGGCCCTTGGCAATGTCGTGCAGCAGCACAGCGACATAGAGCGCGTCGCGGTCCTCGATGCCGGGCATCAGCTTGTTGACCAAGGGATGAATATCCTCGGCCTTGCCTTTGTCGATCTCCGACAGCACCTCGACGGCGCGGATCAGATGCTCATCGACCGTATAGTGATGATACATGTTGAACTGCATCATCGAGACGATCTTGCCGAATTCCGGAATGAAGCGGCCAAGCACGCCGGCTTCGTTCATGCGGCGCAGGATCAGCGCCGGATCGCGCTTCGAGGTGAGGATCGCCAGGAACAGGCGGTTCGCCTCCTCGTTCTCGCGCAGATCATTGTCGATCAGCCCCAGCGAACGGGTGACGCGCTTCAGCGCGTCGGGATGAAATTCCAGCCCGTTGATATCAGCAACGAAGAACAGGCGGATAAGGCTCACCGGATCGCGCTTGAAGACATCGGGATTGGCAAGCGCGATGCGGCCACGATCCTCGACGAACTCGATTGTACCGGGGATCTTGCGCGAGCGATGGGCGAAGCGGCTGATGACGCCGGTAAGCCCCGGCGTCGCCTTGGCCTGCTGGTCCTCGAGCGCCGCGCAGAGAATGCGGGTGAGATCACCGACATCCTTGGCGACGAGGAAATAGTGCTTCATGAAGCGTTCGACGGCGGAAAGGCCGGGCCGGGCGTGATAGCCAAGCGCCTCGGCGATCTCGCGCTGAATGTCGAAGGACAGCCGCTCCTCCGCCTTGCCGGTCAGGAAATGCATGTGGCAACGCACGGCCCAGAGAAAATCCTCGGCCTTTTCGAAGAGGCGGTATTCCTGCTTCGAGAGCACGCCGAGCTTCACCAGCTCGACCGGATCGCGGACATGGTAATAATATTTGGAGATCCAGAACAGCGTATGCAGGTCGCGCAGGCCGCCCTTGCCTTCCTTGACGTTGGGCTCGACCAGATAGCGGGTGTCGCCGGCCTTGCGGTGGCGCTCATCGCGCTCGGCAAGCTTGGCGGCGATGAATTCCGGGCCGGTATTGGTGACGATTTCCTTGTCGAACCGCGTCTCCAGCTCGCGCGCAAGAGGCTCGTTGCCGCAGATATAGCGCGTCTCGAGAATCGCGGTGCGTACCGTCATGTCGGATTTCGCCTCGCGCATGCACTCCTCGACGGTGCGCGTGGCATGGCCGACCTTAAAGCCCATGTCCCAGAGCATATACAGGATGAACTCGACCGCCTTGTGCGTCTCCTCCGCCGGCTTCGGCTGGAAGAGGAAGAGAAGGTCGATATCCGAGCCGGGCGCCAGCGTATCGCGGCCATAGCCGCCGACGGCGGTGACGGTGAAGCTGCCCTTCTGCTTCGGATAGACGTGGTTGACCGTGAAGTCGTAGAGAACGGTGATGATCTGATCCTGCAGCCAGGAGATCCGGTGCGCGCAATCGAGCCCGCCACCATCCTGCGAAAGCAGGCGGCGCGCGTTTTCGCGGCCTTCCTGGCTTGCCTTTTTCAACAAAGCGAGAAGGGCCGAACGCTCGTCCTTCTTGTCTTCATGGCGCTTGGCGAGGGCCTCGCATTCCGCCCTCAGCGCGGGGACGTCGAGAATGACGGAGAAATCGATGTCATGCTTAACCATGCTCGGCCGACCGGAATCCTGTTCAGTGACCGCGGCCAATTGCCGGCGCGCCTGTCTTTTCGTCTGCATGCGCTATAGCCTCTTTGCCCGGCGATTGACACAGGCATTCTACGCCCGAATCCCATAATCCGGCTTGGAGCCGAATTTCCCGAACCAGCGCTTTCGGGAGTTCTATCGGGTCAAGATTGACGAAGAGTGACGGCTGTCGATGCAGAAATCGGCGGTTTTAGGGCTGCGGCACCTCAAGCGACCGTCTCAACTCGTTTATGCTATATAATATGTTCCGCGATTGGGCGCCGATCTGCGTCACCATTTCCCGCTCGCATTCCCAATAACCGGCCCTGGCGATTGCCGAGGTGATGTCGGAAATCCGGCTGCAGGACAGGGCGATGTTGAGAAGCCCACGATCGGACTCGCAGTCCGGCGCTTCTCCCTCGCCGCAGATCTTGCCGCGCGCCGCAATCGGCGAAAAGCGGTCGGCGAGAACGCGGACCTCGGCAAGAAGATGTTCGATATGCATCGGATTATCCTTGGGAATCGCCTGTTATCAGCCGGCCTTGTTCAAAGTCTTTTTCAGTTCGTATAGCGCATCGAGAGCGGCACGCGGCGTCAAATCGTCGAGATCGAGCACCTTCAGCGCCTCTTCGACCTTGGATGGCCCTCGCTTGCCGCCCGCCTCCTCGCGGCGAACCGCGACCTGGAAGAGCGGCAGATCATCGATGAGCTGGCTTGCCGGATTCTTGCGGTCGGCATCTTCAAGCCGCGTCAGAACGTCGCGGGCGCGGGCCACGACCGAAGCCGGGAGGCCAGCGAGCCTGGCCACCTGAATACCGTAGGAGCGATCGGCGGCGCCCGGCCCTACCTCATGCAGGAAGATAACGTCGCCATCCCATTCCTTGACGCGCATGGTGGCATTGGAAAGCCGGTCGAGCTTTTCCGACAGCACGGTCAGCTCATGGAAATGCGTGGCGAACAGCCCCCGGCAACGGTTGGCCTCGTGCAGATGCTCCACCGACGCCCAGGCGATGGAGAGACCGTCGAACGTAGCCGTGCCGCGACCGATCTCGTCAAGGATGACCAGCGAACGGGCTGTCGCCTGATTAAGGATCGCCGCGGTTTCGACCATCTCGACCATGAAGGTGGAGCGGCCGCGCGCCAGATCGTCGGATGCGCCAACGCGCGAGAACAGCCGGTCGACAATGCCGATATGGGCGGAAGCGGCGGACACGAAGGAGCCCATCTGGGCGAGGATGGCGATCAGCGCGTTCTGGCGCAGGAAAGTCGATTTACCGCCCATGTTCGGGCCGGTCAGCAGCCAGATCGCCCCATCCTTGCCGTCTGATGTCGGTGACAGGTCGCAATTGTTGGCAACGAAGGGGCCACCTGCCTGCCGGCGCAATGCCTGTTCGACCACCGGATGGCGGCCGCCTTCGATGGCGAACATCCGGCTGCCATCGACCACAGGCCGGCAATAGGCCTGCTCTTCGGCGAGCAGCGCCAGGCCGGCCGCGACATCGATCACCGATAGCGCACGGGCGCCGGCCTTGATCGCCTCAGCCTTTGCAACGACGGCCGCAACCATGCGGTCGAAGGCTGCCAGCTCGATCGTCAGCGCCTTGTCGGCGGCATTGGCGATGCGGCTTTCGAGATCGGCAAGCTCGGTCGTGGTGAAGCGCATGGCGTTGGCCATGGTCTGGCGATGGATGAAGCGCGCCTTGGCCTCGGCGCTGTCGGTCATCGGCCCGGCATTGCCGGCGGTGACTTCGATGAAATAGCCCAGCACATTGTTGTGCTTGATCTTCAGCGACTTGATGCCGGTTTCCTCGGCATATTGCAGCTGCAGCCCGGCAATGACCCGTCTCGACTGATCGCGCAGCGCACGCACCTCGTCCAGCTCGGCATTGGCCCCTTCCCGCAGGAAACCGCCGTCGCGCTTCAGAAGCGGCAGTTCGTCGGCGAGCATCTCGGCAAGCAGAGCTTCGAGATCGGCAGGCAGCGCACGCAGCCCGGCAAGGGCTGCCTCCAGCTCTTCCGGCAGAAGTGCCGCGCCGAGCATGCGGGCGATATCGAAGGCTGCGCCGAGACCCTGGCGGATCGCCCAGAGATCGCGCGGGCCGCCACGGTCGAGCGCCAGGCGCGACAGAGCGCGTGGCATGTCGGGCACATGCTTCAGCGCAGTGCGCAGGTCGCTGCAAAGCGATGGTTCCTCAACGAGAAAGCCGATCGAATCCAGCCGCTCGTTGACGCGCGCGGGATCGGTGAGCGGCGACATCAGCCGCTCGGCCAGCAGGCGCGCGCCGCCACCGGTCACCGTGCGGTCGATCGCCTTCAGCAGCGAGCCGTTGCGGTCGCCGGAAAGCGTACGCACCAGCTCCAGATTGGCGCGGGTGGCGGGGTCGATGAACAGGGTCGAGGCACCGCTTTCGCGCTCGGGCATCCCAAGCGGCGGCCGCTCGGCGATCTGGGTCTTTTCGACATAGGCAACAGCTGCCGAAGCGGCGGCAAGCTCGGCGCGGCTGAACGTGCCGAAGCCATCGAGCGTCGAAACGCCGAAATAACGGGTAATGCGGCCCTCGGCGCTGGCGCTATCGAAGAGAACACCCGGCTGCGGCACCGCGGTGCGGCCCAGCACATCGAAAACCGGCTTCAGTTCCGGATCGTGGAACATCGTATCCGGCAGGATCAGCTCGCGCGGATCGATGCGCAGGATATCGGCGAGCAGTCGTGACGCCTCCGTCTCGGCCAGCCGGAAAACGCCGGTGGAAATATCGATCCAGGCCAGCGCCAATTGCGGCTCGGTGCCGCCGCGAATGCGGGTGAGCGCCATCAGATAGTTGGATTCCGAGGGCGAGAGCAGCTTTTCCTCGGTGATGGTTCCCGGCGTCACCAGACGGACGACATCGCGCCGGACCACCGACTTGCCGCCACGCTTCTTCGCCTCCGCCGGGTCCTCGATCTGCTCGCAGACGGCAACGCGGAAACCGAGCGAAATCAGCTTCTGAAGATAATCATCGGCGGCATGTACCGGCACGCCGCACATGGGAATATCCTGACCCATGTGCTGGCCGCGCTTGGTGAGCGTGATCCCAAGCGCCCGCGAGGCGTCGATAGCGTCCTCGAAGAACAGCTCGTAGAAGTCGCCCATGCGATAGAACAACAGCGAACCGGGATTGTTCGCCTTGATCTCGATATATTGTTCCATCATCGGAGTCGCGGAGGCACGACTTTCCTCCGAGGCAAGCTCGGCGGCCGAGAAAGCATCGACGCTGGTCATTATTCGTTCATTCACGGATGTGCAGTTTTTCCCAAAAATGAGGTGTCACCCTATCCGCGTGCCGCTATAGAAGACAACAGCTATCGGGCAAGAGGAACCGGTCGCCCACAGGAGCTTTGGAGGATACATGCCCGACACCAGCAGCACGTCGCGTCCAGGAACGGGGGTCACCGATCAGGAAGCACTCGACTTCCACAAGCAGGGCCGCCCCGGCAAGCTTGAGATCAACCCGACGAAACCAATGGCGACGCAGCGCGATCTTTCGCTTGCCTATTCGCCCGGCGTCGCCGTTCCCGTGAAGGCGATCGCCGCCGATCCGGCGACGGCCTACGACTACACGGCGCGCGGCAACATGGTGGCCGTCATCTCCAACGGCACCGCCATTCTCGGCCTCGGTAATCTGGGCGCGCTCGCCTCCAAGCCGGTGATGGAAGGCAAGGCCGTTCTCTTCAAGCGCTTCGCCGACGTCGATTCGATCGATCTTGAAATCGATACCGAGAACGTCGACGAATTCATCAACTGTGTGCGCTATCTCGGCCCCTCCTTCGGCGGCATCAATCTGGAAGACATCAAGGCCCCTGATTGTTTCATCATCGAACAGCGCCTGCGCGAGTTGATGGACATCCCCGTCTTCCACGACGACCAGCATGGCACAGCTATCATCGCCGCCGCCGGCCTGATCAATGCGCTGGAACTGACCGGCCGCGACCTCAAGACCACCAAGCTCGTCTGCAACGGCGCGGGTGCTGCCGCGATCGCCTGCGTCGAGCTGATCAAGGCGATGGGCTTCAACCCGGAAAACGTCGTGCTCTGCGACACCAAGGGCGTGATCTATCAGGGCCGCAGCGAAGGCATGAACCAGTGGAAATCGGCGCATGCGGTGAAAACCGACAAGCGGACGCTGGAAGAAGCCATGAAGGGGGCCGACGTGGTTTTCGGCCTGTCGCAGAAGGGTGCCTTCTCCGCCGATATGATCCGTTCCATGGCCGACAGGCCGATCATCTTCGCCATGGCCAATCCCGATCCGGAAATCACGCCGGAGGAAGTCGCCCGCATCCGTGACGACGCCATCATGGCGACGGGACGATCGGATTATCCGAACCAGGTCAACAACGTCCTCGGCTTCCCCTATATCTTCCGTGGTGCGCTCGACGTGCGGGCTTCGACGATCAATGACGAGATGAAGATCGCCGCCGTTCGGGCGCTTGCGAGCCTCGCGCGTGAAGACGTGCCGGATGACGTGGTCGCCGCCTATCAGGGCGCAAGACCGCGTTTCGGCGCGCAATACATCATCCCCGTACCCTTCGATCCGCGCCTGATCTCAGCGATCCCGGCTGCCGTGGCGCAAGCCGCGATCGAAAGCGGCGTTGCCCGCCGCGCCATACCCGACATGGCCGCCTATGCCCGCGAGCTCTCGGCCCGGCGCGATCCGATCGCCTCGACGCTGTCGCAGCTTTACGAGCGCGTGCGCCAGCGTCCGAAACGCATCGTCTTTGCCGAAGCGGAAGAAGAGCAGGTCATGCGCGCCGCGCTGTCCTATGCCAACCAGGAACTGGGGACCGCGATCCTGCTCGGCCGCGAGGATCTGATCCACGCCACCGCCGAGCGCGCCGGCATCGACCTCAACCGTCCCGGCCTCGAAATCGTCAATGCCCGCATTTCCAAGCGGGTCGACGCCTATATCGACTATCTCTACGCCCGGCTGCAGCGCAAAGGCTATCTGCACCGCGACGTGACACGCCTGATCCACAACGACCGCAATCACTTCGCCGCCTGCATGGTGGCGCTCGGCGATGCCGACGGCATGGTGACCGGCGTAACGCGCAACTATTCGACGGCGCTCGAAGACGTGCGCCGCTGCATCGACGCCAAGCCGGGACACCGGGTCGTCGGCGTGTCGCTGGTGCTTGCCCGCGGCCGCACCGTCTTCGTCGCCGACACCGCCGTGCACGACATGCCGACGGCGCAGGAGCTGGCCGATATCGCCGAGGAAGCCGCAGGGTTCGCGCGGCGCATGGGCTACGAGCCGCGCGTCGCCATGCTCGCCTACTCCACCTTCGGCCATCCCTCGGGCGAGCGCTCCGAGCGCGTGCGCGAAGCCGTCAGCATCCTCGACAAGCGCTATGTTCATTTCGAATTCGATGGCGAAATGGCGGCCGACGTCGCGCTGAACCGCAAGATCATGGAAAACCAGTATCCCTTCTCCCGCCTCTCCGGTCCCGCCAACGTGCTGGTGATGCCGGCGTTCCACTCCGCCGCGATCTCCACCAAGATGCTGCAGGAACTTGGCGGCTCCACCGTCATCGGCCCCCTGCTCGTCGGCCTCGACAAGCCGGTGCAGATCACATCGATGGGGGCAAAGGATTCGGACATCGTCAACATGGCGGCAATTGCCGCCTATGGCGCGGGATAGTAACCCAGAACTCGTATCTTGGGGTCGGCGGCCAAAGAAAGACGATGGCCGCCGCTTCAATTGGGTGTAGAATGCGGGGATGAGTGAGGCTCGGTCCCTGTTCGGAGTGCTGCGCCATTCAGCGCGGCCAGATATTGTCGACGCTATCGAGCGGCTCGTCCTTGAGGCGCCCGACCGCAAGCTCAACCGCGTGAATGCCCTTGCCTTCGCAACCGATCACGGCTTCGATGAAGAGCAGGTTATCAATGCATTCCTGCATGCGTCCCGGCTTGGCCTGTTCGAGATATCATGGAATGTTCTTTGCCCCGGTTGCGGCGGAGTGCTGGACGCCAACACCTCGCTGAAGACGGTACAGAGCGATACCTACAGCTGCTCGCTCTGCGCGGCCGGCTATGAGCCGACGCTCGACGAGATGGTCGAGGTCACCTTCACCATCAGCCCGCGCGTACGTCACATCGAAGCCCATAATCCGCACGAGCTGTCGCCGTTCGAATATTTCCGCCAGATCTATTGGGGTTCCGGTGTCGATCTCCCCGATGAGGGCTACGAGGCCAAGGTCGACGAATTCGTGCTGGAATCGCTGGAACTGCCCGCCGGAGAGAAAGCGGTCGTATCGCTGCAATTGCCGGCGGACTTCGTCATCATCTTCGAACCGGTCACCCATGCAGCGCAATTCCTTGATGTCAAAGGCGAGCCGTCGAAGGAGCGGCAGACCGTTTCGCTCGTGTTCGATCGTCTGCATCGGCACGGCGATCCCCTTACCTTGCGCCCGGGACCCCTGCGCATCCTGATGGAGAACCACACCGAGGTCCGTGCACTGCCATCAGTCTGCGTGGCCAACGACGCGCTTCATGCCTTGCTCAGCCGTCGTCGCCCCTTCCTGACCGCCAAGCAACTGCTCTCCAACCAGACCTTCCGCGACATCCACCGCACGGATACGATCGACGTGGATCAGCGGCTGAAGATCACCAGCCTCACCTTCCTCTTCACCGATCTGCGCGGCTCGACGGAGCTGTACGAAAGGGTCGGCGACCTCGCCGCTTTCGATCTGGTCAGAACCCATTTCAGCATCCTGCACGAAATCGTGGGCGCCGAGGCAGGCGCGGTGGTGAAAACCATTGGCGATGCTGTCATGGCCACCTTCCCCACTCCGGACCGGGCATTGGTCGCAGCCATGCGGATGCGAGAAGCCATGCTCACTCTGAATAGCGAACGCGGCAACGACGATCTGCTTTTAAAAATCGGAATCCATGAAGGGCCGTGCATCGCGGTCAGCCTGAACGAGCGGCAGGACTATTTTGGACAGACGGTCAACATCGCCTCCCGCGTGCAACATCTGGCGACATCACACGAAATATTTGCAACAGGCTCGGTCCTCGATAATCCCCGCGCCGCCGAGCTCCTGACGCTGCATGATCTGAAGCCGGTGTCCCATCACGTCTCGCTCCGCGGTATCACGGATGAAATCGACATTTTCGCGATTCCCTGAGGAACCGGAGCCAAGCTAGTGAAGCTTGCTGGTTCAGCTCGCGAAACGGCCGGTCGCTGCGCCGTAGTAATTGACGTAGCGATCCGAAATGCTGGCGATCGGCAGCACAATCAGTACGTCCGTCGTGTTGAAGGCGTGATCGACGACGGCGTCGGAGCCGACCATGGCGCCGAGGCGCAGGTAGCCCTTGATCAGCGGCGGCAGTGCCATCAGCGCCTTCTTGGAATTGATAGCCTCGACCGGCATCAGGTCCATGGTACGCGCGAGCGACGGCAATGCGCCGACGGTCCACTCGTCCTTGGCAACGACATTGTGATAGAGGAACGACAGTGCCAGCGCATGCTGCTCCGGACGGACGCCGGGGAAAGAGGCGCAACCGAACATGGCGCCCATGCCATGCTTCACCGCGTAGGCCCAGTTGCCCTGCCACAACAGTTCGACGGTACGCTTGTTGCGGTAGGCCGGCAAAACGCAGGAGCGGCCGAGCTCCATGAACTGCTTGTCTGGATGGCGGGCCATAAGCGCGCCGATGTCGAATTCCGACGAGGAATAAAAGCCGCCATTCGCCATAGCCACTTCCTGGCGCAGCAGACGGTAGGTGCCGACGATCTGGTCTTCCGTATCGCCTTCCAGCGACTGGTCGAGCACCAGCAGATGGTCGCAAATCGAATCATAGCTGTCGACATCGCGCTGGCGACGCATGGCGTCGGCCGGCAACTGCGCGTTCATCTCCTCGACGAAGACGCGATAGCGAACGGCCTGAGCGGCGTCGATCTCCCGCGCCGTGCGAGCAAGGCGGGTTTCTAAATTTCCGATGCGCCCGAATACATCGCTTGCAACCGGTGCGATCGTCGCCTTTGAAGACTGAACCATTTCGCCCTGAGCTTCGCGATTCAAAATTTCGATGGACATGGCGCCTCCCCCTCAGCGGTTGATATAGCGCCATAAAGCAAATTCTTGCGACAGGAAAGTGACATGGTGCTTTGCGAAAAGCAAGAAGCGTGCCTGTTGCAAATATCTAATAAGCAGGAAGTCCCCAACTTCCAGAGGCGTTCACCGAATAGCTCTACGCCGCTCCAAGGTAAGATTTCGCTTAAATAAGCAGACGAAGCGAAACACTGATTCGCAATCGGATTATTCCGTCCGGGCACGTTCGAAAGCGATCTTCGAAAGACTTTGCACCGTAGTGATGAGGCTCTGCGGATCGACCGGCTTGACGATGACCGCATCGGCTCCCGCAAGCAGCACCTGGCGGCGGATGGCGTCGCGACTGTCCGCGGTCAGCACGATCACCGGCAAAGGCGAAAGGCCGGCCCGACGCTCCTGCGCCCGCAATTGCGCCAGCACCGTCACGCCGTCGCCGCCGGGCATGGTGAGATCGGTGACGATGATATCAGGCCGGCTCTCGCCCTTTTCCACGCGGGCAAGCAAGCCAGTGAAATCCTCGGCGAGGCGAACCTTGTGCCCGGCCTTGGTGAGCATGGCGCGAACCAGCATGGCATTGACGGGATCATCCTCACCGAGCAGGACATTGAAGGCCATGTCCGTCGCTTCCGGCGCCATCAGCCCGAAACCGGGCGGATTGTCGATCAGGGCATCCCGCTTCTCCATGCCGCGCATGCGGCCGCTCAGCACATCGATCAGCGATTGCTCACGCAGCGGCCGGATCAGCCAGGCATCGAAAAGATCAAGCGGATGCGTGTTGCGCTCCTCCGGATTGACAAGAAAGATCTTGCGCAGGCCTGAGGCGACGAGGTCGTTGCCCTCGCGGAAATACCATGGCGCCATGCGGTGATCGACGATCAGATCCGTCAATGACCCGTCTTCGCCCTCGGGCACGGATAGGCTTTCGATATCATCCGGGCCGATCAGGCGGCAGCGACCGCCGAGCGTACGGATGGTTTCGGCGATCGCCGTGCTCGCCGCCCCTTCCGGCGCCAGCAAAAGGATGCGGGAGCCCTTGAGCAGATCGTCCCGCCTGCCGGGCGCATCCTCGCCGGCGACGAGGGAGACGGGAAAACGGATGGTGAATTCGCTGCCGTTGCCCCGCTCGCTGGCAACACTGAGCGCGCCGCCGAATTCGCGCAGGATGCGGGCGGAGATCGCAAGCCCCAGACCCGTACCGGCACTTTTGTCCAGCACATTGCCGGCCTGCTCGAACTCGCCGAAGACACGCGCCTGCTCTTCCTCGGTCATGCCCGGCCCGCTATCCCCGACCGATATCAACAGATCGCCGCCGTCAAGGCCGGCGCGAATGAGCACGCCGCCCGCCTGGGTGAACTTCACGGCATTGCCGATGACGTTGAACAGGACCTGGCGCAGCCGGGCCGGATCGAACTCCATGGTCTCGGGAACATCGGCCGCAACGGTCGCGGCGATCTCGATGCCCTTCTCATGGGCACGATGAGCAAGCATCTCGACGACGCCTTCGAGCAGCGGCCGCAGCGTCTCGGCGCGCGGGCGAAGCTGGAAGCGATTGACTTCGATCGTCGAGAAATCCAGGAGATCCTCGACCAGTTGCACCAGGGCGTTGCCGGACTGGCGGATGCCGGTCAGATAATTGGCCTGCTCCAGCGTCAGCGGCGTCTGGGCAAGCAGATGGTTCATGCCGAGAATGCCGGAAAGTGGTGTGCGGATCTCGTGGCTGACGGTCGCGAGCAGCCGCGACTTGGCGGCGCTGTTGTATTCGGCCTTCAGTCGCGCATCCTCGCGCAGGCGCGCGGCCTGGCGCTCCTCGGTCACGTCGCGGGCGACGCTCTGGATACTGAGCCTTCCCGAGACCGGGTCACGGAACATGACATCGTGCCAGGCAAAGATGCGCTGGCCTTCCGGCGTGAAAATCTCGGCATCCTGACGCTGCGATGCCGTGACGGCGCGAAAGACAAGCCCGGCCTCCTCCAGCGTCAAGCCCTCCGGATTGGTCTTGCCGGTCAGCCTGCGGAAGGTCGCGTTGGCATGGATGATGCGGCGCTCGATGCAGCGCGTGACCGTGATATCGCCGAGCGCATCATGGATGGTGGCGAACAGGCTAGTGCTCTCGTTGCTCTCCCACAGGCGGTCATGCTCGTGCTCGCTGAGCGGTGGCACGTTGGCTATGACTTTACGCCCGGTCTTCCGCTTCATGGCAATACCGGCAACCACGATTGCCAGGACTATCAGGCCGAGCAGGCCGGCAAGCGCCGGCGGGCCGCCGGCGTAGCTGACCAATAGCAGCGCTACGCCGGCGATCAGGCCGCCGCCGTTCAGCCAATGGTGTTGCAGCCATTGAGAAAAGACGGGTGGAGTGGATGTGGCCTGCTCGGCTGGTGGCAAAATCCCAATCGGATCGGCGTCCAGGCGAGGCGCGTCTATAATCGGACGTTCACGCGGCCCGGTTTGGTCGTCGGCGACGGCGGCGTCAAGCTTGTCCTGCAGGTTTGCCAGAGTGCTCATGTTAGTTTGCTAACACGCGCACTCTTCCCGATGCCTTCAGGGATTCGCTAGAATTTTAGGTGTTTGCCTTTTTTGGCAAGAGAAGCTCGTCCAAAATGACGCAGCCCGCACCGATGGTGATGAAGCTGTCGGCGAGATTGAAGACGGCGAAGGACCATGTTTCCGTATGGAAGAGAACGTAGTCGATCACATGGCCGTAGAGAAACCGGTCGATCAGGTTGCCGAGCGCGCCGGCGATGATCAGGGCGAAGCCGAGATGGGCAATCCAGCGATGGCTGGGCGTACGCCGCCATAGCCAGATCACGAAAGCGACGATGATGATCCGCATGCCGACGATGAACCATCCGTCCATGCCCGACAGCATCGAGAAGGCGACGCCGAGATTGTAGGTGCGGTAGAGCGCCAGCATCGGAATGACCGGCACCATCTCCTGCAGCGGCAGCCAGTGATCGACCATGATCTTCACAGCCTGGTCGAGGATGACAGCTATGACGATGAAAATCAGGATCGGCAAGGGCCGGGAAAACAATGCGGGCTTGGCGGCGGCTTGGTCGTTGATGTCGCTATCGGTCATCGTGTCTCGCTGAGAGTGAGAAGATGGCGGCGGGCTTCGAACAGCATCACCGCCGTCGCCACTGCCAGGTTGAGGCTGTCGGCGCGGCCGGCCTGCGGAATGCGGGCAAGCGCATCGGCCTCCTTCGCCAGAGCATCCGGCAGACCGGACTGCTCGTTGCCCATCAGGAGCACGACGGGCTTCTTCTTGTAGTCGATGGTGCGGTAATCGACCGCGCCGGCCAGATGCGTGGCAACGACGGCGACGCCGGCTGTCTTCTTCCAGGCCAGAAACTCTTCCGGCGTGGCTTTAACGACGGGAACGGCGAAAACCGAGCCCATGGTGGCGCGCACGGTTTCCAACGAAAAGGGATCCGTCGTCTCACCGACAAGGATCACGCCCGACGCACCGGCCGCATCGGCGGTGCGGATGATGGTACCGAGATTGCCGGGATCGCGCACGCGGTCGAGCGCCACCCATGTTTCCCCGGCTTTCGGCCTGACGTCCCGAAGCGGCCGCCAGCGCTGATCGAAAATGCCGACCACCATCTGCGGATTATCGCGGCGGGTGATCGAGGCAATAACCTTTTCACTCACTTCCAGCACCAACCCGCCGGCAGCGACGGTCTTGGCGGCCACCTGCTCGACCAGCGGCTTGCCCTTGGCGGCCTTGGCGTAAACCAGCGTGCGGATGGTCCAGCCGAGTTCGAGCGCGTCGATGACCAGCTTCAAGCCTTCCGCCAGGAAAGCGCCGCTCTCCTCGCGCGACTTCTTGTTGGTCAGCGCCTTGATGTCCTTGATGATCGGATTGGCAAGCGAGGTGACCTCCTTGACCTGTCCGACCTTGCGGGGGCCGTCGTTTCTATAGTCCTGGTTCATTTCGGCACCCAGCGGCTGAAAAGTGATGTGGAAAGCGCCCTGCCCGGCGTCTTGCCGTCGAGGCCGGCCTCGCGGATGACCAGCTCGCCGGATTCGACGGCGCCGCCGGCGCCGCGCATGGTTTCGCGCATCAGCTCATGGATCGAATAGAAGCTGGCGCGGATCGAATAGGCCGTGAGCACCAGGCCAACCGCCTTGGGCGACAGGATCTCTCGGCAGATATCGAGCATCGACGGCAGGTGTTCGAACAGATGCCAGACCTCGCCATTGGGGCCACGGCCGAATTTCGGCGGGTCGGTGAGGATGATGTCGTATTTATTGCCGCGCCGTTCCTCGCGCAGGATGAATTTCATCGCGTCTTCGCAGATCCAGCGGATCGGCAGTTTTTCCATGCGGCCGAGCGCCTGGTTTTCCCGCGCCCAGCCGATCGCCTTCTTCGAAGCGTCGACATGGGTCACTTCCGCGCCGGCGGCGGCAGCCACCAACGAGGCAACGCCGGTATAGCCGAAAAGATTCAGCACCTTCAGCGGCCGGTTCGCGGCTTCGACCTGCTGTTTCATCCAGGCCCAATGGACGATCTGCTCGGGGAAGACGCCGACATGGCGAAAGGCGGTGAAGCGGCCGAGGAAATCGACGCCGAGCAGTTTCAGCGGCCAGGTCTCGCCGAGCGCCTCGCGCGGAAACCGCCAACGGCCCATGCCGTCCTCATCGGTATCGCCGGTGAAGATTGAATCGGCATTGTCCCAGACATGGGCGGGAAGCGACGGCTGCCACAGCGCCTGCGCCTCGGGCCGTACGATGCGGTAAGGACCATATTGCTCGAGCTTCAGCCCGTTGCCGGTGTCGATCAGGTGAAAATCGCCGGCGCCCATCGATTCGAGGATAACGGGCACGCGCTCGACCGGACGCTCGCCGCTGCGCACGATCAGCGGGCGTTCCGGCGCTGCCGGAATAGGTGCCGCATCGCGTGGCTCAGCCATTCGCTCGCCACGCTCGCGCGCAACGGGCGCCGGCCTCGGGCCGGCATCTCGCGCGGGCTTTGCCGATGGCTTGCCGGCCTTGACGGGCGCCTCTCGCCTTGCATCCCTTGGGGATTTTGCGCTCGCACCGCCCGCGGCTCTCTGGCCGGGCCGGCTTTCCCTGTGTTTCACCATGCTTGTCTCGAAATTGATATGTGCGTGCAAATAGCATCTGCCCGCCACTTGGCAAAGCGCTTTCCGATCTGCGATGATCCCCGGACAAAATGCCAGATCGGGAGGATTGCGCATGGACATGACCGGCGAAGAACGGATTGCCGCGCCGCGGGATGCGGTGTGGGCCGCACTGAACGACCCTGACATTCTCAAGCAATGCATTCCCGGCTGCCAGAGCCTGGAGAGGATTTCGCCGACGGAACTGACGGCAACGGTGAAGCTGAAGATCGGCCCGGTCTCCGCCTCCTTCAACGGCGAAGTGACGCTCTCCAACATCAATGCGCCGGAGAGCTATACGATCTCCGGAGAAGGAAAAGGCGGGATTGCCGGCTTTGCCAAGGGCGGAGCCGATGTCGTGCTGAAAGCGGATGGCAACGAAACGATCCTGCAATATGAGGCGAAAGCCCAGGTCGGCGGCAAGATCGCCCAGCTCGGCTCGCGGCTGGTCGATTCCAGCGCGAAGAAGCTGGCGCAGCAGTTTTTCGCCGACTTCACCGCAGCCATCAATGGCCAGGCCAGCACCTGATTGCCTCCTGAAGGTCGCTCATGACGTCCGAGGCAAACCACTGGACCATCCGACCGGCGCGCGAGCAGGACACGAACAGTCTCGCCGAGATCTATCTCGGCGTGCGCCGCCAGACTTTTATCTGGGTCGATCCCATCCGATTCCACCGGGAGGATTTCGCCGCGCATACGCAGGGCGAGCGCGTCTTCGTCTGCGAGGACCGCAGCGGCACGATCGCCGGTTTCCTGACGCTGTGGGAACCGGATGACTTCATCCATATGCTCTATATCCTGCCGGCATTTCAGGGCAGCGGTGCCGGCAGAGCGCTGCTTTCCGCCCTGCCGGATTGGCCCAAGCGCCGCTACCGGCTGAAATGCCTGGTGAAGAACACGCGCGCCATCGCCTTCTACCGCGCCATCGGCTTCAACATCGTCGGCGACGGCGCATCGCCGGAAGGCGACTACAAGGACATGCAGCTCAGCGGCGACTAGATATACGCATCAGCCCGCCAATCGACGAAACGGCCAATCACCATTTTTCGATATTGCAGCAGAGCCTGGTTTTGCTGATGACGATGCCGCATGCACTTCGAGTGTGAACAGTTTCAGCAACTCGAAGAGCTCGTCGGCTTCGGCGGACAGACTGCGCGCCGCAACGGCGGCGTCCTGAACCAGAGCCGTATTCTGCTGCGTGCCCCTATCCAGGATCGTGACCGCGCCATTGACTTCCCGAAGCGTCACCGCCTGTTCTTTCGCGACCTGAACGATGGCGGAGACGTTTTTGTTTGCCCGCTCAACCTGCGATTCGATCGTCTGCAAAGTTGTGCCCGTCTCTGCCACCAGCGCTACACCGCTCTTTACGTGATCCTGCGACAACGCAATCAAGCTTCCGATTTCCTTCGCTGCCTTTGCCGAACGTTGCGCCAGCTCGCGCACTTCCTGGGCAACGACGGCGAAGCCCTTGCCGGCGTCACCGGCGCGGGCGGCCTCGATACCAGCATTCAGCGCCAGCAGGTTGGTCTGGAAGGCGATCTCGTCAATGACACCGATGATGTTGGATATTTCCTCGGATGAGGACTTGATCCTGGCCATGGCATCGATGGCCGACCGCACGACCGTTCCGGAGCGGATTGCGGTATCACGCGTGTCGCGAACGAGTTGCCCGGCATCCTCGGCATTATGGCTGGAATCAGCGACTGTCGTGGTGATCTCCTCGAGTGCCGCGGCGGTTTCCTCGACGGACGTCGCCTGCTGTTCCGATCGCATGGAGATATCGTCGGTCGCCACATGAATCTTTTGCGCGCCGGCAGAGATTGCCCCGGCGGCTTCTGCCACGGACCTCATGGCATCCCGAAGTTTTCCAACTGCGCCGTTGAAGTCCAGGCGGAGCCTGTCGAGGGTCGGAATAAAGGGTGTGTCGAGGTGTTGCGTTAAATCGCCGTCCGACATCCGCTTGAGCGCCCCACCAAGCTGTTCGACATTGTTGACGCGGCCGGTCACATCGGTTGCGAATTTGACGACTTTGAAAACCTTGTTGTCCATGTCGAAGATCGGATTGTACGACGCCTGGATGAAGATCCTCCGGCCGCCCTTGCCGATACGCATGAACTCGTCGGCGATAAATTCGCCCTTGGCCAGCCGCTGCCAGAATTGACGATAGCCTTCGCTGGCGGCGTATGCGCCATCGCAGAACAATGAATGATGCTTGCCCTGTATCTCCGGCAGCTCGTAGCCCATTGTCGCCAGAAAGTTTGCGTTCGCGGTGAGGACGCGACCATCCGGCATGAACTCGATAACGGCCTGCGAGCGCGACAAGGCATTGAGCTTGCCGGCATCCTCGATGCTCTTGAGCTTTTCGGCCGTTATATCGGTCGCGACTTTGACAACCTTGTAAGGTTTTCCATGTTTGAAAATCGGATTGTAGGTGGCTTCGATCCAGATCTCCCTGCCGCCCTTGCCGATGCGCTTGTATTGCCTCCTGTCGAATTCACCCCGCCCGAGCTTAACCCAGAATTCGGAATAGTCAGGCGAGTTGACCTCAGCCGGCGCGACGAACATGCGATGCTGCTGCCCAACGATTTCCCTGAGCTCATAACCGACCGTGCGGCAAAAATTCGCGTTTGCCGTCAAGATCCTCCCGGTCACATCGAATTCGATGATGGCCAGGGATTTGTCCATCGCGGCGAGCACTGCCGCCGAGTCGGAACCAAAATTCAATGATATTGCTTTCATCGGATCGTCTCCTGATGCCACTACACGTTGATCGTGCGGCCGAGGCAAAGTGAAGCTGATAGAGACGGCTTGCCTGCAATCATCGTTCTTGCGAAGACGTCCCTGGAATCTATGGCCTCAGCTAATTGGGTCACGAAGATTAATCGCTCCCTAAGCTTGGCTCTCTTCAGGAAATTGCCCGCATAAAATGGATAGGTTTACGCAAAGTGTATAGCTATTCTTGCACTTCGGCTGATCCGGAGAGCGTTACCCGCCAATCGTCGACACGATACTACCATGCTATACCCTCGATAGGGTGAAGAGCACGGAAACGGCTATCTAATCACTTCGAGGAAAGCTGGCCGGCGATCTGTTCGGCACGGCTGCGATGCTTGTCTGCCTCTGCATGCCAGTGCACGGCTTCGCGTGACTGATTGCGGGCGCGCTTGCGGTGTTTACCCTGGTTGACCCAGGTGACCGCCGCGCCGACCACCATGCCGAGGATCAGCGCGACAAACAGCAGCACGAAAAGCGGCGCATGCAGCGACAGCACCTGGTCCTCGGGCTTGAACGGATTGAGTGCGAGCGTGGCGGATTGCCGGTTGGCGACGCAGAAGACGATCAGGATGATGCCAAGCGGCAGCAATATCAGCAGATTGATGATCTTCTTGGTCATTGCGCACGCTCCTGTATCCTGGCGTCTTCGTGCACTGCACTCATCTCGCCTCTAGCCGCAGAATTAATAAAGACAGGGCCGAGTTCAAGTGCCACCAGGTTGCGGCACGATGATGTCCACCGGGGATATCACGAGGGACATCATTCAAAACGACAATTAATTGTCGTCGTCGTCTTCGTCGCCAGCGCCGGGATTGAGACGTTCGCGCAGCTCCTTGCCCGTCTTGAAGAAGGGAACCCATTTCTCCTCGACAAATACGGTGTCGCCGGTGCGTGGGTTGCGGCCGGAGCGTGAAGGACGGTTCTTGACGGAGAAAGCGCCGAAGCCGCGTAGCTCCACTCGGTTACCGGCGGCGAGCGCATCGGTGATCTCGTCGAGGACCGCGTTGACGATATTTTCGACGTCGCGGTGATAGAGATGCGGGTTACGAGCCGCAACAATCTGCACCAATTCCGACTTGATCACGGTTTGCCCCCTTAAATCATTGATTTATCAATTGGCTGCACCCTGCCAAACAGAAAGCAGGCCGTCAAGAAACAACTTCTCGGTCATTATTTTCTGGAGATCCTCTCCCTTCACAAAATCATCATAACCGAAGAGATTTAGCAACCAGGAAGCAGCGCCCGGCCAAAAGAAGGAGGAGGTTTTGTTCTCGGCCTTCCAGTCGACGATCGGCAGGTCTTTCTTGACCTTACGCGTATCGAGATAGGCTCGGATTTCGTCCTCGCCGCCGAGCGTGTCGACCAGCTTGTTCTGCAACGCCTGTCGGCCGGTGAAAATGCTGCCGTCCGCGAGCTTCAGCACCTCTTCGCGCGGCAACTTCCGCCGATCGGCGACAAGATCGACGAACCAGCCGTAGCTATCCATCACCATGTTGCGGATCATGGCCTTGGCGTCCTCGCTCGGTGGATGGAAAGGCGACGGCTCGGCCTTCATCGGCGACGACTTGATCTCCTCCAGCGAGACGCCAAGTTTGTCGAGCAGGTCCTTGGTCTGCGGATACTGGAAGATCACGCCGATGGAACCTGTAATCGAGGTGTCGCCGGCGACGATATCGTCGCCGGCCGTGGCGATCATATAGCCGGCGGAAGCAGCGACGGTGCGGATATCGGAAACGACGGGCTTCTTGTCGGCGACGGCGCGGATGGCCTTGAAGATCCGTTCGCCGCCATAGGTCGTGCCGCCGGTCGACGAGATCGACACAATCAGCGCCTTGACCTGATCATTGTCCTTGATCTTCTTCAGCCGCTCCAGAAGCTCGCCGTCGTCCTGGATGAGACCGGAAATAGCGACACGGGCGATCTGCGGACCGCGTGTATCCGGCAGGTCGGCCGCAAAGAAACGGTAGAGAGCAAAACCAAGCCCCACCAGAAGGAGAACGGCGATGATGCGCCAAAAGCCAAGTTTGCGGCGCAATTGCCGCCGATCTGCGATTGCAGAACTGTCCATGACGCCTTATCTCTCCCCTTGTCGTAAACTGGGCATGCTACAACCGGATATATATTACCTTGAAACCGGCGCAATCCTTCGCGAATATGCTGACCGTCTTTTCGAGATTATACATCGGGGCTTTTGTCCAGTGCGTCGTCATCAGATAGGGCGTCACCCAATCTGATGAAACAGGCACCCATTATGTTTTTCTGCTAAATTTCCTCAGGCGCGGAAAAAAATCCATATTGGCAAGCCAATGCAATAATGCGAAACGATCCGGCGGGCTTGTTGGCACAGTCTGTGCATAACCCAATGTGGTTTTCCGGATCAAAGAACACGGACCTGTTGCATGCTCAATACTATCGAGACCACCGGCCAGGCGATCGGCTCCGAGCTGGAAAGGAACGCGTATAAAGACGCGATCTTCCATTCCACGCGTGTGCGCAAGCTGAAGATAGTCCTCCCCGTGGCTGCTCTGATCGTTTCGTTGATCTTCATCGCCGTCTCGCTGGTGCGCGCCTATCTGCCGGAAAACATCCAGATCGAAGGCGCAAGAATCGAAGACGGCAAGGTCGTGATGGAACGTCCCGCGATCGCCGGCCGCAACAAGGACGGCATCAATTATTCCATGCTCGCCGAGAAGGCGCTGCAGGATATCAAAAATCCGAACATGATCACGCTCAAGACCATCAAGGCCTCCATGCCGGTCAACAACGACGTGATCGCGCATGTGACGGCCGAGAGCGCGGATTTCGACCGCCAGGCCGACACGCTGAAGCTCACCGACCCCTTTACCATTCTGATGGACAATGGTTTGCGCGCCGAATTCCGGACCGCCTTCCTCGACGTCAAGAAGGGCGACCTCTCCAGCCAGGATCAGGTTGCAATCTACAGAGGCGGCATGTCGGTTGTTGCGCAGTCGCTCAAGATGACGGATAAGGGGAGCGTAATCGAATTCGACGGACAGGTTCGGATGAATATTGATCCGACCACACTCCACAATAAAGCTAGCGAACAACGGCCGGGCGGTTCATGATAAACGATTGGCAACATTCCCTTTTTAACTCCAACCTGCGTAAGGCGGGTCTTCTCTGTGCTTTCGGTGCGCTGGCATTTTTAGCCGCGCCCGGCGCTGACGCCCAGACGACGACAAGCAAGATGCCTGGTCTCGCCCTTTCTAGCGACCAGCCGATCCAGATCGAAAGCGACAAGCTGGAAATCCATGATGCGGAAAGCCAGGCGGTCTTTACCGGCAACGTCAAGGTTGTCCAGGGCACGACGACGATGCAGGCCGGCAAGATGACGGTCTTCTATAAGAAGAAGCAGCCCGCCGCCGATGCCGCCGCCGCCAAGCCGGCGACCGACAATCCGGTCGCCAAGGCCGCCAAGGAACAGAACCAGTCGCTGGTCTCCGGCGATGCCAATATCGACCACATTCTGGTCACCAACAAGGTCTACCTCGTCTCCGGCACACAGACGGCGACGGCGGATGACGGCTCCTTCGACATGGCAAACCAGCTTGCAGTCCTGAAGGGCCAGAAGGTCGTATTGACCGATGGGCCGAATGTTTTCACCGGCTGCCAGCTGACCGTGCACATGGCGACGGGCGAAGCGCAACTGGATGCCTGCGGTGGCCGCGTCCAGATTCAGCTCGATCCGAAGTCGCAGCAAGTGCAGCAGCAACAGCAAAAAAAGAATTGATTCTGGCCAGCTCGTGACGACATCGACAACCTCCCCCTTGCCCGGCGCGACCGGGTTGCCCAGCGCGGCATCCGGTTCGCCGACCGCCGATAAGGCGCGTTATCAGGGTACCCTGATCGCGCGCGGCCTCACCAAGACCTACCGCACCCGGCGCGTCGTCAACGGCGTCTCGCTGGTCGTACGGCGTGGCGAGGCTGTCGGCCTGCTGGGGCCGAACGGCGCCGGCAAGACGACCTGTTTCTACATGATCACCGGGCTGGTGCCCGTCGATGAAGGCACCATCGAGATCGACGGCAACAACGTCACCTCGATGCCGATGTATCGTCGTGCCCGCCTTGGCGTCGGCTACCTGCCGCAGGAAGCCTCGATTTTCCGTGGCCTGACGGTGGAGGAGAACATCCGCGCCGTGCTCGAAGTCCACGAAAAGGACAAGCAGAAGCGGGAACACAAGATCGACGAGCTGCTCGAGGAATTCCACATCCGCAATCTGCGCACGGTGCCGGCGATCGCGCTGTCCGGCGGCGAGCGGCGGCGTCTGGAAATCGCGCGCGCACTGGCGACCGATCCGACCTTCATGCTTCTCGACGAACCCTTTGCCGGTGTTGACCCTATCTCGGTGGCCGACATCCAGAACCTCGTGCATCACCTGACGGCGCGCGGCATCGGCGTGCTGATCACTGACCACAATGTCCGCGAGACGCTCGGCCTGATCGACCGCGCCTATATCATCCATGCCGGCGAGGTGCTGACCCATGGCAGGGCCAACGATATCGTCAGCAATCCGGAAGTACGAAAACTCTATCTTGGCGACAATTTCAGTCTTTGATAGTCTTGGATTGGGCCGGAGCGTATTGTCGCGTTGCCAAATGGCTGGGCGCTCCGGAAATTCATCTTACCGTTATAGTTCCGCTTGACCAAACCCAATAAAAAAGCAATTTTTGGGCCAGTTGGAAGTCTGCGGCTTTTTTTCTAAAAAAACGCGGACTTTCGAAAAGATCAAGGGGAGTCCCGCGTCCGCCATGGCATTATCGGCCAATCTTTTCCTGCGCCAAAGCCAAAGCCTGGTGATGACACCGCAACTGATGCAATCCATCCAGTTGCTGCAGATGACGCATTTTGAGCTCACCCAGTTCATCGCCCAGGAAGTCGAAAAGAATCCGCTGCTCGAATTTACGTCAAATGACGAGGATATAGGCAGCAGCAATGAGCGCGAGACGAAGGATGAACGTTACGACGCCACGGAGGAAAACCATGGCGACGACGGTTCCGACCGCAGCGGCGGCGACCTGAAGAGTGACTGGTACGAGAGCGAAAACACCGGCCATGCCGACCGGCTGAACGACGAACTCGACACCAATTTCAGCAATGTCTATCCCGACGACAGCACCGCACAGCGGGCTGACGCGCCCGAGCTTTTAAGCCAATGGAAATCCATGCCTGGCGGCGAGGCCGGGGAAAGCTACGATCTAGACGATTTCGTCGCCGGCCAGATCTCGCTGCGCGATCACCTTAACGAACAGATCCCCTTCTCCCTGCCCGCCATGGCCGATCGCCTGATCGCCCAGCATTTCGTCGACCAACTCGACGACTGCGGCTATCTGCAGGTTGACTTGCGCGAGACCGCGGACCGCCTCGGCACGACGCTTGGCGATGTCGAGCGGGTGCTTGGCGTATTGCAGCAGCTCGACCCTCCCGGCGTCTTTGCCCGCTCCCTCAGCGAGTGCCTGGCGATCCAGCTCCGGCAGAAG
>DASVPC010000117.1:0-7438 GCA_036383055.1 Rhizobium sp. | reverse complement strand
AAAATGGATCGCAAGCAGCGAAATATACGTCCGTCGCGGGAACCAACACGGTCTTCCCGCCAACGGCGCGGCGCTCTATCGCCTCATGCGCGCGCCGGGCTTGGAAAGGTCGTTATTCCTTCCCCCAGACCGAAAGTGAAGGCACGGAAGCAATCAGGTCGCGCGTATAGGGATGCTGCGGCTGACCGAAGAGCTGCTCCACTGGCCCGGTCTCGACAACCACGCCATCCTTCATGACGGCTATGCGATGGCTCATATGCTGAACCACGCCGAGATCATGCGAAATGAAGACCATCGATAATCCCAGCCGCCCCTGAAGATCGACCAGCAGGTCGAGCACCTGGGCCTGCGTCGTGACATCCAGCGCGGACACCGGCTCGTCGCAGATCAGCAGTTTCGGTTCGGCCGCAAGCGCCTGGGCGATAGACACACGCTGCCGCTGGCCGCCGGACAAGGTGTTCGGCCGGCGCGCAAGAAGCTCCGGCGAAAGGCCGACCAGTTCGATCAATTCCGCCATTCTCCGCCGGCGCGCCGCCCGGTCGAGCTTCCCGCGCAGCCGCAGCGGCTGGTCGATGATCCGCTCCACGGTAAAGCGCGGATCGAAAGAGCCGAGAGGATCCTGGCTGATGGTCTGGATGAGGCTGCGCAGGGGCCGTCGCGCAGCTTCGGCAAGCGCGCTCCATGGCTTGCCTTCGAAGAGCACGTCGCCGCTGGCCACGTACCGCAATCCCAGAGCGGCCTTGCCAAGCGTCGTCTTCCCGGAACCGGATTCGCCGACGATGCCGAGCGTCTCGCCCCGGCCAACCTCGAGCGAAACCTGCCTGACCGCCTCGAGCCGGCTGCCGTCGGGTCGCCTGAAGCTCACCGAGACATTGCGGATCTCCAAGAGCGGTGTTTCTACCTCCACGACTTGGCGGCGGATCGGTGCGCCGTCGGTTGCGCCCAGCCAGCGGCCACGGGTCGCCGCCGTTGGCACAGCCGCGAGCAGGCGGCGCGTATAGTCGTGCAGCGGCGCGGACAGCACTTCGCGCGCTGGACCGGTTTCCACCAATTGACCATTCTGCATCACGACCACGCGGTCGGCGAGCTGTGCTGCAACCGCGAGATCATGTGTGATGATGAGAACGGCATGACCGGCCCGCGCCAGCTCCTTGAAAACCGAGAGGACCTGCCGCTGCACCGTCACATCCAGTGCAGTGGTCGGCTCGTCGGCGATCAGCAGGCGCGGTTGTGCGGCCAGCGCCGAGGCGATCAGCGCCCTTTGCCGCAGCCCGCCGGACAACTCGTGCGGATACTGGGCAGCGCGAACTTTCGGGTCAGGGATGCCGGCGCGGCCGAGCAGTTCCTCGACACGTTCAGCCACTTGCGATCGGGGCAGCAAACGGTGCGCCAGGATCGGTTCGGCAACCTCGCGACCCACCGTGCGCAAGGGATCAAGAGAGACCAGGGCGTCCTGCAGGACGAAGCCAGCCTCTCGCCCGCGAAGCTGGCGCCACAACCGTTCGGAAAGGCCCTGAAGATCCAGCACCTGTCCATCATGGCCGACAAGCGTCATCGCTTCCGCCCGGACCTCTGCCCGGGAGCCGGCAAGGCCGACGAGTGCACGGGCCGTCACCGATTTTCCAGACCCGGATTCACCGACAAGCGCAAGGATTTCCCCAGCCGCGATTTGGAAGGAAACATCCCTTACAGCCTGCACCCGACCGCGCCGCGTCGGAAAGGTTACGCTGAGCCCTTTCACCTCCAGCAGCGCGGGACTTGAAGGAATGGCCGCGAAATGGCTCCGCAGGATGGATTGATCCAGATTCAATGGGCTTCCCCCTTGGACAAGAGGTTCTGCAGCCGGCGGCCGAGAAGGGTGATCGAGATCACGGAGATGGCCACCACCGTGGCCGGCAGCAGGCTGGTCCACGGGGCGATGTCGAGGAAATTGCGGCCGTTCGCCAGCAATGCCCCCCATTCGGGCGCCGGTGGCACGACACCGAGGCCGAGAAAGCTCAAGGCCGATGCGGAGAGGACGGAACTCCCGACCCCAATCGTCGCCAGGATCAGCAGCGGACGGATCGTGTTTGGTACGATATGCCGGGTGACGATCGTCCAGGGATGCTCGCCAAGCGTGACGGCGTGCTCGACATAGCCCGAAAGCTTTACCTGCATCACCTGCGCGCGGACCAGCCGCGCATAGGAGGCGACACTGGAAAAACCGACGGCAAGCAGCGTGTTCAAAGGCCCACGCCCAAGCACGGCGATCACCAGCAACGCCAGCAGTATTTCGGGAAAGGCGAGGAGAATATCGATCAGGCGCACCAGAATGCGGCTGATCGACCTCGGCGCAAGCGCGGCCGCCGTGCCGAGCAGGATACCGCCGAGAGTGGCGATCAATGTAGCGCCAATGCCGATCGCCAGAGACAGCGATGTTCCGTGCACGACGCGGGAAAACAGGTCACGCCCGAGCTCATCGGTGCCGAACCAATGCCGCAGATCCGGCGGCATCAATATCGCATCCGTATCGACCGCTTCCGGATCGAACGCGGTGAACCATTGTGGCTCCCAGATAGCAACAGTGAGAACCACCACGATGGCAAGCGGAACAAGCAGGCGGGGCGCCAGCCAGGGATTGGCACCCGCGCCGCCATCTTGACGCCGGCGTAACGCCGCATCGAACAATTCCGCGCTGCTCATTCTGGCACTCTCCGTAGGCGAGGATCGATCAGCAGATAGAGCGCATCGACCAGCAGGTTGATAAGGACGAAGACGCAGGCGGACAGCATCACCAGCCCCAGCACCAGCGGCATGTCGCGGGTCTTGATCGCCTGTAGTGTGATCTGGCCGATGCCGGATCGGCCGAAGACCGTTTCGGTGAGGATGGAGCCGCCGAGGGTGGTGGCGAACAAGGTGCCGGTCAGCGTGGAGGCGGCGAGTGCCGCATGGCGAAGACCGTGGCGAAACCGCAGGAGGGTTTCGCCGACACCACGGGCGCGCACCGTCAGCGCGAAGGGTTGGGCCAGCGCCTCTCCCAGGCCATCCCGCAAGACCTGGCTCAAAAGCGCGGTCAAGGGCAGGCTGAGTGCTATTACCGGCAGCACGAGGGAGGCAAACCCGTCATTGCCGGTCACTGGGAACCATTGCAGCTGAAAGCTGAAGAGCGACAAAAGCACGATGCCGATCCAGTAGACCGGCGTGCTCAGCAAGATCAGCTCGAGACCGGAAAGCGTCACCGCCAGCCCTCGCCTGCGGCCGGCTGTCGCCAGGGCTATGGTTATCGCCAGGCTGAGCGCGACGACGATGGCGCTGCCCGCCAGTTGCAGCGTCGGACCGGCAGCTTCGGCTATGACGTCGACGACGGACTGCCGGTATTGATAGCTCTGACCGAAATTACCGAGCAGCGCATTACCGATATAGCGGGCATATTGCAGGACCAACGGCTGATCCAGCCCATATTGATGGACCAGAGCTGCCCGCTCCGCCTGATCGACGACATTCTCGCCGCCGGAGAGGATCGAGACCGGATCGCCGGGAATGAGCTTGACTGCGATGAAGGCGATCGTCGCCGCGCCCCACAACACGGCGACGATCACACCCAACCGCCTTGCGACGGCATGGATCAGGTTACGGGTTGAGCCAGGCATCATAAAAATTCGGTTTGGCGTTGGTGGCCCAGCTAATGCCGAGAAGCTTCTTGGAGGCGCCGAGCTGGTAGGCGGCGACATAGCGCGGCACCGCATAGGCCTGGTCGATGATCTCCGTCTGGATCTCGGCATAGAGCCGCTTGCGCTCCGCATCGCTCGCGCCGATCGCCTTGCTCAGCTTTTCGTCAAGACTGCTGATGCGAGCATAATTCGCACCGTTTGGCGGGGCATAGGCCGAGTGAAACACCGTACGCAAAATGTCCGGTTCGGCACGCACATAATAGAGCGAGACCAGATCGTAATCATTGGCGTTGGTACGGGCGGTGAAACCACCGGCATCGACGGGATCGAGCTGAAGATCGAAACCGGCCTGGCGCACCTGATATTGTGCCGCCTGCGCGAGCGTAATATCGGAGTCACCGACTTGGGCGCTGTCGTAGACGTAGTGAAGCGTCAGGCGCTGGCCATCCTTCTTACGAGTTCCATCGGCATCCTTTTCCTTCCAACCGGCCTCATCGAGCAAGCGGTTCGCCTTGGTGAGATCGAAGCCCCATTTACCGCCGAGGCGGGGTTCGTAATAGAGCGTCGATGGCCCGAGGATATTGTCGGCCGGCTTCAACGTGCCGAAGTAGGCCGCCTTCACGGCCGCGGCAACATTTACCGCGCTCTGGAACGCCTGGCGAACCTTGACGTCCTGGAAAGGTCCCTTCGAGATATTCAGGAAAAAGGCACTGGTAACGCCTGGATTTTCCTTCGTCACGACCTGCAATTTGCCATTGCTCTGCACCGACCGGAAATTGGCGGGCGGAACCGCGTCGATAGCGTCGACCTGTCCACTTGCCAGAGCGCCGAGGCGAACCGATGCTTCCGGCAGGTATTTGAAATCGATCTCATTGAAATGAGCCGGCCCCTTGTGGGCGGCATAACCAGGTCCCCAGTTATAATCGGCACGCCGGGTCAGCTTGCTGCCGCTGCCCTTCACGAAACTATCGAGGACATAGGCCCCGGAGCCGACAACGGTATTGGTCGTGCTGGCCGTCTTCTGCAGGTAGGTCGCGGACTGTATCCCGAGATAGGGCAGGCTGAGCCCCTGCAGCAGCGGCGCGAAAGACTGACGGTAGCTGATCACGACGGTATTTGCATTTGGCGCCTCGATCTTGTCGACCGGACCGAGCAGCGACTTCGCATAGCTCGAGGTCGTCTTCGGATCGAGAATACGATCGAAGTTATACTTGACCGCCGCTGCATCGAGCGGAGTGCCATCGCTGAAGGTCACGCCCGGCCGCAGATGAAATGTATAGACCGTGTTGTCGCCGTTGATTTCCCAGCGTTCTGCCAACCAGGGCGCAAAGCTGTTGTCCTCGGCCTGGCCGACCAGCGAGTCGACGATGTTACGGGTGATAACCGCGGTGATCGAGCTGCCGGTGATCGACGGGTCGATAATGGCTGTATCCGTCCCAAGACCAACCTTGAGGATGCCGCCATCGACCGGCTTGACGCCCTCGGACGCCGCCCAGGCATGGGCACTGGCGAGTGAAAGAAAAGACAAAGCAACGACCGTGCGGACGCTGCTTCTTAACGAAACTCCAAAGACTGCACGTCCCATATTCTAAGCCCCGATACTGGAAACGATCAAAATTGACCGGCCCTGCCGGCGTGCAAACGTGCAACGCTTCGGCAATCCCGTGCTTAGAATATTGTCTATAAAATTAGTAGACTAAAGGTATTCTGGTTCTTTTGACGCGACGTTCGAAAAATACCGTTTCAATCTTACGCCGGCCATCTATCCGCCGAAGGCCGGTCGGTCTCCGATCGCACTGGCTTGCCCCGCGGCATGCAGGGTCCAGCCGACATCGGTTGTCAGGCGACGCGTTCGAAGCGGGTGCGGATATGCTCGATATAATGCTGGCCGGGCGACGACGCCTTGACCATGGCGATAGCGGCCTTTTCCGGAACGCCGGCAAACAGACGCTCCTCGCCGTTCTTGAAGCGAATATAAAGACGTCCGTCCTCCGGGTGGAAAGCGACGGACTTAATGATTTTCGATGAAACTGGAAACTCTTTCATGGCGCCCTCTTCTTTGAAATGGTTATCCCATGAAAATCCCAATATCGAGTGAAGTGACCTAGTTAAGGAAGAGTAGTCTGCAACCATCAGTTTTTATCGAATGGCGGGAGCGATCTCCGGCGCCATTCTGTCGCCCTCCCCCAAGGCCCGTTGCATCAGCACCGTATCGACCCATCGGCCAAGCTTGAAGCCGGCGGATTTGAATGTTCCGATGGGCTGGAACCCCATGCGCCGATGCAGGGCAAGCGAGCCGGCATTGCCGCTATTGCCGATGACGGCCAGCATCTGCCGCCATGGCCCCTTCTCGCAACGGGCGATGAGTTCCTGGAGAAGTGCGGTGCCGACGCCCCAGCCGCCGAGACCATCCGCGACATAGACCGAATCCTCGATCGAGAAACGGTAGGCGGGGCGAGGCCTATAGGCAGTCGCGTAGCTATGGCCGACGATCTCGCCATTCAATTCGGCAACGAGATAGGGCAGCCCCATGGCAAGCACGGATGCCCGGCGCGAACGAAGCTCATCGACCGAGGGCGGCACTTCCTCGAACGTCGCCAGTCCATAGAGAACATGATGCGTATAGATGTCGCGTATGGCCTCCATATCCCCATCGCAGGCATCGCGAATGACGGGCCGATCCCGCTCGATGGATATGTCGCGCTCTTCCAAGGTCTGCTCGCTTTTCATTGCACAATCTCTTCTCGACACGCCGTTGTCTTTAACGACGCCGCATCATGGAGAACGGCAGATCATGAATGAAGCTTTTGGCGATTATGCCAGGCATAAGGAAAACTTTGCCTATCGACCGACCGGGTATTGCTGAGGAGTCTCAGCCGAAGGCTAGGCTCATGGCGGGTAAAAAACTTTCCAACTCGCACTGTCACAAAACTGTCGTATATTCTCATTTCTCAGCATAAATAGATGGATCGGATGATTCAGTCGTCGTTGCTTCTTTCCAAAAAGAGCGAAGAAATGACGAAGGAGCCAATCGTTCTTGCCGCGGGGAATTCGTTTCAAACAGCGGTTTTCGAATGGAATATCCGGCATATGGGGGTCGAGGAGGATCCTTGCCGGAAATGGAGCTGGGTGCGATCTGCGCCTGTCGGGACACTGGGGAGGAAACATGTCCATCCGTTTTATCTGCGCTTCAGCTGCGGCGATTGCCGCCTCGTTTTCCATGGCATCGAACGCATTTGCCTTGACCGAGCTGCAATGGTGGCACGCCATGTCGGGTGCCAACAACGAGGTCGTCGAGCAACTCGCCAAGGAATTCAACGAGAGCCAGACGAATTACAAGATCGTGCCGGTGTTCAAGGGCACCTATCCCGAAGCGCTGAATGCCGGCATCGCCGCCTTCCGAGCCAAGCAGCCGCCCGCCATCCTCCAGGTCTTCGATGCCGGCAGCGGCGTAATGATGGGCGCCGAAGGCGCAATCATGCCGGCCGCCGACGTGTTGAAGAAGGGCGGCTATACCTTCGACAAGTCGCTATATCTGCCTGGCATCGTCTCCTACTATTCCAGGCCCGACGGGACGATGTTGTCGTTCCCCTACAACTCCTCCTCGCCGATCCTTTATCATAACAAAGACACCTTCAAGAAGGCCGGGCTCGACCCCGAAAGTCCGCCAAAGACCTGGCCGGAAGTGTTCGACGCCGCCAAGAAGATCAAGTCGAGCGGAGCATCGGCCTGCGGCTTCACCTCCACCTGGCTCACCTGGATCCAGACCGAGAACTTTGCCGCCTGGA
>DASVPC010000116.1:0-2027 GCA_036383055.1 Rhizobium sp. | reverse complement strand
CGCGTTCTGCAGCTTGAAGGCTGCTTCCTTGCCGCCCTTCAGCTCGAAGGCCACCAGCGTCGAGCCGCCGGTCATCTGCTTGGCGATGATGTCGGCCTGCGGGTGGTCCTTGCGGCCGGGATATATCACCTTGGCAACCTTGCCCTGATCGGCGAGGAAATCGGCGATCTTGGCTGCGTTCGCCGTCTGCTGTGCGACCCGCAGCGGCAGGGTCTCGATACCCTTCAGCAGCGTCCAGGCGGTAAACGGCGACATGGCCGGACCTGTGTGGCGGAAATAATCCTGCAGGTTCTCGTCGATCCACTGCTTGTCGGAGAGGATGACGCCGCCGAGCGAACGGCCCTGGCCGTCGATATGCTTGGTGGCGGAATAGACGACGATATGGGCGCCGAGTTCGAGCGGCTTCTGGAACAGCGGCGTCGCGAAGACGTTGTCGACCACGACCTTGGCGCCGATCTGGTTGGCGAGCTTGGCAACGGCGGCAATGTCCACCACTTCCAGCGTCGGGTTGGTCGGGCTTTCCAGGAAGAACACCTTGGTGGTCGGCCGGATCGCCTTTTCCCAGTTTTCGACGAAGCGGCCGTCGACCAGCGTGCACTCGATACCGTATTTCGGCGCCAGCGTCTCGACAACCCAGCGGCAGGAGCCGAACAGGGCGCGGGCCGCAACGATATGATCGCCGGCCTTCAGCTGGCAGAGAATGGCGGCGGTAACAGCGGCCATGCCCGAAGCCGTGGCGCGAGCGTCTTCCGCGCCTTCGAGCGCGCACATGCGCTTTTCGAACATGTCATTGGTCGGGCTGCCGTAGCGGGCATAGATGAAACCGTCGGTCTCGCCCTTGAAGCGGGCTTCCGCCGCTTCCGATGTGTCGTAGACGAAGCCCTGTGTCAGATAGATCGCTTCGGAGGTCTCGCCGAATTGCGAGCGGAGCGTTCCGCCGTGAACGAGTTGGGTTGCGGGGCGCCAAGTCTTGCTCATGCCATCACCACTTTCAAAACAAAAAAACCGGCCGCAATTGCAGACCGGTTTTCAACCCGGTCTTTTTAGCCACTTATTTAACGTGGCTGCAAGCCGACCGGCCAAATCACCACGGGATAAGTTGCAATACTGCCGTTGACCGCTTGCGTCAATTCCCTGAGTTTGGTTTTGTCTGCGGTAAATTACTGCCCGCGCATCCATCGGGATGCGCAAAGGTCGCAGTAACATTTTGAATCGGCCTATAACCCTGCAAGTCGAAAATCGACTTGCAGGGTTATAGGCTGGGGAAAAGGCAGAATGGCTCGCAATACTGGAATTTTGGCTGATCGCGCCATTGCCGCGCTCTTCGAAGCGGGACGGCTGACGAGCGAACGGGAACTGGATGTCGATCAGATCCAGCCGGCGAGCCTTGACCTTCGGCTCGGCGCACATGCCTTCCGCGTCCGCGCCAGCTTCATGCCCGGCCCGTCGCATCTCGTCGCCGACAAGCTCGACCGGCTGAAGCTGCATGTCATCGACCTGTCCGAAGGTGCGGTGCTGGAAACCGGCTGCGTCTACATCGTGCCCTTGATGGAGCGCCTCGACCTGCCGGCCGACATGTCGGCGTCTGCCAATCCGAAAAGTTCGACTGGCCGCCTCGACATCTTCACCCGCGTCATCACCGACCGGGCGCAGGAGTTCGACAAGATCCCGGCTGGCTATTCCGGCCCGCTCTATCTGGAGATCAGCCCGCGTACCTTCCCGATCGTCGTGCGCCGCGGTTCGCGTCTGTCGCAGATCCGCTTCCGCGTCGGCCAGGCGCTGCTGAACGAGCCGGAACTGATGGCGCTGCATGCCAGTGAAACGCTGGTCGCCAGCAAGCAGCCGAACGTCAACGGCGGCGGCATCGCGCTGTCGATCGACCTTGCCGGCGACAAGGAAGGTCTGATCGGCTATCGCGGCAAGCACCACACCGCCGTCGTCGATGTCGACAAGAAGGCGCAGCACGATATCTATGATTTCTGGGAGCCGCTCTATAGCCGTGGCCGCACGGAACTGATCCTCGATCC
>DASVPC010000115.1:0-8933 GCA_036383055.1 Rhizobium sp. | reverse complement strand
GCCTCGGCCAGCTGCTCGGCGGTGACGGCGCGATAATCGACGGGAACGCCGGAGGCTTTCGCATGTGTCGAGGCGATGCCGATGTTCTTTTCGGACGGATCGGCGCCGACGACCGAGGCGCCCATGCGCGCGACCGGCTCCGACAGCAATCCGCCGCCGCAGCCGATATCGAGCACGCGCAGGCCCTCCAGCGGCCGAGCGCTCTTCGGATCGCGGCCGAAATTCTCGCAGGCACGGTCGCGGATATAGGCGAGACGCACCGGGTTGAACTTGTGCAGCGGCTTGAACTTGCCGGTCGGGCTCCACCATTCCGCCGCCATTGCGGAAAAGCGATCCACTTCGCTCTGGTCGATCGTGCTTTTCGCCGCTTCGCTCATGGTTCCGCTCCTTGGTCTGGGTGGCACTTCGGTAGATGTGAAGTCGGACGATCGCAAGCCGATGTCAAGGGCCGGACGACTTTGAGGTCGCCACGACCGGCCGCGTTCTTGTCGCAACCTTCGCCAACAGGGAACTCCCCCAAGGAAGGCCTGATCCTCAACAGGCTCTGGTCGAGTATCAAAGTGGAGTATCAAAGAGAACTATTACGCCGCGCCATGCTATTGCACCCGCCTGCCAAACTCGCTAAGAGACGCCCCCATTGAGATTAGGCTTTTCCGGCCCTTGCACCGGAAGGGCTGTTTTGCATGCCGGGCTCATCGCGTTTCGGCCGCCCGGCGCTGATACTGGTAGAGGCACATGGCACGCATCGTGATGAAATTCGGCGGGACATCCGTCGCGGATCTGGACCGTATCAGGAATGTCGCGCGCCATGTGAAACGTGAAGTCGACGCGGGCCATGAGGTTGCGGTCGTCGTTTCCGCCATGTCCGGCAAGACCAACGAGCTGGTCGGCTGGGTGCAGAACATGCCGAAGGTCGCCGGCGCCGATCATTCCATTTATGATGCGCGCGAATATGACGCCATCGTCGCTTCCGGCGAGCAGGTGACCTCCGGGCTCCTGGCGATTGCGCTGCAGGCGATGGGCATCAATGCCCGCTCCTGGCAGGGCTGGCAGATCCCGATCCGCACCGACAACGCCCATGGCGCGGCCCGCATTCTGGAGATTGAAGGCGCTGAAATCATCCGCCGTATGGGAGAAGGCCAGGTGGCTGTCGTCGCCGGCTTCCAGGGTCTTGGCCCGGACAATCGTCTTTCGACGCTCGGCCGAGGCGGCTCCGATACTTCCGCTGTGGCGATCGCCGCCGCGGTGAAGGCCGATCGCTGCGATATCTACACCGATGTCGACGGCGTCTACACGACGGATCCGCGCATCGAGCCGAAGGCGCGTCGTCTGAAGAAGATCGCCTTTGAAGAAATGCTTGAAATGGCCTCGCTCGGCGCCAAGGTGCTGCAGGTGCGCTCGGTCGAGCTGGCCATGGTCTTTAAGGTCCGCACCTTCGTGCGCTCCTCATTTGAAGATCCCGATGCTCCGGGCATGGGCGATCTGCTCAACCCGCCCGGAACGCTGATTTGTGACGAGGAAGAAATCGTGGAACAGGAAGTAGTCACCGGCATTGCCTATGCCAAGGATGAAGCCCAGATCTCGCTGCGCCGTCTTGCCGACCGGCCGGGCGTCTCCGCCGCGATCTTCGGGCCTTTGGCTGAAAGCCATATCAACGTCGACATGATCGTCCAGAACATTTCCGAAGACGGTTCCAAGACCGACATGACCTTCACGGTTCCTTCGGGCGATGTCGAAAAGGCGCTGCGCGTTCTCGGCGAGAACAAGGACAAGATCGGCTACGACGTCGTCCAAAACGAATCAGGTCTCGTCAAGGTTTCGGTCATCGGCATCGGCATGCGCTCGCATGCCGGCGTCGCTGCGACCGCTTTCCAGGCACTTGCCGAAAAAGGCATCAACATCAAGGCTATTACGACGTCGGAAATCAAGATTTCCATCCTGATCGACGGTCCTTATGCAGAACTCGCAGTCAGGACTTTGCATTCCTGCTACGGTCTGGATAAGAGTTGATAAAGGACTGCTGACAACGGACCGTGACGGAGGTGAGTTTCGGCCGGCCCTGACGTGGGCAAGACTGGCGGCAATATCTTGATTTCGGGAGCTAGAGACGCAATGAGAGACCTATCCGGCGGTCCACGCGTTCTGCTCAAGCGGCTGCGCGAATTGATGGCGGAGCCGCTGGAGCCGCAGGAGCGTCTTGACCGGATCGTCCGCCAGATCGCCAGCAACATGGTCGCTGAGGTCTGCTCGGTTTACGTGCTGCGCGCCGACGGCGTGCTCGAACTCTACGCCACCGAAGGTCTGAACAAGGAAGCCGTCCACCTTTCTCAGTTGAAGATGGGCCAGGGCCTGGTCGGTACGATCGCCGCTTCCGCCCAGCCACTCAATCTCTCGGACGCGCAATCGCATCCCGCCTTCCGCTACCTGCCGGAAACCGGCGAAGAGGTCTATCACTCCTTCCTCGGCGTGCCGATCCTGCGCACCGGCCGCTCGCTCGGCGTTCTCGTCGTGCAGAACAAGGCGAGCCGCAACTATCGCGAAGAAGAGCTGGAAGCGCTCGAGACGACGGCGATGGTGCTGGCCGAGATGATCGCCACGGGCGAACTGAAGAAGATCACCAAGCCGGGCCTCGAGCTCGACCTTACCCGCTCGGTCACCATCGACGGCGACAGCTACAATGAAGGCGTCGGTCTTGGCTATGTCGTGCTGCACGAGCCGCGCATCGTCGTCACCAATCTCTTGAACGAAGATACCGACAAGGAGATCGGCCGGCTGGCGGAAGCGCTCGGTTCGCTGCGCATCTCCATCGACGACATGCTGTCGCGCCGCGACGTCTCCATGGAAGGCGAGCACCGCGAGGTTCTGGAAACCTACCGCATGTTCGCCCATGACCAGGGCTGGGTGCGCAAGCTGGAAGAGGCGATCCGTAACGGCCTGACCGCGGAGGCCGCGGTCGAGAAGGTGCAGAGCGATACGAAGGCGCGGATGATGCGCCTGACGGATCCCTATCTGCGCGAGCGCATGCATGATTTCGAGGATCTGGCCAACCGGCTGCTCCGGCAGCTCACCGGCTATTCCGGCCGAACGGCGGCCGACGGCTTCCCGAACGATGCGGTGATTTTTGCGCGCGCTATGGGCGCCGCCGAGCTGCTCGACTATCCTCGCGCCAATATTCGCGGCCTGGTGCTGGAAGAGGGCGCGGTTACCAGCCATGTCGTCATCGTCGCCCGCGCCATGGGCATCCCGGTCGTCGGCCAGGCGGCGGGCGTAGTGGCGCTTGCCGAAAACGGCGATTCCGTCATCATCGATGGCGATGGCGGCCATGTGCATCTGCGGCCGATGGCAGATCACCAGCGGTCTTACGAAGAAAAGGTGCGTTTCCGCGCCCGCCGGCAGGAACAGTTCCGGGCGTTGCGTTCGGTCGAGCCGGTCACCAGGGACGGGCAGCGCATTTCATTGTTGATGAATGCCGGTCTGCTGGTCGATCTGCCGCAGCTTGCCGAATCCGGCGCCGAAGGCATCGGCCTGTTCCGCACCGAGCTGCAATTTATGATCGCCTCGACCATGCCGAAGGCGGAGGAGCAGGAAGCTTTCTATCGCAGCGTGCTGAAGCAGGCGGGCGGGCGCGTTGTCACCTTCAGGACGCTTGATATCGGCGGCGACAAGGTCGTGCCGTATTTCCGCGCCCATGAGGAAGAGAACCCGGCGCTCGGCTGGCGCGCCATTCGCCTGTCGCTCGACCGGCCCGGCCTGTTGCGCACGCAGTTGCGCGCTATGCTGAAGGCGGCGGCCGACGGCGAATTGAAGATGATGGTGCCAATGGTCACCGAGGTCTCCGAGATCGAGGCGGTGCGCGAGCTCGTGCAGAAGGAAGTGCAGCATCTGTCGCGCTTTGGCCATGCCCTGCCGCGCAAACTGCAATTCGGCGCCATGCTGGAAGTGCCGGCGCTGCTCTGGCAGCTCGACGAGCTGATGGCGGCGGTCGATTTCGTCTCGGTCGGTTCCAACGATCTCTTCCAGTTCTCGATGGCGGTCGATCGCGGCAATGCGCGCGTGTCGGACCGTTTCGATCCGCTCGGGCGGCCGTTCCTGCGCATCCTGCGCGACATCGTGCGTGCCGGCGAACGCAACAAGACGCCGGTGACGCTGTGCGGCGAACTTGCCGGCAAGACGATTTCGGCGATGGCGCTTTTGGGGCTTGGCTTCCGCTCGGTATCGATGTCGCCGGCCTCTATCGGCCCGGTCAAGGCGATGCTGCTCGGCCTCGATCTCCAGGCCTTGTCGACGGTCATGGAAGAGGCGCTGGATGACAAGCATCCGACTGCCTCGATGCGTGACATCCTTGCCGGCTTCGCCGAGAGCCACAATATTCCGTTGTAGACACAACAAATAAGAAGAATTGGAGTGTGGGGTGGCAAACCTTCCCATTGAAAAAATGCGCGAACTGGAACGCCGTTTCGGCGAGATCGAAGCGCGTATGTCTGCCGGGCCGGCGGCGGATGTCTATGTGAAGCTTGCTTCCGAATATTCCGAACTGCAGCCGGTCGTCGCCAAGATCCGCGACTATGAAAAGGCGATCGCAGAGGCTTCGGATCTGGAAGCCATGCTTGCCGACAAGTCGGTTGATCGCGAAATGCGCGATCTCGCCGACATGGAGCTGCCCGAGGTCAAGGAGCGGATCGAGGCGCTGGAACAGGACATCCAGATCCTGCTGCTGCCCAAGGACGCCGCCGACGAAAAGAGCGCGATCCTCGAAATCCGTGCTGGAACCGGCGGCTCGGAAGCTGCCCTTTTCGGCGGCGATCTCTTTCGCATGTATGAGCGCTTCGCCGCGAACAATGGCTGGAAGGTGGAAATCCTCTCGGCCAGCGACGGGGAAGCCGGCGGCTACAAGGAAATCATCGCGACGATCACCGGCAAGGGCGTGTTCTCGCGGCTGAAGTTCGAATCCGGCGTGCATCGCGTGCAGCGCGTGCCGGAAACCGAAGCGGGCGGCCGCATCCATACGTCGGCGGCAACCGTCGCCGTTTTGCCGGAAGCCGAGGAAATCGATATCGAAATTCGCGCCGAGGATATCCGCATCGACACGATGCGCTCTTCCGGCGCTGGCGGCCAGCACGTCAACACCACGGACTCGGCGGTGCGTATCACCCATCTTCCCTCGGGGATCGTGGTGACGAGCTCGGAAAAGTCGCAGCATCAGAACCGCGCCAAGGCGATGCAGGTGCTGCGGTCGCGTCTCTTCGACATGGAGCGCCAGCGCGCCGACAGCGAACGCTCCGCCGACCGCAAGAGCCAGGTCGGTTCCGGCGATCGTTCCGAGCGCATCCGCACTTACAATTTCCCGCAGGGGCGCGTCACCGACCATCGAATCAACCTGACGCTCTACAAGCTTGACCGGATGATGGAGGGCGAGATCGACGAAGTGGTCGATGCGCTTCGCGCGGATTATCAGGCGAGCCAGCTCGCCCAGCTCGGCGAACAGGCATGAGCGGCGGGCCGGGAGCAACCGTCGCTGGGCTGTTCCAGGAGGTGCGCGCCCGCTTCATCGAGGCCGATCTCGATGACCCCGCCACCGAGGCCCGCATCCTCGTCGGCGGTCTTCTTCAGCTCTCATCGACGGAGCTGGTCACGCGCGGCGCCGAGGTCGTGGCGCCGGATCGCGTGGAAGCGGCGCGGGCGGCGATTGCACGCCGGCTCAACCACGAGCCGGTGTATCGCATTCTCGGCGAGCGGGAGTTCTACGGCCTGCCCATGACGCTATCGCCTGCGACGCTGGAGCCGCGTCCCGACACGGAAATCCTGGTCGATACCGTGCTGCCACACGCGCGGCGCCTTGCATCGGAACACGAAACTATCCATATATTGGACATGGGAACGGGAACCGGGGCTATCTGTCTCGCGCTTCTCCATGAATGCCCGCAGGCAATGGGCATCGGTTCCGATATTTCCGGCGAAGCTTTGGAAACGGCGCGGGCGAATGCCGCACGCAACGGCTTGGCGGCACGCTTCGACACGGTACAGGGAAGCTGGTTTGAGGCCATCCACGGTCGATTTCACGTTATTGTCTCAAATCCGCCCTATATTGAGTCCAGTGTCATTTCCACTCTCGCTCCAGAAGTAAAGAATTTCGATCCTCCGGCAGCTCTCGATGGCGGCCTTGATGGGCTGGATGCCTACAGAGCAATCGCAAAGGATGCGGTGCGGTTTCTACACCGGGATGGTATTGTCGGCGTGGAGATCGGTTATGATCAGCGCAAGACAGTGACTTCGGTTTTTGAAGGAGCAGGATTTTTCCTTATCGAAGCAGCCCAGGACTATGGACACAACGACCGGGTGCTCGTGTTTCAATATCACCATTAACGCGACAATTTGCAGCAGGTTCATGGGACCTTGTTGTTATCGCAAAGAAAAGGCTTGGATTTCCTGAGGAAGCGATATAGGTTGCGCTCACGCGTTGGGCGGCTGGGAATAGGCGAGACGATTCGCCTGTCTTGGACAGCCTCGGGGATCCGCTCTCTGATAAGAGTGTCAAAGGTTGAAGATAACCCAATGCGTGATCAGTTAATCTGACGTAGTCGAGCGGCAGACGGGCGCTAAAGGCGCAGTTTGCTTGCGGCACGCAGGCCCTGGCTTGGAGCTTTCCAGCCACGGCGGCAGGTGCCGTTTATAATTTCATCCCAACTAAGAAAATTCAGGTGAAGGATCTATGAGGCCAGGACAGCAGAATAAGCGCGGTCGGGGGCGTGGTAACAACAACGGCGGCGGCGGCGGAAACAATAACAACAATAATAATTTCAACCGCAAGGGCTCAAACCCGCTGACCAGGACTTACGACAGCTCCGGTCCCGATGTGAAAATCCGCGGAACCGCGCAGCATATCGCCGAGAAGTACGCGACGCTTGCTCGCGATGCGCAGAGCTCCGGTGACCGCGTCATGGCGGAAAATTATCTTCAGCACGCTGAACATTACAATCGGATCATTGCCAGCGCCCAGGCGCAGATGCAGGAACGTTTTCAGCGCGACGAACAGCATAACCCCAACGATCGTGACAATGCCGACCGCGACATGGATGACATGGATGCGAACGACAACGACATGGATGATCAGCCGCAGATGGCGCCTCCTCCGGTGCGCGTCCGTGCTCCGGCTCCAGTCGTGGTTGCCGCGCCCGAGCCCGAGGTTATCGACGGCACCGGCCCGCAGCCGGTGATCGAAGGCATTCCGGCCGAAGTTGCGATCGAGGAAGAAACGCCCGTCGCCGCCGGCGAACGCCAGCCCCGCCGCCGCAATGCCGGCAATCGTCCCCGTCGTCAGCCGCGCCGCAATGCCGATGCTGAAGGTCAGGGCGAAGGTGCTCCGAGCGAAGCCCCCGCACTGGTGGAAGCCGCTACGGAATAAGGACTGTTCAGATGCACGGGTCGCAGCCGCAAAGGCGAATCCGGTTATATGTCTGCAAAAAACCCCGGTATGAGCCGGGGTTTTTTCGTTTCCGGCACCCTTTAAACTCTTCAAATCCCCTCCCATATTCTTCGCTGTTGCCTCGCCGCAAATCTCAATCGGCGGCGGGCGGGGTCTGCCTTTTCAGGGGGCTCAATCTCAAACATCGGTCTGTGCCAGTCTGGGCAGGGCGATTCATGGAGGTCTACAAATGAATATTGAAAAATACTCCGAGCGCGTGCGCGGCTTTTTACAGTCCGCGCAGACCAATGCGTTGTCGCAAGGAAACCAGCAATTCACGCCTGAGCATGTGCTGAAAGTGCTTCTGGACGACGACCAGGGCATGGCTTCTTCGTTGATCGAACGTGCCGGCGGCGACGCCAAGGCTGCACGTCTCGCCAATGACGCCGCCCTTGCCAAGCTGCCGAAAGTGTCCGGCGGCGATGGCCAGGTCTATCTCTCGCAGCCGCTTGCCAAGGTTTTCACTACGGCCGAAGACGCCGCCAAGAAGGCCGGCGACAGTTTCGTCACGGTCGAGCGACTGTTGCAGGCATTGGCCATCGAGTCTTCCGCATCGACTTCGGCCACGCTGAAGAAGGCTGGCGTGACGCCGGCCGGGCTCAACCAGGTCATCAACGATATCCGCAAGGGCCGAACCGCTGATTCCGCCAATGCGGAGCAGGGCTTCGATTCCCTGAAGAAATATGCCCGCGACCTCACTGCCGAGGCCCGCGAGGGCAAGCTTGACCCGGTGATTGGCCGCGACGACGAAATCCGCCGCACCATCCAGGTCCTATCCCGCCGTACGAAGAACAACCCCGTGCTGATCGGCGAACCCGGCGTCGGCAAGACGGCGATCGTCGAGGGTCTGGCATTGCGCATCGTCAACGGTGACGTGCCGGAGAGCCTGAAGGACAAAAAGCTGATGGCGCTCGACATGGGCGCCCTGATTGCCGGCGCGAAGTTCCGCGGCGAGTTCGAAGAGCGGCTGAAAGCCGTGCTCAATGAGGTGCAGTCGGAAAACGGCGAGATCATCCTGTTCATCGACGAAATGCATACGCTGGTCGGCGCCGGCAAGGCCGATGGCGCTATGGATGCGTCCAATCTGCTGAAGCCCGCGCTTGCCCGTGGCGAGCTGCATTGCGTCGGCGCGACCACGCTCGACGAATACCGCAAGCATGTCGAGAAGGACCCGGCGCTTGCCCGCCGCTTCCAGCCTGTCATGGTCGAGGAGCCGACGGTCGAGGACACGATCTCGATCCTGCGCGGTCTGAAGGAAAAATACGAGCAGCACCACAAGGTCCGCATCGCCGATGCCGCCCTGGTGGCCGCCGCGACGCTTTCGAACCGCTACATCACCGACCGCTTCCTGCCGGACAAGGCTATCGACCTGATGGACGAGGCTGCCGCGCGCCTGCGCATGCAGGTGGATTCGAAGCCGGAAGAGCTCGACGAACTCGATCGCCGCATCATCCAGCTGAAGATCGAGCGC
>DASVPC010000114.1:0-30114 GCA_036383055.1 Rhizobium sp. | reverse complement strand
GTCTATCCGCAGATCTGGGAAGATCCGGATATCGACATGGAGGCGATGGAGCTTCAGCCGCATCATCGCATCGTCACCATCGGTTCCGGCGGCTGCAACATGCTCGCCTATCTCTCGCAGAGCCCCGCCTCAATCGATGTGGTCGACCTCAATCGGCACCATATCGCGCTGAACAAGCTCAAGCTCGCCGCCTTCCGGCTTCTGCCTGGCCATGCTGACCTGGTACGTTTCTTCGCCACGCCCGGCGTAGACACGAACAGCCAGGCCTACGAAGAGTTCATAGCACCGCGGCTTGATCCGGCAACCGCCGCCTATTGGGATGGCCGCGACATGTACGGCCGCCGCCGCGTTACGGTGTTCAACCGCAACATCTACAAGACCGGTCTGCTCGGCCGCTTTATCGGCGCCGCCCATGTGCTGGCACGCCTGCACGGCGTCCGTCTCGCCCCCTTGACCGAAGCGCGCACATTGCGCGAGCAACGGCAGTTCTTCGACAACGAGATCGCGCCGATCTTCGACAGGCCGATGGTGCGCTGGCTGCTCGGCCGCAAAAGCTCCCTTTTCGGCCTTGGCATTCCGCCGCAGCAATATGACGAGCTTGCAAGCCTTGCCGGTGACGATTCCATCGCTGGCGTGTTAAAGCATCGTCTGGAAAAATTGGCGTGCCATTTCCCGATGCAGGACAATTATTTTGCCTGGCAGGCCTTCGCGCGCCGTTATGCCGCCCAGCACCAGGGGCCGCTGCCGACCTATCTGAAGCCCGAGCACTATGCTGCCATCCGCGCAAATGCCGACCGCGTCAGCGTGCATCATGCCAACTTCACCGAGTTGCTCGCCTCCAAGCCCGCCGCCTCGCGCGACCGCTACATCCTGCTCGATGCACAGGACTGGATGACCGACGAACAACTCAACGAACTCTGGGCGGAAATCACCCGCACCGCCCGCGAAGGCGCCCGTGTCATTTTCCGCACCGCCGCCGAAAAGAGCATTATCGAAGGCCGTCTTTCGACCGCGATCCGCGATCAATGGGTCTATGACGAAGAGCGATCGCAGGCGCTCAACGTACGAGACCGCTCGGCGATCTACGGCGGCTTCCACATCTATGGGAAAAAAGCGTGAGCCAGGCGGATACAGGTCTCGAGACGAATTCGAAGAACCATGCCGGGCTGATGGACGGCATGTACCGCTACCAGCGGCATATCTATGACCTGACCCGCAAATATTACCTCTTCGGCCGCGACCGCACGATCGCGCATCTCAACGTGCCCTTCGGTGGCTCGCTGCTCGAAGTCGGTTGCGGCACCGGCCGCAACATGTTGCTGGCGCATCGCCGCTTCCCCTCCGCCAAGCTCTACGGCCTCGACATTTCCCAGGAAATGCTGCTCTCGGCTCGCAATAATTTTCGTGGCCTGAAGCAGACACCGGACTTCCGTGTGGCCGACGCCACCGCCTTCTCGGCCGCCGATTTCGGTGTCGTCGGCTTCGACCGCGTCATGGTCTCCTACGCCCTGTCGATGATTCCCGACTGGAAGAGCGCGATCGATGCGTCGCTCGATGCCATCGCGCCCGGCGGCGAGCTGCATATCGTCGATTTTGGCCAGCAGGAGCGCCTGCCCGGCTGGTTCCGCACGATGCTAAAGGGCTGGCTGAAGAAGTTCCATGTCACCCCGCGCGCTGACCTGCGCACGGTGCTGGAAGAACGGGTTAAGGCCCGCGGCGCCAAGCTGATCTTCGAAGAAATCGGGCGGGGCTACGCCTGGAGAGCCGTCGTCATCAAGCCGACCGCCTAGGCCAAAAACCCGAATTCGGCTCGAAATCCGCCCGCTTGGCGCTTCAAGTATAAGAATTTACTTGAAGATAACGGATTTTTTACGTTGATATGGTGAATAAAGTGGTAAGGCCGGGTTGCAAGCAGCTTGGCCCGCCGCTTCTTTGGATTTTCGGGGACCAGACATTACGGAAGCCAAGCCTTGGGGCAGCAAGATCACTCGCGCCATAACGGGATACCCATGCGCAGGCTTCTGTTGTGCTTACTGCCGCTCGCCCTTTTCCTGAACAGCTGCACGACGGGCTATGATGTCCTGCAGACCGCCTCCATTCCGAAGGCTCGCTTCAAGGATACCAAGCCTCAGGATTTCGGCCGCGACCATCCCGAGCGCCATCCCATCCACGGCATCGACGTCTCCAAATGGCAAGGCGATATCGACTGGCAGACGGTCAAAGGCTCGGGCGTTTCCTTCGTCTTCATCAAGGCGACGGAAGGCAAGGACCGGATCGATCCCCGTTTCAGCGAATACTGGCAGGAAGCCAGCACGGCCGGCCTCGCGCATGCGCCGTATCATTTCTATTATTTCTGCTCGACAGCGGACGAACAGGCCGACTGGTTCATCCGCAACGTGCCGAAGGACGCCATGATGCTGCCGCCGGTCGTCGATGTCGAATGGAACCCCGGCTCTCCGACCTGCCGTACCAGACCGGATCCGGAAACGGTGCGGTCGGAAATGAAGCGCTTCATGGATCGCCTGCAAGCCTATTATGGCAAGCGCCCGATCATCTATACTTCGGTCGATTTCCATCGCGAGAATCTTGCGGGTTACTTCAAGGACTACCACTTCTGGGTCCGCTCAGTCGCCAAGCATCCGACGGCGACCTATTCCGACCGTTCCTGGGCCTTCTGGCAGTACACCTCGACCGGCGTCATTCCCGGCATCAAGGGTCCAACGGACATCAATGTTTTCGCCGGTTCCGAGCAGAACTGGCAGAATTGGCTGGCGGCAGTACAGAAGGACGGAAATTCTTGAGACTGCCCTAACTTCTCTCTTGCTTCTGTCACAATCTTCTGTGAAAGCGACCCTATTCTATCAGAAAAGAGGATCGCCCATGGACCGCCACACCATTCGACGCAGTGCACTCGCGTTGATCTTCGCTTCAGCCATGGCAAGTGTGGCGCTGGCGCAGAGCGCGGCCCCTGCCGCGCCGTCGAATACACAGGGTAGCGGCACTGCCAAGGTCGCCTGCGACGGCGACCTCTCCACTTTCCTCGCGGGCGTCAAGGCCGATGCGATCGCCGCCGGCGCCGATGCCGCGTCCGCCGACAAGACCTTGGCCGGCGCGCAGATCGACCCCAAGGTTCTGGCCATGGACCGCAGCCAGGGTGTGTTCCGCCAGACTTTCCTCGAATTCTCGCAGCGCACTGTCAGCCAGGGCCGGCTGGATATCGGCCGCCAGAAGATGAAGCAATATGCCGATGTCTTCGCCAAGGCCGAGAAGGACTATGGCGTACCCCCCGGCGTCATCACCGCCTTCTGGGGGATGGAAACCGATTACGGCGCCGTTCAGGGCAATTTCAACACCCGCAACGCGCTGGTCACTCTCTCGCATGACTGCCGCCGCCCGGAATTCTTCCGTCCGCGCCTGATTGCGCTGATCGAACTGGTGGAACGCGGCGATGTCGATCCGGCAACCACGACCGGCGCATGGGCCGGCGAAATCGGCCAGACACAGATGCTGCCGCCCGATATCATTGCTTACGGCACGGACGGCGATGGCGATGGCCATGTCAATCTGAAGACCAGCGCGCCCGACGTCATTCTGACCACAGCAAGATTCCTCCAGCATCTCGGCTTCCAGCGCGGCCAGCCCTGGCTGCAGGAAGTAAGTCTGCCCGATAATCTGCCATGGGAAAAATCCGGTATCGGCGGCACGCTCACGGCCGGCGACTGGTTCCAGCTTGGTGTGAAGCCTCGCGACGGCAATACCAATTTCGGCTCGCTTCCGGCCGCCTTGATCCTGCCGCAGGGCCGTAAGGGTCCGGCTTTCCTGACCTATCCGAATTACAATGCTTATCTCGGATGGAACCAGTCATTTATCTACACGACATCTGCCGCCTATTTCGCCACCCGCCTGAGCGGCGCCCCGACCTATAACAAGGGCATGCCGGAAGAAGGCCTTAACGATGTCGACATGAAAGCGCTGCAAACCAAGCTGCAGGCACGCGGCTATGACGTCGGCAAGATCGACGGTATCCTCGGCTCCGGCACGCGCGTTGCCATCCAGAAGGAACAGTTCCGCCTCGGCCTCCCGGCCGATGGCTGGGCGACGCAGGCGCTGTTGAACGCGCTCTGAGATTTGCTTCTCATCCCGTAAAAGGCGGCCCTCGGGTCGCCTTTTTGTTTTTCCGGCAAAGCCCCCGCAGGAAACGGGTGGAGAACCTCTCTCGTATCGCCAGAATGGGCCAAGGACGAGGAGAGACACCAGATGACGACCAACAACGGCATGAACGCACTCACCTGGAGCTTGCTGCTGGCGCTTGGGCTGATCTGGGGCGGCTCATTCTTCTTCGCCCGCATCGCCGTGCACTCCGTCCCGCCATTCACCTTGGTCTTCCTCCGACTGTCGCTCGCAGCTCTGGCGCTCCATCTCTATATCGCCGGCCGCCTCCAGATCTATGATCTACTGCGAACACATTGGCGGCAATTCCTCCTACTCGGCCTGATCAACAACGCCATACCTCATGCGCTGATCTTCATCGGCCAAACGCAGATGGGCGCTGGGCTCGCCTCCATCCTCAACGCAACGACGCCAATCTGGACCGTGTTGATCGGCAATCATTTCACCACGGACGAGAGGCTGACACCCGCCAAGCTTGCCGGTTGCCTGACGGGGCTCGTCGGCACGATCGTGTTGCTCGGTCCTAGCGTAACGAGCAGCACCACAATTCCGCTTTGGGCATTGCTGCTGCCGATTCTTGCAGCGATCTCCTATGGCTTCGCGGCGATCTATGCCAAGCGTTTCAAGGGCATGGCCCCGCCTGTTGTCGCCGCAGGCCAATTGACCGGCTCTTCGATCATCATGCTGCCGACGGCCCTTCTGGTGGATCATCCGTGGAGCCTGGCCATGCCACCGGCTAGCGTTATCGCCGCCATCCTCGGCATGGCGCTGCTGTCCACCGCCCTCGCCTATATCCTCTATTTCCGCATCATGGCGCTCGCCGGCGCCACCAATGCCTCGCTGGTCACCCTGCTCGTACCGCCAAGCGCCATCCTGCTCGGCGTCCTCTTCCTCGATGAACGACTGGGGTTGCCGGAAATCACCGGCATGCTGCTGATCGGCGCGGGCCTGCTCATTCTGGACGGACGGGTTTACGCGAGACTGCGGCCGGGCACGAGCCGACTCTAGCTGATGCAAGCGATTATCCAGCGACGCCTCTGCAAGAGAACGCCGACATTAACCTTGCTCACAGCTAAATTAACGATACATTAAATTTCGTGAACATGATTATTATCATATAAAATCAATAATTTATAGGAAGATCCGGATTCAAACTCTGCGCTGCATGCCGCGATGCAGCATCGAATTCGCTTTCCAAGCGACACATTTCCGACATAGACTCTAATGGTTGACTAAGGAGGAAGACATGGGATTGACGCGATCCATCAACGTCCTAGTGGTCGGTGCAGCCTTCGTATTCGTCGTGACGATGCTTTTCATCTGACGAGGAACGACCGCCGCAGACAACCGAACTCCTGAAAGCAAACAAAACAGCCTATTCCATTTAAAAAGCGCATGCCGAAGATCGACATGCGCTTTTTCATGGCTGCATTTCCCGGATTTTATCAGGCGACAGCGCGCGCATCCGTCTTGCGCTGCATGCCCAATCGCTCGAGAACGGCCGAGACGAGCGGCGAACGGTTCATCGTATAAAGATGGAATTCGTGGATACCACGGCGCACCAGATCCCTGATCTGCTCGGCCGCGACATCGGCGGCGACCTTGGCGCGTTCATCTGCATCGTCGTCGAGGCCGTCAAAGCGATCGTCCAGCCAGGAGGGGATGCTGGTGCCGCAGGCACCGGCGAAACGCTTCAGCTGCGTCAGGTTCTGGATTGGCATGATGCCCGGTACGACGGGGATCGTGATGCCGGCGGCGCGAACACGGTCGTGATAACGCTCGAAAGCATCATTGTCGAAGAAGAACTGCGTCAGCGCCCTGTCCGCACCATTATCGGCCTTGCGCTTCAGCATGTCGACGTCGGCGGCGGTATCGCGGCTCTCCGGATGCTTCTCTGGATAGGCCGACACGGAAATATCGAAATCTCCCCGTTCGCGCAAAGCCGCCACCAGTTCGGCCGCATTGGCATAGCCGCCCGGATGCGGCTGATAGGCGGAGCCGACGCCCGTTGGCGGATCGCCACGCAAGGCCACGAAACGGCGCACGCCCGTCGCGAGAAAGTCATCGATGACCCGATGCGTGTCTTCACGCGTTGCACCGACGCAAGTCAGATGCGAAGCGGTGGTGAACGGCGTCTCGTGGATCATCCGGCGCACGGCCGATAGCGTCGGGGCCTTGGTCGTACCGCCGGCGCCATAGGTGACCGAAACGAATTCCGGTTCCCATTCGCTCAACTCCTCGACCGTATTCCACAATTGCACTTCGGCTTCCTCCGATTTCGGCGGGAAGAACTCAAAGGAAATGCGAATGCCACCTTGGCCGTTCTCGTTCTTCGAAGACATATCAAACTCTCCCAGCAAGAATGGGGGATGCCTGTCGGCTCTGTTCGGCGGCGATCAGCAGCTGCGGGTCGCGCGCCAGCCAGATCGTAACCGTCAACCCTGAACCGCCTTCCCTCCCCGAATGAAGGTCCTGCACCTGCTCGACATCAAGCCCCGCCGCCTTCAGCCATTCCGACATGGTCTGATGGGAGAAGCCGAGCCGCAGATGTGCATGTTCGTCGCGTAGATATTCCAGCCCGTGCGGTGCCAGATCGATGATCACCAGCCGGCCGCCGGGCCGCAGCATTCGCGCCGCCTCGTTGATGGCGATTTCCGGCTGATCCAGGAAATGCAGCACCTGATGGATAGTGATCAGATCGAAATCCTGCGCCTCGAGCGGCAAATTGAAGATATCGCCATGCCGCACCGAAGCGGCGGTGATGTTCGACCGGTCGAGATTGGCGCGCGCCACGGCCAGCATGTCGCGGCTGGCGTCGATACCGACCGCGCGGCGATAATGACCAGCCAGCAATTGCAGCATCCGGCCTGTGCCGGTGCCGAGATCGAGAAAAGCGTCGATCTGCTGCGGCCCGATCAACTCGATCATCACCTTGTCGACATCCTCGTCAGCGACATGCAGGCGGCGCAACTCGTCCCATTCAGCGGCATTGCGGCTGAAATAGGCTTGCGCTCGCTCGGCGCGAATACGCTTGACGGCGGTCAGCCGCTCACCGTCGCGCAGCAATACCGGATCGTTCTCGGCCGTGTGCCGGAGAAGCTCACGCGCCAGGATGACCGCCTTGCCGTCCTGCTTCAGCCTGAAATAGGCCCAGGCGCCCTCCTGATAGCGGTCGATCAGATTGGCCTCGCCAAGCAATTTCAGATGCCGCGAGATGCGGGGCTGCGATTGGCCGAGAATTTCAGTAAGATCGGTGACGGTCAGATCGCCGGCGGCAAGCAGCGCCAGCAGGCGCAGCCGCGTCGGCTCACCCGCCGCCTTCAGCACATCCACCAGATTGTCCAAGCCAAGTTTAACCAGATCCGTCATTCGTCGCCCAATCAAGATATAAAGATATCTTTATGTCATTTTGCCGCAATCTGCAAGAGCCAATTCACGGCAGGAGACATTCGGACGTCGGAAATCTGTTAGTATCTGTCGGCGCAGGAATACGCATTTCCCGCGCTAGGACAAAGAAAAACCCCGGACAGGCCGGGGTTCTTGATGGCAGGAAAGCAGCGAGCTTATCGTGTCAGGCGCTTGTAGGTCACGCGGCTCGGATTGATGCTATCAACGCCAAGGCGACGCATCTTGTCCTGCTCGTAATCCTCGAAGTTGCCTTCGAACCATTCGACATGGCTGTCGCCTTCGAAGGCGAGGATATGCGTGGCCAGACGGTCGAGGAACATGCGATCGTGGCTGATGATCACGGCGCAGCCGGCGAAGTTTTCGAGAGCGATCTCGAGCGCACCCAGCGTTTCGGTATCCAAGTCGTTGGTCGGTTCGTCGAGCAGCAGGACGTTGCCGCCGGCCTTCAGCATCTTCGCAAGATGCACGCGGTTGCGCTGGCCGCCGGAGAGGTTGCCGACCTTCTGCTGTTGGTCGCCGCCCTTGAAGTTGAACGTAGCGCAATAAGCGCGCGAGTTCATTTCATACTTGCCGAGTTTGATGACTTCGGCGCCACCGGAGATTTCCTCCCAGACGGTCTTGCCGCCATCGAGCGCATCACGGCTCTGGTCGACATAACCGAGATGGACGCTGTCGCCGATGCGGATAGAACCGCTATCCGGCTTTTCCTGGCCGGTGATCATGCGGAAAAGCGTCGTCTTGCCGGCGCCGTTCGGACCGATGACCCCGACGATGCCGCCCGGCGGCAGCTTCAGCGACAGACCTTCGATCAGCATCCGGTCGCCATAACCCTTGTTGATGCCTTCCATTTCGATGACCACCTGGCCGAGACGCTCGCCGACCGGAATGATGATCTGCGCATCACCGGGACGCTGGTTCTCGGCGGCATCGACCAGCTCGTCATAGGCGCGGATACGGGCCTTGGACTTAGACTGACGCGCCTTCGGGCTGGAAGCGATCCATTCCTGTTCGCGTGCGATCGCCTTCTGGCGGCCGGCTTCTTCGCGACCTTCCTGCTGCATGCGCTTGGCCTTCGCCAGCAGGTAGGAAGAGTAGTTGCCTTCGTAGGGAATGCCACGGCCGCGGTCGAGTTCGAGGATCCAGCCGGTGACGTTATCCAGGAAGTAGCGATCGTGGGTGATCATCAGCACGGCGCCCGGATAGGCTCGCAGATGCTTTTCCAGCCAGGCGATGGTCTCGGCGTCGAGATGGTTGGTCGGTTCGTCGAGCAGCAGCACGTCCGGCTGCGACAGCAGCAGCTTGCACAGCGCCAGACGACGGCGTTCACCGCCGGAGAGATTGGTGACGTCAGCGTCGCCCGGAGGGCAGCGCAGCGCGTCCATCGCCATCTCCACCTGGCTTTCCAGATCCCAGAGGTTCTGGGCATCGATGATGTCCTGAAGCTTGGCACCCTCTTCCGCCGTCTCGTCGGAATAGTTCATCATCAGCTCGTTGTAGCGATTGAGAACGTCCGTCTTCGCCGCAACGCCTTCCATGACGTTTTCGAGCGCAGTCTTCGACGGATCGAGCTGAGGCTCCTGCGGCAGATAGCCGATGGTGGCGCCGTCGGCCAGCCAGGCTTCGCCGGTATATTCCTTGTCGAGGCCGGCCATGATGCGCAGCACAGTCGACTTACCGGCACCGTTCGGGCCGAGAATACCGATCTTGGCGTCGGGGTAGAAAGAGAGATGGATATTCTCAAGAATTTTCTTGGCGCCATAGGCCTTATTCAGACCGGCCATATGATAAATGAACTGACGTGCCATAGCTTGGGTTACTCCACGGGCGGATAACATTGCGAATTGTGCCGCTATGTAGGCGAAACCCCGCTCTCGGGCAACGGCGAAACCTTGTCCGAGAGCTATTTATCCGCGTCAGAGGGGCTTCCGGACGTCAAAAGCCGGCCGCATCCACCACGCCTTGATCGCAGCCGAATGACGTGCGGCCGGCACTCTGGATCAAGTCCGCGAGCCGCGGCTCGTTCCCTTGCGCGGGCTGAATGGCATCTTCGGAGAGGCCAATCGTCAATTCGGAGATCACGCGCACCTTGCCGACACGGCGGCAGCTCATCTTCACCCGGTCGCTGGCACCCTCGCCGAAGCTCTTGTCGAAAGCGGCCTTGATCGTATCGGCGTCAAGCGTCTTGCCGATATTCTGCACGAAGAGATCGCGCACCGCGGACGCATTGAGTTCATCGATCAAACCGGCGGCAGCGCCGAAATACTCATCGGCGCTGAGCTTGGTGCAGGTGCCATGCTTTATCCATTCATGCCGCTCCAGACCGGATTGCGTGCCCGGCATGACCTTATCCAGTGCAGCCTTGGTGTCGGCAGATAGTTCGACAGCCGGTAGGTCCTTCCAGTCGCTGCTGCGATCGGCCTGCTTCAGATCGTCGGAAACGTCGCAATATTCCTGTCGCATCGGCCAGAGGCCATGCAGCGAAAAATTCTTTGCATCGTGACTATCGGACGACTGGTTGCGGCACTCCGCTTTCTTCTGGTTCGTCTGGCAGAAAGCAGGCTCCCAGCTTGCCGCCAAAATGAACCGCGTCCGGCCCCGATTATTCTCCTGCGCCACCGCACTCGCCGCCATTACCACCGACAGAACCGCAACCACGCATCCGCGAACCCAATGCCTCATTCCATGCCTCCAGATAGAACAATATGAGAACAAATAAGCAGTTTGATCGGCCAGACGCAACCCCGATTCAAAGACGTCGTGGAGATTTATTTCTGTGCGCTTCGCCAACACTCCATTGCAATCCGCGAGGTGATAACCTTTCGTCTGCGTGAGGAGGAAACGCACATGTTTGCCGAAACGAGGCATCTGGACAGCCCGACAGGCGCGACGCTCGCCTATCATCATCTGCCGGCGCGAGGCGACGCGCATGGCATTCTTCTCATCAGTCACGGTCTTGCCGAGCATTCCCGCCGCTATGAAGGCTTCGCCGAGGCCATGGCGGCGCGCGGCTTTCATGCCTACGCCCATGATCATCGCGGCCATGGCGAAACGACGGCCGCCGACGCGCCGCTCGGCCGCTTTGCCCGGCAGGATGGCGTCGATAGGGTCATTGCCGATGTTCTGGCGATGCGCGAGCTTGCCGCGACCGCCCATCCCGGCCTACCGATCATCCTGTTCGGCCACTCCATGGGCGGACTGATCAGCCTGAACGTCGCGGTGACGCATCCCGACAAGTTCGATGCCGTGACAGTCTGGAACTCGAATTTCAATCCCGGTCTCGCCGGTCGCGCGGCACAGGTCATCCTGAAGACGGAACGCATGCTCAAAGGGTCGGACGTGCCGAGCGGGCTGCTGCCGAAGCTGACCTTCGGCGTCTGGGGCAAATCGATCGCCGACCGGCGCACCGAATTCGACTGGCTATCGCGCATCCCCGAGGAGGTAGACAAATACATCGCCGATCCGCTCTGTGGCTTCGATGCCTCGGTATCCCTGTGGCTGGATCTCTTCGAACTGACCTTCCGCGCGCCCCAAAAGACCTACCTTGATCGGCTCCGACGCGGCATGCCGATTCATCTGGTGGGCGGCGGCCGGGACCCGGCGACGGACTATGGAAAGGCGATCTCCTGGCTGTCAAACCATTTGAAAAAGGCCGGCTTCTCGCATATTAGCCTGACCATCTATCAGGATATGCGCCATGAAACGCTGAACGAGATCGGCGCGGCCGCGGCCATTGCCGATTTTGCGGACTGGTGTCGGCAAGTGACGGCAAAGGCCTGACCCCTAAGGACTTTTCAAATGAATGCCACCGGCAGTTCCCTGCCCCGTTTTCGTCAGTCGGAGCTGACGTTCGGCCTGTTGATGATGTTCCTGTCGGTGATCCTGTCACCGATCATCGACATTTTCGCAAAGCTCGCCGCCACGACCATTCCGCCAGCGGAAGTCACCGCCGCGCGCTTCATTTTCCAGTCGCTGTTCGCCCTGCCGATGATGGCGTTGCGAGGACAATGGGGCCTGTGGTCGCTGCGCCGAAGCGGCGTGCATGCCATTCGTGCCGCAGTGCTGACGCTATCGATGGTTTCCTTCGTCACGACGCTGCAGGTCATGGAAGTCGCCGACGCCATCGCCATTTTTTTCGTCGAGCCGATGATACTGACTATCCTCAGCAGCATCTTCCTGAAGGAGACCATCGGCTGGCGACGCTATACGGCCTGCGCCGTCGGCTTCTTCGGCGCAATGCTGATCATTCAACCGAGCTTCGCGGAGGTCGGTTTCGTCGCACTGCTGCCGGTGGTCACCGCGCTTTGCATCGCCGTCTACGTGATGATCACACGCGTCGTCTCATATAGCGAAGATGCATGGCCGATGCAGTTCCAGACCGGCATCTGGGGCACGCTCATCTGCCTTATTCTGCTGGCGATCGGCAAGGGCACGGGTTCGTCGATCATCGATCCCGTCGTACCGGACGGCACCGCCATGCTCCATCTCCTGGGTGTCGGCGTGTCTGCCGCTGTCGCCGGCGTCCTCACCATCTATGCCTATCGTTCCGCCCCAGCCTCGACGCTGGCGCCACTGCAATACTTCGAGATCGTCTCTGCGACGATCTTCGGCTGGCTGGTGTTCGGCAACTTCCCCGACCTCATCAAATGGGTCGGCATCTTCATCATCATCGCCTCGGGTCTCTATATTCTCTGGCGCGAGCGGCGCTTTGCTTCCAAGCCGGTATCCGATACATCTGAGGTCACTTTCACACCCTAGCCGCCATCCGGATCGACATGACAACCAACAGCATCAAGAAACCGCCCCTCACCGGCATCCGCGTCATCGAATTGGCCCGCGTTCTCGCCGGCCCCTGGGCAGGGCAGATGCTGGCCGATCTCGGCGCCGATGTCATCAAGGTGGAAAATCCCGATGGCGGCGATGACACGCGCCAGTGGGGGCCGCCCTTCGTCGAGGGCAAGGATGGGGGAAATCTTTCCGCCGCCTATTACCATTCCACCAATCGCGGCAAGCGTTCTGTCATTGCCGATCTCAAGACCGAAGAGGGCCAGGATCTGGTTCGCCGACTGGTCCTGATCGCCGACGTGGTGATCGAAAATTTCAAGCTCGGCGGGCTGGTAAAATATGGCCTGGATTATGAGAGCCTGCGAAAGATCAATCCCAAGTTGGTCTATTGCTCGATCACCGGCTTCGGCCAGACCGGTCCCTACGCCGGCCTTGCGGGCTATGATTATATCGTCCAGGGCATATCCGGCTTCATGTCGATCACCGGCGAGCCTGATGGCCAGCCGATGAAGGCGGGCGTGGCGATCGCCGATATCTTCACCGGCATCTATGCTGTCTCCGCGATCGAAGCAGCACTGATCCATGCCCTGAAGACCGGCGAAGGCCAGCTTGTCGACATGGCGCTGCTCGACGTTCAATCCGCCGTACTTGCCAATCAGAACATGAACTACCTGATCTCCGGCAAGCCGCCAGTACGCCTCGGCAATGCCCATCCCAATATCTCGCCCTACGAGGTCGTGCCGACCGCTGACGGCTATCTGATCCTTGCTATCGGCAATGACGGACAATTTCGCCGCCTCTGCTCGCTTCTCGGCATCGAGACGCATGCAGATGACGAACGCTATGCCACCAACAAGGCCCGCGTCGCCCATCGCCACGAGGTCCGCGCCTTCATTTCGGCAAAAACCCTGACATGGAGCAAGGCGGATCTGCTGAAGACCTGTGAGGACAATGCCGTGCCGGCCGGCGCCATCAATACGATCGAGGATATGTTCGCGGATCCACAGATTAAGGCGCGCGGCTTGCGGATCGATCTCGAGGATGCGGCGGGTACCGTCATCCCGAGCGTACGGACGCCGGTGGTCCTGTCGGAGACGCCGCTCACCTATACGAGGCCGAGCCCGCGCCTTGGCGAACATCAGGAGGAGGTTCTGGCCGAATTGGCGGAACTGGAGGAAAAGGCAAAAGCATGAAACGCACCGGCGGCCAGCTCATCGTCGAAGCCCTGAAGGCAAACGGCGTCCAACGCATTTCCTGTGTTCCCGGCGAGAGCTTTCTCGCCGTGCTCGACGCTTTGCATGACAGCGACATCAAGGTGCTCGTCTGCCGCCAGGAGGGTGGCGCGGCGATGATGGCGGATGCCTGGGGTCGGCTCACCGGCGAACCCGGAATCTGCATGGTCACCCGCGGCCCCGGCGCAACCAACGCTTCGGCCGGCCTGCACATCGCCCGCCAGGATTCGATCCCGATGATCCTCTTCATCGGCCAAGTGCAGCGTGATGCACGCGAGCGCGAAGCCTTCCAGGAAGTGGAATTCCGCCGCGCCTTCACCGAATTCGCCAAATGGGTCGGTGAGATCGACGATGCAGCCCGCATCCCCGAATTCGTCACCCGCGCCTTCGCCGTCGCAACATCAGGCCGGCCCGGCCCCGTTGTGTTAACACTGCCCGAGGACATGTTGCGCGACGAGGTCGAAGCGCCGCATGCCGAGCCCTATACGCTGGTTGCGGCCCATCCGGGTAGCAGCCAGATCGATGATCTGCGCCAACGCCTGATCGCGGCGGAACGACCGATGGTCATTCTCGGTGGGACGCGCTGGGACGAGGATGCGGTTGCCGGTATCAAAAGTTTCGCCGAGCGCTTCAAGTTGCCGGTCGGCTGCTCCTTCCGCCGCCAGATGCTGTTCGATCACCTGCATCCGAATTACGCCGGCGATGTCGGCATCGGTATCAATCCTGCGCTGGCAAAGGAGATCAAAGAAGCTGACCTGCTGATCCTGCTCGGCGGCCGCTTCTCGGAAATGCCATCCTCCGGCTATACGCTGATGGACATTCCCTACCCGCGACAGCAGCTCGTCCATATCCATCCAGATCCCTCCGAGCTCGGCCGCGTCTATCGCCCGGATCTGGCGATCTGCGCCAGCCCGGCCGATTTCGTGGCAGCCCTTTCCGATCTCGAAGCACCTGCAGAGCCGCGCTGGGCAGAGCGGGCGGAGCGCATGCATGCCGCCTATCTCGACTGGTCGAAAACGCCGGAGAAGAGTCCCGGCGCGGTGCATATGGGCCGGATCATGGACTGGATCGAGGCTAATACGGCAGCCGACACGATCTTCACCAACGGTGCCGGCAATTATGCTACCTGGCTGCATCGCTTTCACCGTTTCCGCCGCTTCAACACCCAGGCCGCCCCCGCCTCGGGCTCGATGGGCTATGGCCTGCCGGCGGCAGTTGCCGCCAAGCAGCTCTTTCCGGAGCGCGAGGTGATCTGCTTTGCCGGCGACGGCTGCTTCATGATGCACGGCCAGGAATTCGCGACCGCCGTTCAATACGGTCTGCCGCTGATAGCATTGGTCATCAACAACGGTATGTACGGCACCATCCGCATGCATCAGGAGCGCGAATATCCCGGCCGCGTCAGCGCAACGGCGCTGGACAATCCGGACTTCGCGGCCTTGGCCCGCGCCTATGGCGGCCATGGTGAAACGGTCAGGGTGACGGAAGATTTCGGCCCGGCCTTCGAGCGGGCGCGCGCCAGCGGCAAGCCGGCAATCATCGAGATCGTGCTCGATCCTGAGGCGATCACGCCTTCCCGCACCTTGACGGAAATTTCGCAAGCAAAAGGCCGGTGAGCTCTGGAGCATATTGTCCGCTTTCAACTTGAAAACGGACAATATGCTCCTACTCACCGGCCTTATAAAACGCGTCAGATCGAATTAGTCGATCGCGGCAGTGACGATGAACTCGACCCTGTACTTCGGCGCGGCAAGCTTGGCTTCGCTGGTGGCGCGAGCCGGCGTGTTGGCCGGATCGACCCAGGCTTCCCAGGCGGCGTTCATTTCGGCGAAGTCGGCGATATCGGCGAGATAGATCAGCGTCTGCAGGATCTTCGACTTGCTGGAGCCGGAAGCAGCCAGCAGGCGATCAACTTCAGCCAGCGCCGACTTGCACTGATCCGTAACGCTTGCGCCTTCACCAACCTGGCCGGCGAGGTAAACGGTATTGCCGTGGATGACGGCGCCGCTCATGCGGGCTCCGACGTCGATACGCTTGATGCTCATGGTTCTCTCCTGATGTTGTCCGGGGACGGGTCACAAACCGGGCGCTGCTCACCAGCAACGCCCAAAAGCTCTTCTATCTTCGGGAAGCAGCCGTTCAGCCGCGAATATGATGCGTCTTCTGGTAGATCGCAGTCGAGCGCGCGCCGGAGCGGCAATAGCCGAGCATCGGGCGCGGGAATTCGTCGAGTGCGTCGACCATGCCCTGCACGGCCTCTTCGGTCACACCCATCGGCCCGACAGGCACATGGGTGATTTCGAGGCCAAGCTCCTTGGCGCGTGCTTCGATGACGGCAAACGGCGTCTGATCCGGGCTTTCATTGTCCGGGCGATGGCAGACGAGCGACTTGAAACCCAATGCCTTAATCTGGTCGAGATCCTCCAGGCCGATTTGGCCGGAAACCGAGTATTCGTCGTCGATCGGGCGGATATCCATCGTTCGCTTCCTCTATAAAACCGAGGGCTTTGATCTACGCCGCCACAAAGCGAGCGTCAACCGCTGAAGCCCTCAGACGAAGGCAAAGTTGAGTGAGAAACTCCTGGCTTCGCCGGGCTGAAGAATATTGAATTCGCCCGCCTCCTCCAGCTCGTCGCGTGACACCCAGCGGTGCGAAACAGGCTCGATGCCGAGGACATGTGCCGGCGCACGCTGATTGCGCCAGACCTGCAGGAACGGCAGCGTCTCCGTGCCGAATCGCACCCTCAGCGACTTGCCGCCGATCGCGGCGATCGGCCCAAGGCTCAGTTCGGACCAATCCTCACCCTTCCCCACCGCCGGCACGCAGAAAATCCCGCCATGCTCCTCGCCGAAAGTCCAGGGAAAACCACCATTCTCCAGCATCTGGCCCGAGAGGCGGACGCCGTCATCGAACCATTTGCCGCCGACATTCATATGATACATCAGGAAAACGGGCATCGCTTCGGTGCTGGTGTTGACGACGCGATCCGTGAGCGAAACCTCGCCCGTGGCGCCATCGATCCGCCAATGGCGCTCCAGCCGCGCCGTGCGCCCTTCGGCGGTGAGGATATCGATATCGGCACGGCACTCGGCATTGCCATCCTCGAACCGGGTCCAGAGAATCTTGGCCGGATGCGAGGAGAAGGAACCGTGCAACGGATAGCGCCTGCTCCCGAAAGCACCCGACATCGGCTGCGGATGACGGATGTGATCCGGGCCGCAGGTGAAGAGAAAGCCTTCCAGGGAATGATCGATGCGCGGGTCGCCGTCATCGGGAATCGCACGTCCCGGTGCGAGATTGTTGCCATCGATGACGCAGGCGCCAATATCCAGCACGGAGCTTTCGTCCAGTGTCAGTTTCGGCCCTTTGGCCGCGGCAAAGTCGATCATGTCTCGCAATTCTCCCTGGTCGGCGTCTGATTGGCCACACGTCCGAAAGTGGTCTCGAAATGGTGCACGGCAAGAATAAATGGCGATTTCTCTTACCGAACGTTAACTTGACGCCTTCATCACACAAATTTTTATATTTTATTCAGCATGATAATCTTAAATTCCACACTAGTGTCAAAATTACCATGTGTGTGTCGGCCAGCCACCATCCGAGGATTCGACTGACGTGAACCGGTTCCTGAAAATAAGCCTTTCTTTGGCCCTGACGGCCACGGCGTCCGCTCTCGCATGGACCGATGCGCAAGCGCAGTATTATCGTGGCGGGAGCAACGATGTCGTTCTGGTCACTCCAGACGGGCGAATCCTTGATCAATATTCAGAGCAGGATTACGTGAGAACACGCGACGGGCGCGGCCGGCACGTCTTGGTCGACCGCTACGGCAATGTCGTCGCTACCGAGATGCGGGCCAGCACCTACTACCCTCAGGCGCCGGCGCACGACGCCTCTAGCGACGACGGTTACAACGACGGCGGCCGCTATGGCGACACGCAGCTTTCCAACAACGGCGACTACCGCGACTATCGGCAGTATCGCGGCGACGGGAGTGACGGCAGCGTCATTACCGGCGGTATCCCGCGTGACAGCTCCATTCAGCGCGTGCCGCTCGACGACCAGGCTCTGCCGAATACGCAATCCCAGCAAGGCCAGACGAATCCGAACGGTAACGACTACGCCTCGATCGATCCGCAGCAGACGCCCGATGTCCAGCGCAAGCCACCGGCCGAACCGGTCATCACGCTGAAGGGCAAGTCGAAGATGGAGATCACGGCGATTGAGGTCTTCCTCGCTCGCCAGGGCATTTCGCCAGGCGCCATCGACGGCCGCATGGGCGCCAATGTCACCAAGGCCATCTATGCTTATCAGCAGATGACCGGCCAGACGCTCGATCCAAAGGATACTGATTCGATCCTCGAGCAGCTGCGCCTGTCAGGCGGCATGCCGATCATCAACTACACGATCACGCCAGCCGACGCCGCCGGCCCTTACGTCGCTTCGATACCCGAGGACTATGCCGCAAAGGCCCAGATGCCATCGCTCGGCTATACCTCGACCACGGAAATGCTGGCCGAACGCTTCCATATGGATGAGGGCTATCTGAAGGAGCTCAATCCCGGCGTCGACTTCACCGTCCCGGGCAGCACGATCAAGGTGGTCAATACCGGACCGGCCAAGACCGGCACCGTCGCAAAGATTCTCGCCGACAAGGGCCGCAAGCAGGTTTTCGCCTATGACGCCAACGGCACGCTGATCGCCGCCTATCCCGCCAGCATCGGCTCGGCTGACACTCCCTCGCCGTCCGGCACGGTCACCGTCGAACGCGTCGCCTTCAACCCGGGCTACACCTATAATCCGAAGATTAACTTCAAGCAGGGCACCAACGACAAGATCCTCGATATTCCGCCCGGCCCGAACGGCCCGGTCGGCGTTGTCTGGATGGCGCTGTCGAAACCGACCTACGGCATCCACGGCACACCCGAGCCCTCGAAGATCGGCAAATCGCAGAGCCACGGCTGCGTTCGCCTCACCAACTGGGACGCCACCGCACTCGCCAAGATGGTCAAGCCCGGCGTGGTCGTCGAATTCGTGGATTGATTAGCAGTCTAAACAAACAAAAAGGGCCGCCGGGAGATCTCCCGGCGGCCCTTTTTGTTGTCCTAAGATAGTCGATACGCCGCAATCCAGTGACGGAGCACCGGTGGTCTTCTAGAAGCAATCTCGGAACAACACCTTGGTGTTTTCCAGCGTCATCGGCACCGGATTGCCACCGGCGCTGGGATCCTCGATCGCCATCGCCGACAGTTCGTCGATCCGATCCGGCGCGATGCCCATGGCCGAGAGGTTTTCGGGAACGCCGAGTTCGGCGCGCAGCTGCAGCACATAATCATAGAAACCGTCGAAACCACCGGAAATGCCGAGATAGGCGGCCGCGCAGGCGATCTTGTCTTCGATGACCTTGCGGTTGAAGCGCAGGACGGCCGGCATGACGACCGCATTGGTCATGCCGTGATGCGTGTTGTAGACGGCACCGATCGGGTGCGACAGCGCGTGAATGGCGCCAAGGCCTTTCTGGAAGGCGACGGCGCCCATGGCGGCGGCGCTCATCATGTTGGCGCGGGCCTCGAGATCGGTGCCTTCCCTATAGGCGCGCGGCAGGAATTCCTTCACGAGCCGCATGCCTTCCAGCGCGATACCGGCCGACATCGGATGATAGAAGGGCGAGGAATAGGCTTCCAGGCAATGGGCGAACGCATCCATGCCGGTGCCGGCGGTGATGATCTTCGGCATGCCGACCGTCAGCTCCGGATCGGCGATGACGACGCCGGGCAGGAACTTCGGATGGAAGATGATCTTCTTCACATGCGTCTGGGAATTGGTGATGACGCTGGCGCGGCCGACTTCGGAGCCGGTGCCGGCCGTCGTCGGCACAGCAACGATCGGGGCGATGCCCTCGACATTGGCGCGGGTCCACCAGTCGCCAATATCCTCGAAATCCCAGACCGGACGCGTCTGGCCGGCCATGAAGGCAACGCACTTGCCGAGGTCGAGGCCGGAACCGCCGCCGAAAGCGACGACGCCGTCATGACCGCCATCCTTGAATGCCTTCACGCCGGCCTCAAGGTTCTTCTCGTTTGGATTGGGATCGACATCAGCGAAGATGGCGCGGCCGAGACCGGCATCCTCGAGAATATCCAGCGCCGTCTTGGTGATCGCCATCGAGGCAAGGCCCCGGTCGGTGATCAGCAGCGGCTTCTTGATCCCCAGGCTCTTGCAGGCATCCGCCAGTTCCGTGATCCGGCCGCGACCGAGCTTGAAGGCGGTAGGATAGCTCCAATTGGCTGAGATAGTGCTCATGCTGTTACTTTCTTCAGATGGTAGGATTTCGGGCGCGTCAGATTGTGGAAACCGAAGACGGAGAGCGAACCGCCGCGACCGGTTTCCTTGACGCCGGTCCAGCACAGCGCCGGGTCGAGATAGTCGGCCCGGTTCATGAAGACGGTGCCGGTTTCGATGTCACGGCCGATGCGGGAAGCACGCTCGACATCCTTGGTCCAGAGCGACGCCGTCAGGCCATAGGGGCTGTCATTCATCAGCTCCAGTGCTTCCGCATCGTTCTTCACCTTCATGATACCGACGGCCGGGCCGAAGGTTTCCTCACGCATGAAGGCCATGGAGTGATCGACATTGACGAGAACCTGCGGCGCGAGATAGGCACCGCCGTCATCGGCCGGGAAAAGCTTGGGATCGATCAGCGTCTTGGCGCCCTTGGCGACGGCATCGGCGATCTGCTCGCGAACCACCTTGGCGAAACGCTTATGCGCCATCGGGCCGAGCGTGGTTTCCGGATCGAGCGGGTTGCCGAGCTTATAGTTCGACACCCAGGCGACCGACTTTTCGACGAAGGCATCATAGAGCGATTCATGCACATAGATGCGCTCGATGCCGCAGCAGCACTGTCCGGAATTGAAGGTGGCGCCATCCATCAGCGTATCGACAGCGGCCTCAAGGTCGGCATCTTCCATGACATAGCCCGGATCCTTGCCGCCAAGCTCAAGGCCGAGGCTGGTGAAGGTTCCGGCGGCAGCACGCTCGATGGAACGACCGCCTTCGACCGAACCGGTGAAATTGACGAAGTTGAAGCTACCGGCAGCAATCAACGCCGAGGTCGTCGCGTGATCGAGGAAGACGTTCTGGAAAACATCGGCGGGAACGCCGACCTCGACAAAAGCCTGCACCAGCCGTTCACCGACCAGAAGCGTCTGGCTGGCATGCTTCAGAATGACGGTATTGCCGGCCATCAGCGCCGGCGCGACCGTATTGATCGCCGTCATGTAAGGATAGTTCCACGGCGCAATAACGAAGACGACGCCATGCGGCTCGCGCTCGATACGCCGCGCAAAATTCGCGCTGTCTTCCACCACCAGCGGCGAGAGCGCATCGGCGGCAATCGAGGCGACATAGTTGGAACGCTCGTTGAAGCCGCGATATTCGCCGCCATACTTGATTGGGCGCCCCATCTGCCAGGTCAGCTCCGGCACGACGACATCGGCCATCTCGTTAAGGCGGGCAACGCCTTTCAGCACCAGCTGAACGCGGTCCTCCAGCGGACGACGCGCCCAGTCCTTCTGCGCCTTGCGGGCGCGAGCCACCACGTCCTTGGCAGCTTCCAGCGACAGCGCCGGGCGCTCCGCATAAACCTCGCCGTTCACGGGTGATACGCATGTGATCATGGTCATGATCGAAATCCTGTTTTTATAGTCACGAACATATTTCGGCTGGCCGCAAGACGATCGTCCTATAGGCCCTGCACCGCCGATAGAAGCGCTTCGCCGTAGCCGTCTTCCCTGCCCTCGTCTGGCGACGAAAATCGGGCAGGGTTCATACCCACGGGCAGGCTTACGCCCTTTCAAATCCGCGCGCCACCTCCCAATCGGTGATGCGGCGGTCGTACTCCTCCTGCTCCCATTCGGCAGCGCGGGTATAGTGGTCGATCACCTCGTCGCCGAAGGCTGCGCGCAGCATCTTTGAATTCGTCAGCGCCACCGCGGCGTCACGCAGCGTGCGCGGAATTTCGCGAACTTCGCGGGCGCCATAGGCATCTCCGACGAAAGGCGCTTCCAGTTCGAGCTTGTTCTCGATGCCATCGAGGCCGGCGGCGATCAGCGCGGCAAAGGCAAGATAGGGATTGAGATCGGAGCCGCCGACACGGCATTCGATACGGATGCTCTTGGTCTCGGCGCCGCAGAGACGATAGCCCGCCGTGCGGTTGTCCGTGCTCCAGATCGCCTTAGTGGGCGCGAAGGTGCCTGCGACGAAACGCTTGTAGGAATTGATATAGGGCGCAAGAAAATAGGTGATCTCGCTGGCATGGTTCAAGAGGCCGGCGACATAGTGCTTCATCAGCGGTGTCATGCCATGCTCTGCTTCCTTGTCGAAAAACAGCGGCGTCTTGCCGTCGGCGCTCCACAGCGACTGGTGGATATGCGACGAGCTGCCGGCGGCGCTGTAGTTCCACTTCGCCAGGAAGGTGATGGCCTTGCCCTTCGCCCAGGCGATCTCCTTGCAGCCGTTCTTGATGATCGCATGACGGTCGGCCATATCAAGCGCATCGGCGTAACGGACGTTGATTTCCTCCTGCCCCGCCGAAGCTTCTCCCTTGGAATTCTCGACCGGGATATCGGCGCCCTGCAGGCCCTTGCGGATCGCCCGCATCACATCCTCTTCCTTGGTGGTCTGGAAGATGTGGTAGTCTTCATTATAGCCGCTGACGAGATTGAGGTTGCGATAGCCGGACTCGCGGGCGCTGTCATAGGTCTGGTCGAACAGGAAGAATTCGAGCTCGGAGGCCATATAGGCCTTCATGCCCAGGGCTTCGAGACGCTTGACCTGCTTCTTCAGGATGGCGCGCGGGGAGTGAGCCACTTCTTCGTGGGTGTGATGATCGAGCACATCGCAAAGCACGAGCGCCGTGCCTTCGAGCCAGGGAATACGGCGAAGCGTGGAGAGATCCGGCTTCATCGTGTAGTCGCCATAGCCCTTTTCCCAGCTTGTCGACTTGTAGCCGGAGACGGTCTCCATCTCGATATCGGTCGCCTGCAGATAGTTGCAGCTATGCGTTTCCTTCCAGGCGCTTTCCACGAAGAATTCCGCCTGGAATCGTTTGCCCATCAGGCGGCCCTGCATGTCCACCTGGCATGCCAGAACCGTGTCGATGCGACCCTCGGCCACATCCAGTCTGAGGTCGTCGAGCGTATAGCTAGTGCTCATGTTTGATCCGCCTGAACATTAATGGTGACATCGGACGACAAAACGACATTCCCGAGCGGGAGCAACCCGCATTCCGCGCCGCGTTTGTGCCGGTGAAAGAGGCCGCACGGATGCGGCCTCATGGTTTTAAGACCTGTGATCCCGCTCTCAGCTTTCGCCGACAGCCGCTTCCGCCGCTGCGATATCGGCCTTGCGCTTGGCAATCGCGTCACCGATCGGCGGCCCCTTGAAGCGGCGGCGCTCGAAACCGAACCAGACGATTGCCGTCAGCACGAGGAAGCCGACGGTAATGATACCTGCCCAGTCATTCGGCGGTTGAATGCCGAGAACAAAGATGATGATCATCGCGATGACCGTCAGCACGGCAAAGAGCTTGAACAACCCCTCGCCAAGGTTCCACGGACCCATCTTGTCCCACTTCGACGTGCCCCATGCGAACAGGCCAAGCGTGATCGGGATCGCGAAGGAAAAGAAGAGGAAGATGACGGTGCACGAAACGACGATGCTGTAGACCGGCGTATCGCCGATCGAGACCAGCGAGGAACCCCAGACGAACAGGACCGAAAGGATCGAACCGGCCCAGATCGCCGAAACCGGCGTGCGGTATTTCGGGCTGACCTTGGAGAGCGCCTTCGAAGCCGGAAGGCCGCCGTCACGTGAGAACGCGAAGATCATACGCGACACCGACGTTACCGTCGCCAGACCGCACAGCCACTGGCTGATAAGGATCAGGAAGTACAGGATGTCCTTGATGATCGGGTTCACCTGAGTGTTCATTGCCCAGAAGAACACATTCCAGCCCTGCTTTGCGGCATCATCCATGTTCGGGAGCATCAGCACGAACGAGCACAACATGATGTAGCCGAACAATGCCGACCAAAGTACGGAGCCTACCATGCCGCGCGGAACGGAATGGGCTGCCTTGACGGTCTCTTCCGACGTATGCGCGGAGGCGTCATAGCCGGTGATCGTGTAGATCGGCAGTAGCAGGCCGAGGGCGAAGACCCAGAAGGTAGACACTTGCGGCCAGACTGGCGCACCGGTCGCCGAGCCATCAGCCGCGATCGTTGCCAAGCCCGAATAGTTGGTGAAAGTGAACAACCGAGCAACGTCATAAGACGGTGCGGCGGCCAGGCACACGATCGACAGTGCGATCGCCGTTGCAAAGATCAGATAGCCGGAAAAATCGGTCAGCTTCGCCGTCAGCCCGATGCCCATATGGTTCACCAGCGCCTGAAGGCCGGTGATGACGATCAGGAACACCATACGGATCAACGTCGTATCGGTCATTCCGAAATAATCACCGAAAGCGCCGATGAAGAAGTAATAGGTGCCGACATTGATCGCGCCGAGAACCGTGACGAGGCCGAGAAGGTTGAACCAGGCGGTCAGCCAGCCGGTAAAGCGGTTACCAAGGATGGAACCCCAGTGATAGAGCCCGCCCGCTGTCGGATAGGCCGAGCTGATCTGCGCCATCGCCACGGCAAAGACCAGGGAAATAAAGCAACCGACCGGCCAGCCGATGCCGATCGCGGCGCCACCTGCACCTGACGTTGCCTGGGCAAGCGAGTTGATACCGCCTGAAAGAATGCAAATGATGGAAAAGGATACGGCAAAATTCGAGAACGAGCTCATGCGTCGTTCCAACTCCTGGGCATAGCCCATGGAGTGCAGGATATGCACATCCTCTTTCTTGTCTAAGTCTGTGTAATCAGACATGTCATTCCCCCTAAAACCAAGCCTTCCGCGGAATTGCGAAAGACCGTGTGTCATGTGAGCCACCAGCTTTTTGCCGTATGACCCGATCGCAGTTGAGCTGCTCCCCGGGGTCTTTTCTTCTTCTAATCAGGCTTCCAGACTGCTCTGGAGAAGCCCTGTCAGATAGTCGGCCACGACCCCTTGGCCGACGTCATCCACGATAAGGTCGTTGCGGACCTCAATCATTACGTTATGCAAACCATTGGCGATCCCATGCAATTTCAGCGTATGGGTGACGCCATCCTGAGGCCCGTAAGGTTCGTTGCGCTCGGTACGATAGAGCGGCGCCTCAGCCGCCACATCGAGCATGCGATCCGCCAGCCAGCGATCCTCGTCGTGCAGAATACCGAGTTCCACGGCTCGAGGCTTGCCGTTGTAGACAGGCGTAAAACTGTGGACGGTGACGATCACGTTTTTTTGTCCCCCGGCCGCCCGCTCTTTCAAAAGTGCCTGAATGCGGTTGTGGAACGGTATATATAGCGCCTCGGTCCGTGCCTCCCGATCCGCGGCCCGCAGATGCTGATTGCCGGGGATCGTGTAGATCTCGCTGATTTCCGGCATGGCGCCAGCGCTTTCCGGCGGCCGGTTGCAATCATAGATCAGGCGCGAAAAACGCTGGTGGACCAGTGTCGCATCAAGGCTGTCGGAGATTTTCCGAGCGACGGCCAAAGCCCCTGGATCCCAGGCAATATGGCTGGAAAGCGCTTCGGGCGACAGGCCGAGATCGCCGAAGCGTTCCGGAAGCCTGTAAGATGCGTGTTCGCAAATGATGAAAAACGGACTCTTGCCGTCCGGCCGTTCGACCGCGACGCACTCCCCATCCGCTTCCGTCAGAATGCCTTGTTGGGCAAGCATTGAAGGCGTCCCATCACTTCTTAATAAAAGTTTTATAAGAAAAGAATTCTTCAGGTTTTGGCGACTGTCAACTGCAAACTGAAATTATTTCTTCATTTGTGACATTGACTCGAAATGTGACAGCGTTGTTATATCGTTGCAGGAGACTGGCATAAGACCGTCCCGGGGAGCTAAAATCGAGTGAGCAATGCGTCGAAGACAGTTTCGGACGTAATCCATGCCCAATTCGACGCGTTGACGCGCGCCGAGAAGCAGCTCGCCAAGAGCCTGCTCGACAACTACCCCGTTTCGGGGTTGGGCAGCATTACGACGGTGGCCGAGAACGCCCGCGTGTCCACGCCGACCGTGGCGCGCATGGTGCAGAAGCTCGGCTATAAGGGTTATCCCGATTTTCAGTCGCACCTCCATCACGAGGTCGAGGCGACCATCTCCAATCCGCTGACCAAACATGACCGCTGGGCATCCAATGCCCCCGGCACGCACATCCTCAATCGCTTTGCCGATGCCATCATGGGCAATCTCCGCCAAACGCTGACGGACATCGATGTGGCAACCTTCGAAAGCGTCGCCGCGCTGTTGTCGGAACGAAAACGCGGGCTTTATTTCGTCGGTGGCCGCATCACCGGCGCGCTGGCCGAATATTTCTTCACCCATATGCAGGTCATCCGCCCGAACACGACCCTACTGTCCTCCAATTCAAGTTCGTGGCCGCAATATGTTTTGAACATGAACCCCGGCGACCTGCTCGTGATCTTCGATATCAGGCGCTATGAGCAGGAGATGGTCAATCTCGCCGCCGCCGCCCGCCGCCATGGCGCCGAGATCATCGTCTTCACGGACCAATGGGCCACTCCCGCCGCCAAGCATGCCAGGCACACGTTTCGCGTGCAAATAGAGGCACCTTCGGCCTGGGATTCCTCTGTCGTCACCCTCTTTATCGTCGAAGCGCTGATCGAGGCCGTGCAAAGTTCGACCTGGGACGAGACAAGCGAGCGCATGAAAACCCTGGAAGGCCTCTTCGAACAGACACGCCTGTTCCGCAAGCTGAGTTAGAAGGAAAACGAAGTATTAAATAATGCCCTGAGAACCGGCCAGCAAGACAGTGTCCGTCACAGTTGGTGAATAAGAGTAAATCCCTGCATTTGCTGGAAACGCAACTCATTGAACCCGTCACACAACCTTCATGCAACGTCATTAACAGCAACGCCAGACACTGAAAACCTAAAAGGAGGAATACCAGTGATCACGAAAATTCATCGTCTTCTGACGCTCTCCACTGCGATGATCATGGCTTCGACTGCCATCGCTGCTGCTGAACCGAGCGCGGACCTCATTGCTGCCGCCAAAAAGGAAGGTACGCTGACCACCATCGCCCTGCCTCACAACTGGTGCGGTTATGGCGATCTTATCGCAGCCTTCAAGGCGAAGTACGGCATCGAGGTCAACGAACTCAATCCGGACGCCGGTTCGGGCGATGAAATCGAAGCCATCCGCGCCAACAAGGGCAACACCGGCCCGCAGGCTCCCGACGTGATCGACGTCGGTCTTTCCTTTGGTCCGTCCGCCAAGAAAGACGGCCTGATCCAGCCTTACAAGGTCTCGACCTGGGATTCCATTCCGGACAGCGCCAAGGATGCCGACGGCTACTGGTACGGCGATTATTACGGCGTCCTCTCCTTCGTCGTGAACAAGGACATCGTCAAGAACCCGCCGAAGGACTGGGCTGACCTGCTGAAGCCGGAATATGCCAACACGGTATCGCTCGCCGGCGACCCGCGCACGTCCAACCAGGCCGTCCAGGCCGCTTACGCTGCCGGCCTCGCCGCTGGCGAAAAGGATGCGACCAAGATCGGCGAAGCCGGCCTGAAGTATTTCGCTCAGCTCAACAAGGCTGGCAACTTCGTTCCGGTCATCGGCAAGTCCGCTTCGCTCGCGCAGGGCGCCACCCCGATCGTCGTTGCCTGGGACTATAACGGTCTCGCATGGCGCGACAGCCTGAACGGCAACCCGCCGGTTGAAGTCACCGTTCCGGCTTCGGGCGTTGTCGCCGGCGTCTACGTGCAGGCGATCTCGGCTTTCGCTCCGCATCCGAACGCCGCCAAGCTCTGGATGGAATTCCTTTATTCCGACGAAGGTCAGATCGGCTGGCTGAAGGGCTATTGCCACCCGATCCGCTTCAATGACCTGGCGAAGAACAAGAAGGTCCCACAGGAGCTTCTCGACAAGCTGCCGCCGGCTGCCGCCTATGAAAAGGCTGTCTTCCCGACGCTCGACGAACAGGCTGCTGGTAAGACCGCCATCACCACCAATTGGGATAGCGTCGTCGGTTCGAACGTACAGTAATCCGACTTGAAATGACCTCCCCGTTTCGACGGGGAGGTTTTCCGTTTTTCGATGCCGTAGATTGGGCACTGCATGAGCACCGTCACAACATCAACGATCAGTTCTGCTCCCCTGATCAGCAAGCGCGCCGTCGTCGACTGGCTAGGTATCGCACCCTTCCTGATCTTCGCGCTGCTGTTTCTGATTTTTCCGACGATCTATCTCGTCGCCGGTGCATTTCTGACACCGGACGGGAGCCTCACGCTCAAGAACATCGCCGACCTGTTCACGCCGTCCATCATGAATTCCTACTGGATCAGTATCAAGGTGTCGGTCGTTTCCGCGCTTGGCGGCGCGCTGATCGGTTTCTATCTCGCCTGGGCATTGGTCATGGGAGGACTTCCGGCTTGGGTCCGCCATGCATTTCTGACCTTTTCGGGCGTGGCCTCTAATTTCGCCGGTGTACCGTTAGCCTTCGCGTTCATCGCCACGATCGGCCGTCTCGGGCTCGTCACCGTGCTGATGGTGGAGTTGTTCGGCTTCAATTTGTACTCGACCGGCTTCAATCTCTATAGCTTCATCGGCCTCACCATCACCTATATGTATTTCCAGATCCCGCTGATGGTGCTGATCATTACGCCGGCCCTTGATGGCATGAAGAAGGAATGGCGCGAAGCCGCCTCCATTCTCGGTGCCACCAACGGACAGTATTGGCTGATGGTCGCGTTGCCCATCCTTTGGCCGAGCCTGCTCGGCACGACGCTGCTGTTGTTTGCCAACGCTTTCGGCGCGATCGCGACAGCCATTGCACTGACCGGCAGCTCGCTCAATATCGTACCGATCCAGCTCTACGCACAAATCCGCGGCGACGTGCTGCATAACGCCAATCTCGGCTATGCCATGGCACTCGGCATGATCGTCATCACCGGTATTTCGAACGTCATCTACATTCTCATGCGTATGCGCGCTGAACGGTGGCAAAAATGAAACTGCAAAAATTCTTTGCCTGGATCGCGGTTGCCATCGGCGCCTTCTATTTCATCGTACCGCTGATCGGCACGCTGGAGTTCTCGTTGCGCATGCGTCGCAACGCCTACAGTTTTGATGCCTATACCTCGGTCTTTTCCGATCCGAACTTCCTCTATGCCTTCGGCTATTCCATGCTGATGGCCGTGCTGACTATCATTTTCGGCATGCTGCTCGTGGTGCCGACGGCCTATTGGGTTCGTCTACGCTTGCCGCAAATACGCCCGCTGGTGGAATTCATCACCTTGATGCCGCTGGTCATCCCGGCGATCGTCATCGTCTTCGGCTATTTGCGCCTTTATAACTCGTCGTCGATCTTACCGCTGACGGGCTATAATCAAACGACGAATATCCTGCTCGTCTGCTCGTACATTGTGCTGTCCCTGCCCTACATGTATCGTTCTGTCGATACGGCGATGCGTACGATCGACATCGGCACGCTAACCGAAGCTGCCGAAAGCCTGGGTGCCAGCTGGACGACCATCATGTTCAAATGCATCTTCCCGAATGTCATGAGCGGCGTGCTTTCCGGCGCCTTCATCACGCTTGCGATCGTCATGGGCGAGTTCACCATGGCATCGCTCCTCAACCGTCCGGCATTCGGCCCCTACATGCAGCTCGTCGGCGCCAACCAGGCCTATCAGTCTTCGGCGCTGGCGATCATCGCACTCGCCGTAACCTGGCTCAGCATGGGCTTGCTCCAGCTGGTCTCCCGTTTCTCAAAATCCGCTCCGATTAAGGCGTAAGGCTCCCCACCATGGCTTTTCTCGAACTCACCAATCTCAAGAAATCCTTCGGCGAAGTTCAGGTCGTTCACGACTTCACCATGCACATAGAGAAGGGAGAATTCATCTCCTTCCTCGGACCGTCGGGCTGCGGCAAGACGACCGTGCTGCGCATGATCGCCGGCTTCGAAAGCCCAACCGCCGGCACCCTGACGATCAACGGCAAGGACCAACGCCCGCTGAAGCCGAACCAGCGCAATATCGGCATGGTATTCCAGGCCTATGCGCTGTTTCCGAACATGACCGTGCACGACAATGTCGCCTTCGGCCTCAAGGTCGCCGGCATGGCCAAGCCCGACATCGACAAGCGCGTCAAGGAAATGCTCGGCCTGATCAAGCTCGACCATCTTGCTGACCGCTACCCCTACCAGATGTCCGGCGGCCAGCAGCAGCGCGTGGCGCTTGCCCGCGCCATCGCCGTCAAGCCGCAGGTCCTGCTGCTCGACGAACCGCTCTCGGCCCTCGACGCCAAGATTCGCGTATCGCTGCGCGAGGAAATCCGCGCCATCCAGCGGCAGCTCGGCATCACCACCGTCTTCGTGACGCACGATCAGGAAGA
>DASVPC010000113.1:0-22709 GCA_036383055.1 Rhizobium sp. | reverse complement strand
CATTTCCTGCATGTGCTGACCGAGAGACGGCGGCGCGTGCATACCTTTCTGTTCGGCACGCGGTTGACCAATGTCACGCGGGCGATGCGCCACAAGGATCCGGACGAGGCGCTGGACGAATGCACCGCTGCTGTCCGCGATTGGTCCGGCGGCACGCGCATTGGCGAAACGCTGAAAGAGTTCAATCGGCTCTGGGCACGCCGTGTGCTCGGGCAGGGCGCTATCGTGCTCCTCATCACTGATGGGTTGGAGCGGGATGGTGTGGAATTGCTTGGAACGGAAATGGACCGGCTGCGTCGTTCCTGCCGGCGACTGATCTGGCTCAATCCATTGCTGCGCTTCGAAGGCTTCGAACCTCGTGCCAGAGGTGTGCGAACCATGCTGCCGCATGTTGACGAATTCCGTCCGGTTCACAATCTATTATCTCTGGCCGATCTCGTATCGGCCCTCAGCGCCGGTCGTGACGGCGCTTACGATCCACGCCGTTTTCTCGCCAAGCTGTGAGGCAAGCATGACAAACATATCCGAAAGCCTGGATCCGCTTGTGATAGCGGAGGAATGGGCGTCCGCCGGTCGCAGCGTGGCGCTGGCGACCGTCGTCGACACCTGGGGCTCTGCACCGCGCCCGACCGGCAGCCATCTCGTCATAGACGGCGAGGGCAATTTTCATGGCTCGGTTTCCGGCGGCTGTGTGGAGGGCGCTGTTATCACCGAGGCACTGGATGTGATCGAAAGCGGCAAGGCCCGCATGCTGGATTTCGGCGTGGCGGATGAAACCGCCTGGCGGGTCGGCCTCTCCTGCGGCGGCCGCATTCGCGTCTATGTCGAAAGGCTTCATTGATGGACCGTCGGATACTGACGAAGCTGAATGCGCTGCGACGCGCAAGGCAGGCGGCGATCCTTGTCACCGATCTGTCCGGTGGTCCGGAATGGTTGATTGTCGAGGGGGATGCGGTTGATGGACCGCTCGGCGACGCCGCAGCTTCCGCCTTCCGCTCTGGGAAATCCTCGGCGATGGACGTCGACGGACGCAACCTCTTTCTCAATGTTCACTTGCCGCCGCCACATATCGTTGTCATCGGCGCGGTGCATATCAGCCAGGTCTTGGCGCAGATGGCCGTGCTTGCCGGCTTCGATATTCGCATCATCGATCCGCGTACCGCCTTTGCGACACCGGAGCGTTTCGAAGGCGTCGACCTCGTCGCCGACTGGCCGGTGGATGCGCTGAAGGAGCGACCTCTCGATGCCTATACGGCGCTGGTCGCGGTCACCCATGATCCGAAGATCGATGATTTTCCGATCGCCGAAGCATTGAAGGTTGGCTGTTTTTACGTTGGCGCGCTCGGCAGCCGCAAGACGCATGCGGGCAGGCTGGAGCGGCTGACGCGGGAAGGGTTGACGGAAGGCGATCTCGCCCGAATTCACGCGCCCATCGGCCTGCCCATCGGCGCGTCCAGCCCGGCGGAAATCGCTGTTTCGATTTTGGCGGAGATTGTCGGAGCGCTGCGTGGCCGCAATGTCTCGTCACCAAAGGGTGACAAACAATGATCTTCGGTGATTTTCCGACGAGGGAGGCGGTTGACGCGGTTCTGGCGCATTCCGTCCGCTTGCCGGATGGCAGCTTTGCCAAAGGGCACGTTCTTGCGCCAGCGGATATTGATCGCCTCGCTGTCGCGGGGATCGATCGGGTTATTGCCGCCCGGATCGAACCGGGTGACTTGATGGAGGACGAGGCTGCGGAGCGGTTGGCGCGGGCAATCGCGCCGGATCATCTAACCTTTTCCGAGGCGGCCACGGGGCGCGTCAATGTTCATAGCGCGGTCGATGGTCTGTTCGTTGCAAATCGTGCTGCCGTCGACCGGCTGAACAGTCTCGATCCGGCGATCACGCTCGCCTGTCTTGCCGATCACGTCCCGGTGCGTCGCGGCGATATGGTGGCGACCTTCAAGATCATTCCGCTTGCGGTTTCCGGCACGAAGATTGCCGCCGGTGTCGATATCCTGCGGCGGGTGACCGCTTTTGAGGTCAAGCCGTTCCTGCCGCATGCGGTATCGCTGATCGCCACAGAACTGCCGTCGCTGAAGACCTCCGTGATGGACAAGACAGCGCGCATCCTGTCGCAACGGCTGAAACTCACCGGCAGTACGCTGGAGCGGGAAGAGCGTGTGGCGCATCGTGCGTCGGCGGTCGCGGAAGCGATTGGTGGCGCGCTGCGGACAGCGGATCGATCGGCGAAGCTGATGATCATCTTCGGCGCATCCGCCGTCATCGACGCCTGCGATGTTATTCCGGAAGCAATCCGGCTGGCGGGCGGCGACGTCATCCAGGTCGGCATGCCGGTCGATCCCGGTAATCTGCTGGTGCTCGGCAAGCTCGGTGACGTCTATGTCATCGGTGCTCCCGGCTGCGCGCGTAGCCCTAAGGAAAATGGTTTCGACTGGGTGCTGGACCGGATTCTCGCCGGCGAGCAGCCGACGCCACAGGAAATCAGCGGCATGGGCGTCGGAGGTCTTCTGATGGAAATACAATCGCGGCCACGGCCGCGCGACATAGTGGTCAAACCGGAAGCACAGATTTCCGTTGCCGTCGTTCTGCTTGCCGCCGGCAAGGCGAGCCGTATGGGTGAGGGCGGACCGCACAAGCTGTTGGCCGAGTTCGATGGCATGCCGCTGGTGCAACGTTCCGCCCTGACGGCCCTCTCAAGCGGAGCCGCCTCCGTTGTTGCGGTCACCGGCCATCGTCATGGAGAGATCGAAGAGGCGCTCGCCGGACTGGCGGTCGAGCGGGTCTATAATCCTGACTATGCCTCCGGCATGGCAAGCTCGCTGGTAGCTGGCATCGGCGCGCCTGCGGCGCAACGGGCCGATGGCGTGCTGGTCATGCTGGCCGATATGCCTGGTGTCACGAGCGACGACCTGAAGGCGTTGATTGTGGCCTTCCGCCAGGCGAACGGTCAGGCGATCGTTAGGGCGGTGTCGCGCGGCAAGCGCGGTAATCCGGTCATCCTACCGCGAGCGGTCTACGATGCCGTGATGCGTCTGGAGGGTGATGTCGGCGCCCGGCATATCATCGAGACATCGGGGCTTGCCGTCGTCGATGTCGACATCGGCGATGCCGCCCATCTCGATGTCGATACACCCGAAGCCGTGCTCGCCGCCGGCGGGATTTTGAAGGGGTAGGGAATGGATAATATCGAGATCGAGGAGATGTTCCAGGCGCTTGGCCCGGTGACCATCAAGCGCATGTTCGGCGGCAAGGGCATCTACCATATGGGCCGCATCCTTGCCATCGAACTGGACAGTGAGATGCTGCTGAAGGCCGACGAGATCAGCGCCCCGGAATTTGAGGAGGCAGGCGCCAGGCGCTGGGCCTATGAAGGCAAGAAGGGCAAGCCCGTCAACATGCCCTACTGGTCAATTCCGGACGATGCTTTTGACGATCCGGATATCATGGCGCGCTGGGTGCGGCTCGCTTACGAGGCAGCCGTGCGGGCGGATAAATAGGTTTCAGCAAAACTCGTCTTCGCTCAGTTGGTCGATTGCCGCCTGTGCGAAGGCTGATAGTGGTTGCGGCAGCTCGTTGCGGCTGAACCAGCCGAAATCGGAGAGCTTGTCCGGTTCGACAAGATAGGCTTCCCCGGAAAAGTCCTGGCACTTATAGATCAGGGAGATCCAGTGCTGATCATCAGCCTCGTTGAAGACTTCGGTCGTGCAGAGATAATCGATCTGGCCGATGGAGAGGCCGCTTTCCTCTTCGGCCTCGCGGATGGCGGCTTTTGCAGCCGGCTCCATATGGCCGACCTTGCCGCCGACGATGCTCCAGAATCCAGCTTCCGGCGCCTTGAGGCGCTTATAGAGCAACAGTTTCCGATCCCGCAAGATTGCGAGACCGGTTCCTAATCCTGGGAAATCGATGCCGGGTTTCCCCATGCCGCGCGACCCTGTTAGCCCTTGGCGTTGGCTACGATCAGCATGAAAGCGGGGATGTCGTCGCCGAAACCAACCGGGGTCGGGCCGTCATCGTGGTCGCGGTAACGGTTGCGGCGTTCGCGATTGTCGTCGTTGGCAGCGGGGAAGGGCCGATTGTTGTTACGAGAACCGTTATGGGACTTGTTGTTGTTCTCAGACTTGCGCTCGTTTCTCACGCTCTCGGCCTTTGCTGGTGCTGCTTCGATCACTTCAACGACGACATTATCTTCGACGTCGATATCAGATTTATGACTCGAGGCACTCCGGCCTCTGGGGCTGCGATCACGTTCGCGGCCTTTGCCTTTCGGCTCGCGGCGGCGAGAAGAACGATTGTCGTCCCCACCCTCTTCGGCCGGCGGCAGTGCCGACAGGTCGCCGTTCAGCCACTGGACATCCTCGCCGATCAGTTTTTCGATCGCGTCGATATGCTTGGTGTCGCGCTTGGTCACCAGTGTGAAGGCGGCGCCGGAGCGGCCAGCACGACCGGTGCGGCCGATACGGTGGACATAATCTTCCGAATGGATCGGAACATCGAAATTGAAGACATGGCCGACATCGGGAAGGTCGAGACCGCGTGCCGCGACGTCGGAAGCGACGAGGAGCTGGATCTGGCCGTCACGAAAGTTCTGCAACATCGTCGTGCGCGAGCGCTGGTCCATGTCGCCATGCAATGCGCCGACCGAGAAGCCGTGGCGTTCGAGCGAACGGAAGAGGTCGGCCACATCTATCTTGCGATTGCAGAAGATGATGGCGTTCTTCAGGTCGGTCTGGGCGCGGATAAGATCGCGCAGAGCTGCGCGCTTCTCATAATCCTTGCCATGCGAGGCAACGAAACGCTGCGTCACGGTCTTGGCTGTCGATGCGGGCTTGGCGACCTCGACGCGCTCCGGGTTCTGCAGGAAGCGGTCGGCCAGCTTCTGGATTTCCGCCGGCATGGTGGCCGAGAAGAACAGGGTCTGGCGGGTAAAGGGAATGAGCTTGGCGATGCGCTCGATATCCGGAATGAAGCCCATGTCGAGCATGCGGTCGGCTTCGTCGATGACGAAGATCTCGACGGCACTCATCAGCAGCTTGCCGCGCTCGAAATGATCGAGCAGGCGGCCGGGCGTGCAGATCAGCACGTCAGCACCGCGCTCAAGCTTGCGGTCTTGTTCTTCGAACGACACGCCGCCGATCAACAGCGCGATGTTCAGGCGATGATTCTTGCCATATTTTTCGAAGTTCTCCGCGACCTGCGCAGCGAGTTCGCGCGTCGGTTCGAGGATAAGCGTGCGCGGCATGCGAGCGCGGGCGCGGCCCTTTTCAAGCAGGGTCAGCATCGGCAGAACGAAGGAGGCGGTCTTGCCGGTGCCCGTCTGGGCGATACCGCAGATGTCACGGCGCTGCAGCGCAAAGGGGATGGCGCCGGCCTGGATCGGAGTCGGCGTTGTGTAGCCCGCGTCAGTTACAGCGGATAGGACTTTTTGGCTCAAGCCAAGGTCAGCAAATGTTGTCAAAGGGAAAACTATTTCCGTTCCGGTTCGGTCGAACACTCATGAGTCGACACGTTCTAGCGTGCCGCAATGCTGCGCGACATAGAACCAAATACCCGCGAAGTCAAGGAAAGCGGGCGCTTCGAAAAGCTTGAAGCGCATTCATAACGCAATTTTTAGATTAGCGCCATCTTTGTTGCTCGTTTGTCACAATTCTCGCGCCGAAATTGTCCCGATCCCATTGATATAACTTGCCAGCTTCATGCCGGCATTGATGAAATACATCGGGTCGATCGGGTGGCCATTCTCACGGACTTCGTAATGCAGATGTGTACCGGTCGAGCGCCCGGTGCTACCGGCCAGACCGACGGCGTCGCCGGTCTTCACCGCGTCGCCAGCCTTGACCAGCAGCGCTTCCATGTGGCCGTAGCGCGTCGAGATACCGTCGCCGTGGTCGATCTCCACCATGTTGCCATAGCCGCCCGTCCAGCCAGCGGAAACGACTTTGCCTGGCGCCGTCGCCCTGACCCTTTCGCCCGGGCTGAAATGAAAATCGGTGCCGGTGTGCAGCGCCAGCTTGCCGAAGAAAGGATCCTTGCGATTGCCGAAAGGACTGGTGATCAGCTTGCCCGGTGCGGGATTGCGGAATGGCAGGCTTTCGGCCGCGCCGCGCACGGCCTCCAGGCGCGTCAGGGCCGTATCGAGATCGGCGATGGATTGTTCGAACTGATCGACGTTCTCGGGTGCGACATAGGGGCCGCCGACGCCTTCGTCGTCATTGGCGTCCTTGCTGGCGACGCTCGCCGTCACGGTGGGAACCTTGATGCCGACATTCTGCATGATCGACTGGATGTTGTCGGCTGTATCGGCGGCACCGGTTGTCAGGCGCTGCACGCGAGTCAATTGATCCTGCTCGATATGTTTCAGCGACAGCGTCACCCTGGAGAAAACGCGGTCGGCGCGGTCGGCGACTGTCTCGGGGGCGGGAACATAGGCGAGGGTGGAATTGTCGGGTGTGGCATCGGCCGGCCTGCCACTCGACAGAAGCGTCTCGATTGCCTTCAGGCCGCCGGTCAGTTCCGCATGCTCGCCCTTGTCGGCCCGATTGCCGCTGGCCGCCGCATTGGCACCCTTGTCCATCAGTCCGGAATTTTCGGCTCGGTCGAGCAGCGCATCGAGTTTGCCGTGGCGCGAGGACAGCGCCTGCTGCTGTTCCATCAGCTTGTCGACCTTTTTCTCCACGACCTGCTGGTCGAGAAGCTGGCGCGAGGTGACCCGGTCGACTTGGGCGCGCAGCGCGGCGATACGGTCTTCATAATCATATTGCATGCGCGCCTGCCGGGCCATGGTGGCGCCGATCAGGTCGTCGCGCAGCACGAGATAGGAGGTCGCCAGGAGATAGCCGATTGAAAAGATACCGACGATACAGACAGCGAGTGCTGCCATCCACGGACGGACGGTCATGTGACGCACCGTATCGCCGCTTGCCACGATGATTGTATGACACTGCTTCTGTTTGCCGAAAACCCGGTTCTGAGGCTTCGTTGTCACCGAGAATCTCCCAATCGACGCATTCTCGCATCCATTGTGGAAGTAGACGGATTTATGGTTAATGATTGCTTTACGCTGCGCTATTAGAAAATTGAAAAGCCCTTGTGTTTTAGTATGTTATGCATTGCTTGTGGATGTGAGTGAGCGATAGAATGACGGCGTCAAACCGGCCTCGGCGCGGGCGATGTCGTTGAACGGTGCCTTCAGCGAACCACGGAAATTGGAGCGCACCAGCTCCTGGAATGTGCGGGCGGGATCACGCTTTTCCCGGGCACAGAGGAAGCGGAACCATTTGGCGCCGACGGCCACATGGCCTTTCTCGTCATTGTAGATGACATCGAGCACGGCAGCGCTTTCCATATCGCCTGTTTCCCGCATCTTCGCCTGCAGCGCCGGCGTCACGTCGAGGCCGCGCGCCTCGAGAATGAGCGGGACGACGGCGAGGCGAGCAGTCAGATCGGTGCGGGTCGCGTGTGCGGCCTGCCACAGGCCGTCATGGGCCGGCAGATCGCCATAGTCGGCGCCGAGATCGCGGAGGCGCGCGCGCACCATCTTGAAATGCTTGGCTTCCTCGAAGGCGACCTGCATCCAGCCATCGAAAAAGGAATTGGGCACCGGGCCGGTCGCAAAGCGCGCGACGATATCGAGTGCCAGGTCGACCGCATTCAGCTCGATATGGGCGATGGCATGCAGCAGCGCGATACGGCCTTGCAGCGTGTGCAGCGAGCGCTTTTTCATGTGCTTTGGCGGTACCAGTTCCGGCCTTTCCGGCCGGCCGGGACGATCGGCGAGAGGCCGATCGAGCGGCGAGCGCAGCGACAGGGTGCGCGCGAACCAGCGGGTGGCCGTCTCCTGCGCAAGGCTCGTTTTGCGGTCGAGATCGGCTGAACGGATGGCGGCGATGGCGCCACCGCGCAGTGACGTGATCGTCTCGATGCCCGCCGGTTCAGGCGTCGTCATCAAAGTTCCTTCACGGCAGCCAGGACTTCATCAGCATGGCCGGACACCTTGACCTTATCCCAGATGCGCGCGATTCGGCCGTCTGCCCCGATCAGGAAGGTCGAACGGACAACACCCATATAGGTCCGGCCATACATGCTCTTTTCCCGCCAGACGCCAAAGGCCTCGGCTGCCGTCTTCTCTTCATCGGCGGCAAGGGGAACGGACAGGCCGTATTTTTTCACGAACTTGTCATGGCTCTTGACCGAATCCGGCGACATGCCGACGATCGAGGCACCAGCCTTTTCAAATTCGGCTTTGAGTGTGGTGAAGGCGATCGATTCCGTGGTGCAGGCGGACGTGTTGTCCTTGGGATAAAAGAAGATCACCAGCGGCTTGCCGGCAAAGTCTGCAAGGCTTATGCGGCCACCGCCATCGCGCGGAAGATCGAAATCCGGTGCTTTGTCGCCGATTGCTAATTCAACCGCTGGGATTTTGGTCACGGGAAAACCTTTCTTTTGCCGGTATTTTAGATGACACTGGGCATCAGCCATATATACTGTATCGGTATGCCGTCCACATCGGACGCAGCGTCACCAACAAAATTGCGAAAAATGAAAGGGACGCACGGGAGTGATCCGAGGCGAAAAGATTATATTCCGCAAGAAGGATCTCGTCTCACTCGACCACTTGCCTTCCGCTCAGGTCGACGATCCCATGATCGTGCATGTGCCGGAGCCTGCCCGCCGCAACCGCTCCCATGTCTGGCATGTCTGCCGCATCACTCTGGTCTTCATCACCTTCCTTGTCCTGATCGGTGGAGCGCTTGTCGCCACCATCGAGAGCGGCATTTTCGACCAGCCTCTGTCGCAGAAGGCGCAGTCGGCACTCGATGAGGCGATCGGCCCGCGCTACAAGGCGGAGGTCGGCTCGACCGTCGTCCGCTTCACGCCGAGCCTGCGGCTGGCGCTTGAGGCCCACGACGTCAATGTGGTCGACCAGGAAAGCGGCAAGCATCTGTCGACCATGTCCTCGGTCAGCATGGAACTGGATCCCCTGGCGCTTGTCGAAGGTCGCGTCGAGGTCGCCAATGTTTCGGCCGAAGGCATTGGGCTCGATACCTCGTTGCTGCCGCAAGGCGATCCTGTCGATCTGACGGCGTTGCGCGTCGACGCACTGCCGCAGGCGCTGAGTTCAGCCTTCGACAATCTGGATTTCCTGGAGCGCTTCGTTCAGCGGGGTGGTACGAACTCGGTGCGTATTTCCGGCTTTGCCGTCAAGCTTGCGCGGCACGAAGGAGAGCCGATCTCGCTCGTGGTGGATAATCTCACCTTCGAACGCAGTGGTCCGACGGCATTGCATCTCTATGGGGAGGTTGCCGTCAACGGCTCCCTGGCGACGCTGGACGTGGTTGCTGATCAGCAGGAGACCGGTCACAGCTCTTCGCTGACGGCGAAACTTGCCGATGTCGACCTTAAGCCGTTGACCATGGTCTATGACCAGAACGGCACGCCGCGCCAGGGCATCATGAGCCTCGCCGGCATGACGGTCACCGCGGTGCGCGGCGGCGAGGGTGTCGATCCGAAGCTCAGCGCTTCCATCGATATCCAGCCAGGCACGCTCTACATGGACCGTGACAAGCAGGACCTGACGCAGGCCAATATCAACCTGGCTTATGACTTCGCGCGCCAGAAGCTTGAGATCGTACAATCGAAGGCCCAGTTCGTCGGCACGATTGTACCCTTCTCCGGTGCCCTCATCGATCTCGATCGCATCGATCCCAATGCCGGCAAGGGGTTCGGGATCGATTTCCTGATCCGCGGGGGCACTGCGGCCTCCTCGATTTCCGGCGAGCAGCCGGTCAGCTTCGACGGGCAGGCGACGGGACGTTTCCTGGCGGCGACCAAGGAGCTTCAATTCGAAAATATCGGCATTTCGACACCGCTCGGTGCGTTGTTCGGCTCGCTGCATATGAAACTCGGCGACAGCTCGCCGGAAATCAGCTTCGGCGGCCGCGCCGACAAGCTGGATACCACCGCGATCAAGCAGCTCTGGCCGTTCTGGATGGCGTCCAAGCCGCGTGTCTGGGTGGAAAGCAATCTCTTCGGCGGCACGGTGACCAACGCGGTCATTTCGGTCTTCATCCCCGCCGGACGGCTGAGGGAGGCTGCACAAACGGGCAAGCTGCAGCTCGGAAAGGATGAGCTGCACATCGCCTTCGATATCGACAACACCCGTCTCGATGTGCCCGGTGAAATCCCGCCGCTGCGCGATACCAAGGCGCATTTCGATCTGACGGGTCCGACGATGAGCGTCGATATCGCGAGTGCGACCTCCTATTTTTCCAGTGGCCGGTCAGTGACGCTGACCGACAGCAATTTCTCGATCCCCTCGGCCTATGACAAGCCGCTGATGGCGGAGCTTAATCTTGCAATATCCGGCACGGGCGATGCGATCGGCGAGCTGCTGACCTATAAGCCGCTGGAAGTGCTGCAGAGAACCGAATTCAAGCCGGAGAACTTCAACGGCAAGATCGTCGCCCGTGTTGATGCGACAATCGGCCTGATCAGCGATCAGAAGCCGCCGCCGCCCGTCTGGAAAGCCAACCTGCAGCTTAACAATGTCGACGTGCTGAAGCCGATGAACAACCGTAAGATCACCAATCTTACGGGTGATATCGACGCCGATCCGCAGGCCGTGCATCTGAATGCTCAGGCCCAGATCGATGGTATTCCCGCACAGATCGATATGGTCGAGCCCACGGACAGCAAATCGCCCGCCAAACGCAGCCGTGTGATCACGGCCACGCTCACGGATGCTCAACGCAATTCCGTTGTCCCCGGCCTCAACGACATCATAGACGGCCCGGTCAAGCTGGAGCTCACGCGCATCGATGACGATCGCCAGGCCGTCAAGATCGACCTCGGCAAGGCGGCCCTAACCGTGCCGTGGGTCGGCTGGTCGAAGGGCAGCGGTATTCCGGCCACCGCTCAGTTTGAGGCATCCGGGCCGGACAACCAGACGGTGCTGAAGAATTTCGTCCTCAAGGGCGACGGCTTTGGCGTCAGCGGCGATCTCGTCGTCAGCAAGGGCGGTCTGACATCTGCCAATTTCAGCAGCGTCAAGCTCTCGGCGCTCGATGATTTCGCACTGTCGGTCAAGCACGGCAAGAGCGGTGGCTATGACATATCGGTTTCCGGCAATTCGGCAGACCTGCGGCCGGTTCTCGCGCGGCTGAAAGCATCGTCGAGCGGAGGAAATGGCGGGAGTGCAGACGATTCATCCAGCGCGACGGTCCGCGCCAATATCGACAAGGTCATCGGTTTCAACGACGAATCGATCCGCAATCTCAAAGGCGTCTATTCCGTCTCCGGCGGGCACATTGTAGCGGCGGATTTTTCGGGGCTTACCGATAGCGGCGAAGCCGTCGTCAGCCAGATGAGTAAGGGCGGCGGCAACGGCACCATTCGCATCACCAGCGGCGATGCCGGCGCGGTGGCGCGCTTTGCCGACCTCTACAAGCATCTGAAGGGCGGCCTTCTCAATCTGTCGCTGCGCTCCACGGGCGCGGATGCGTGGGATGGTTCGCTGGATATCCGCAACTTCGCGATCATAGACGAAAAGAAGCTCTCGACCATTGTTTCCACGCCGAGTGGCAAGAACGGCAAGAGCCTGAATTCTGCCGTCAAACAGAATATCGACACGCGGTCGCAAAGTTTCGAGCGCGGTTTCGCGCGGCTGGTGTTCCGCAGCGGCGCACTCTCGGTGGAAAACGGCGTCGTGCGCGGCTCGCAGGTGGGCGCGACCTTTCAGGGAACGGTCAAGGACGCCAAGGGCAATATGGACCTGACAGGCACCTTCATGCCGGCCTATGGTCTCAATCGGTTGTTCGCGGAAGTTCCGATCGTCGGCTTCATTCTCGGCAACGGCAGCGACCGCGGCCTGATCGGCATCACCTTCCGGGTGACCGGTACGATCGAAAAATCAAACATGCAGATCAACCCGTTATCGATCATCGCGCCCGGGGTTTTCAGGCAGATCTTTGAGTTTTGAGGAAATAAGCGACGAGCCGGGAGCCGGAGTGGCATGAACCAGAACATTGCTCACATTGCCATCGTCGTTCGAGACTATGACGATGCGATCGACTTCTATGTGAACAAGCTCGGGTTCATCCTGATTGAGGACAGCTATCAGCCGGAGCAGGACAAACGCTGGGTTGTCGTCAAACCAAAGGGCGATGGCGCGGCCTCGCTGCTGCTTGCACGGGCCTCCTCATCCCATCAGGAAAGTTATATCGGCGACCAGGCCGGAGGGCGGGTGTTCCTGTTTCTCCAGACCGATGATTTCTGGCGTGACTATGCCGTCTATCTCGAAAAAGGGATCGAATTCACGCGGGAGCCGAAGCAGGCGGACTATAGGATTGTTGCTGTCTTCAAAGATCTCTACGGCAATCTATGGGACCTGGTGCAGTTCACCGATGGACGGTCGTAAGACCGGATTTCTACGGAGATGGAATGAAAATGGCCGGTACAATGCACCGGCCATTTTCATTCGGTTGATGTTTGCCCGCTCAAGCTGCCGGGCGAACCAGGATGTGCTTCTTCTTGCCGAGCGACAGCTTGATGACGCCATCGGCGGTGATTTCTCCGTTGCCGATCAGCTTGCGTTCGTCGCTGATGGGCTGGTCGTTGATCCGCACGGCGCCGCCCTGGACATGACGGCGCGCTTCGCCGTTCGATGCGGCCAGGCCGGCGCGGACGATCAGCGACAGAAGGCCGATGCCGGCGTCGAGTTCGGAAGCGGGGACGTCGACCGACGGCAGGTTCTCGGAAAGGCCGCCTTCCTCAAAGGTCTTGCGCGCGGTATCGGCGGCAAGCTCGGCCGCCTCGCGGCCGTGCAGGATGGCGGTAATCTCCGTTGCCAGGATCTTCTTCACCTCGTTGAGTTCCGAGCCGGCAAGCGCGGAGAGGCGGGCGATTTCGTCCATCGGCAGCGTTGTAAACAGCTTTAGGAAGCGTGGAACATCCGCATCCTCGGTGTTGCGCCAGTACTGCCAGAAATCATACACCGGCAGGAGCTCAGCATTCAGCCACACAGCACCGGAGGCTGATTTGCCCATCTTGGCACCGGAGGACGTCGTCAGCAGCGGAGAAGTCAAAGCAAAGAGCTGCTTTGTCCCCATACGGTGACCCAGGTCGATGCCGTTGATGATGTTGCCCCACTGGTCCGAACCGCCCATCTGCAGGCGGCAATCGTAGCGCTTGGCCAGCTCGACGAAGTCGTAGGCCTGCAGGATCATGTAGTTGAATTCGAGGAAGGACAGCGACTGCTCGCGATCCAGGCGCGTCTTGACGCTGTCGAAGGACAGCATGCGGTTGACCGAGAAATGCCGGCCGACGTCGCGCAGGAATTCGAGGTAGTTGAGCGAGCGCAGCCATTCGGCGTTGTTGATCATCAACGCGTCCTTCGGGCCATCGCCGTAGCTGAGGTAGTTCGAGAAGCAGCGCTTGATCGAGGCAATGTTGCTTTCGATCGTATCCACCGTCATCAGCTGGCGGGACTCCTCCTTGAACGAGGGGTCGCCGACCATGCCAGTGCCGCCGCCCATCAGCGAGACCGGGCGATGGCCGGTCGCCTGCAGCCAGTGCAGCATCATGATCTGCGTCAAATGACCGACATGGAGGCTGGATGCCGTCGGATCGTAGCCGATATAGGCGGTCACGGTTTCCTTGGCGAAAAGGTCATCAAGGCCAGCTTCATCGGAAATCTGGTGGATGAAGCCGCGCTCTTGCAGGGTGCGCAGGAAATCGGATTTGAACTCAGCCATGATCTTGGTCTCTCGGGCGCCGCATCTCTATGCCGTGCGGCGAAATCGCTGTTGTTGAACTATCGCGGCGCGTTTAGCACTGATTTCGCGGCTCGTCACCATTTGGTTGGACAGCACATTGGAAGTTTCAGCAAAACCGGGAAGACAATCGATCCGCTCTGCCGGTCGCAGCATCTGGGCGCGAATAGGACGCCAGATCGCCGCGAAGGGGCCGAAAATACGCCCAGCATTCGCCGAAATCGCATCCCATGGTGGTCTATTATTGATCCTGCGTGCACCACATGTCTCGCGAAAGAAACCGGTATGTCACCTTTGTTTTCGGTAATGGGATTGTCATCCATAAGAGCGATCTGGGCATGGCTTGCCATGGTCCTGGTGTTGGTGGGACTCGCTGTTGCGGGTCCGGCCGAAGCACAAAACGCCATGGAAAAGCGAATAGCGCTCGTCATCGGCAACTCGGCCTATAAGGCCGGAGCCTTGCCGACGCCCGCGAATGATGCGGGCCTGATTGCGCAGACGCTACAGGCCGCGGGCTTCGATGTCATCGGCGCGCGCGATCTTGATCAGAATGGGTTGAGGGATACACTGCGGGATTTCCTGGCGAAGGCGAATGCTTCCGGCCCAGACACGATCGCTTTCGTTTATCTGGCCGGCTATGGGCTTCAATATCAGGGCGACAACTATTTTGTGCCGGTCGACGCACAGATCGCCAACGCCACCGACGTTCCGGTCGAAGCCATCAGGGTCAGCGATTTCACCAGGTCGCTGGCGGCGATCAGGAACAGAGGCAGCATCGTAGTCCTTGACGCCGCGCGCGCCAATCCGTTCGCGCAATCCAATCAGCCGCTTGCGGGCGGCCTGGCGCTTGTCGAGGCCGATGCCAATCAGGTGATCGCGTTCAATGCCGCGCCCGGCACCGTCGCGCCGCCAGAGGCGGGACCCTATGGGGCTTACGCACATGCCTTGGCGGAAATGATGCGCGTCGGTGGTCTTCCTCTCGGCGACGTGTTCGACCGCACGCGGCTGCGGGTCAGCGACCTCAGCAAGGGCGCACAGATATCGTGGGATGCCTCGAAGTTTGGCGGAGCATTCACATTCCTCGATCGTGGCCCTGATGCACCCGCCGTCCAGGCTTCCAGCTACAACAGCGCCACCATGCGTACGAAGGCGATCCGCGATTTCGATGAGAGAGACGCCTATTTCGCCGCGCTCGACCGCGACACCCTGGCGGGCTACGAAGACTTCCTCGCCGCCTATCCGGATGATCCGATGGCAAGGCGTGTTCGCGCCATCATCGCCGCCCGTCGCGAGGCGATCACATGGCGCGAGACCTGGGTTTCGGATACGCCGGAAGCCTATTGGTCCTATCTGAGGCGCTATCCGCGCGGCCCGCATGTGTGGGACGCCCGCCGCCGCCTGGAGCATTTCGAGGCGGCACTCGAACCGCCGCCGTCATTTACGGTGATCGAATATGACGTGCCGCCGCCGCCGCCGCCGGAAATCGTCTATGTCGATCGACCCATCCTCTATTTCGATGATGCGGATTTCGGTTACGCCCCGCCGCCGCCGGTCGTCTTCCTGGCGCCGCCGCCTCCGGATTTCGTCGTGCTGGCGCCGCCACAGCCGTCAGTCGATCTCTATGTCCTGCCGGCACCTGTCTTCGTTCCGGTTCCTCAATGGGTGCTTCCGCCGCGTGACATAGCGCCGCCTGAGAACAACGTCATCTTCAACAATATCCACAATACGGTCGTCAACAACACGGTCATCAATAACAACACGACCGTCAATCAGAGCGCGGCTGCTCCCGCAGCACCGGGTCTGACGACGGCACAGAAACTGACTGGCGCCGCTGTTGTCGCTGGTGCTGGTGCCGCAGCGCTGCACGTCGCTCTGCCGCCTTCGGTGCAAAAGCATGCCGCAGTTATTCAGCAGCAAAATCCGGCCGCCGCGACGAAGGTTCCGGCAGTGAGCCCGGTACCCGCAGGGCAGCCGCAGAACACGCACGCACTTCCCGGCACCAAGGGGCAGCCTTTGCCGCCCGTCGGCAATACGCCGGTAACGCAAGGGCAATCTCAGGCGAAGAAAGTCCAATCGCCACAGTCCGTTCCCAATACAGTACAGAAGCCTGGCGCCGCGGCGGTGGCGCCAGCCGCTCAGGACCAGAATGTGAACGCCCATGCGCTTCCCGGCACGAAGGGCCAGCCATTGCCGCCTGTCGGCAATACGCAGGTGACGCCCAAACAGGTGCAAGCAAAGAAGCCTCAGCCTTCACAGCCTGTTATCAATAGCGTGCAGAATCCGGTGTCGGCGGTAAAGCCAGCGGCTCATGCTCAAGCAGCAAAGACGGCAGCGCCTGCGGCTGTCACTGGCGCACCCGCAAAGCCGAAGGTCGTGGCTGCCACGCCGCCGCGCCATGCGGCTCCCAAGCCTGCTCCCCAGGCCAAAGCTGCGCCCCAGATGGCACGGCAGGCGCCTGCGCCGCATGTGGCTGCGCCGGCGAGGGCACCGGCCGCCAAACCTCAGGCTCAGCCAAAGCCTCAACCTCAGCCCAAGATCGTGCAGCAGGCGAAACGGCCACCACAGGCACATCCGCCGCAGAAGCCGCCGGTGAAGAAATGTGGAGCGCCCGGTCTGCCCGCATGTCATTGAGTGATGTCACCGTATAAGTGACATTGGAACGGATGGCCGCCAGGGATTACCCGCTGGCGGCTTCCGTTTGCCGCGGCGCTGATATCAGCGTATCGCTAATTATTGAGCCGTCGCGGCGGGTTTAACACTGGTCTGGTGGCTCCTCCTGTCAGGCACGGGCCGGATATTTCAGCGGGATCGGGAAGACATCGGCCGATGAGCGACACAATCATATTGGAAACACCTCGTCTCGTTCTGACGATGTGGCACAAGGGCGATGCGGCACTGATTCAGCGGTTGCATTCGACCATCGAGACGACCCGCTATCTCTCGGGCGCCGCGCCGTGGACGCTGGAGAAGGCCGAGGAGCGGCTGAAGAGCTGGTTCGACGAGCAGGCGCGCGACGGTGTGACGAAGTACAAGATGCTCAGGCGCGACGATGGTCGCTTTATCGGCCGGGCGGGCTTCTCGCGGTTTCAGGAAGAGCGTGGGCGTGGTGAGTTCGAGCTCGGCTATTCGCTGAGCCGAGAGGCCTGGGACAATGGCTATGCGACAGAAATCGCGGGTGCCTTGGCGGAGTGGTTCTTCAAGCGCGGTATTGCTCAGCGGTTCATCGCCTTCACTCACCCGGAAAACATCGCCTCGCAGCGGGTTCTGCGTAAAATCGGAATGCAAGAAAGCCCGCCGATGGTGATCGACGGGCTCGCATGTCCAACTTTTGGGATGTCGCGGTAAGAGGCGAGCCTCTTACCTGATCCGCTTGGCCGCCGGTTCCGGCACCAGTTCGCCGTTGAGGCGACGATCGAGATAGTCCTCGCATTCGCCCATGAGCGTCTCGACTTGGCCATTGAAGAAATGGTTGGCGCCGGGGACGATCTTGTGGGTGATGAGAATGCCCTTCTGCGTCTTCAGCTTTTCGACGAGGCCGTTGACGTCCTTTTCCGGGGCAACCTTGTCGGAATCGCCGTTGATGATCAGGCCGGAGGACGGGCAGGGCGCCAGGAACGAGAAGTCGTAGATGTTCGGCTGCGGCGCGATCGACATGAAGCCTTCGATCTCGGGACGGCGCATCAGCAGCTGCATGCCGATCCAGGCGCCGAAGGAATAGCCGGCAACCCAACAGCTTTTCGAATCGGGATGCAGGCTCTGCACCCAGTCGAGCGCCGAGGCGGCATCCGACAATTCGCCGGCGCCATGGTCGAATTCGCCCTGGCTGCGGCCGATACTGCGGAAGTTGAAGCGGAGCGTGGTGAAGCCGCGCTTCTGGAACATGTAGAAAAGCTGGTAGACGACCTGATTGTTCATCGTGCCGCCGAACTGCGGATGGGGGTGCAGGATGATCGCGATCGGGGCGCTCTTTTCCTTGGAGGGCTGATAGCGGCCTTCAAGGCGGCCTGCGGGGCCGTTGAAAATAACTTCGGGCATCGATACTCCGGCTCTTCTTTTTCTGCGTTCAAACCATGTGGGACGCAGCAAGTTGACTTGACGAATGCGCTCATCTTTTCTAGAACGCAGTTTAGAACAATTCGAAACTTGGTACGGTCTTCCACGCGTTGCTTGTTCAACGGTTTGTGGAACGTGTCATAAGGCATGCCCGGTCGAAATTTCAAGGAAAATGAACCGGGCGGTGCAACAAGGCTTCGTCAGGCAGGAAGAGGATTATGGCCGCAACGCGCCTTTATCTCGACTGGAATGCCACCGCTCCGCTCCACCCGGCGGCGCGCGATGCTATGTTGCATGCCTTGGATCTTTATGGAAACCCTAATTCCGTGCATGGCGAGGGCAGGGCGACGCGGGCGGCGATCGAGGCGGCCCGGCGGCAGGTCGCAAGCCTAACGGGTGCTGAGCCGGCGCATGTGGTCTTCACCAGCGGCGCGACCGAAGCCGCCAACATGGTGCTGACGCCGGAGTTTCGCATGGGCCGCATGCCGCTTGCGATCGGCCAGCTCTATATATCGGCGATCGAGCATCCGGCCGTGCGCGAAGGCGGGCGATTTGCCAAGGATAAGGTCAGCGAGATTCCGGTGACGCGGGAAGGGACCGTCGATCTTGCCGCGCTGGAAACGATGCTTGCCGCACATGACAAGACCGACGGCCTGCCGATGGTGGCGATCATGCTTGCTAACAACGAGACCGGCATTCTTCAGCCAGTGTCCGAAGCGGCAAAGATCGTGCAGGCGTTCGGCGGTGTGTTTGTTGTCGATGCGGTTCAGGCGGCTGGCCGGGTTCCGCTCGACATAAATGCGATCGGCGCGGATTTCCTCATCGTCTCGTCGCACAAGATCGGCGGGCCGAAAGGGGTGGGCGCATTGATCTCGCGCGGCGAAGTGCTGATGCCGAAGCCGCTGATCCATGGCGGGGGCCAAGAAAAGGGCCATCGCTCGGGCACGGAAAACGCGCTTGGTGTCATCGGTTTTGGTGCCGCTGCTGCTGCGTCGATCGCCGAACTCGATAGCCGCAATGCGGGTGTGGTAAAGCTCCGTGACTTGCTGGAGGCGGGCATGAAGCTTGCAGCGCCCGACGTCATCATTCATGGCGAAGGCGGTGCGCGCGTGCCGAATACCAGCTTCTTCACCCTGCCGGGGCTGAAGTCCGAAACCGGGCAGATCGCCTTCGATCTCGAAGGTGTGGCGATTTCGGCAGGCTCGGCCTGTTCGTCCGGTAAGGTCGGCGAAAGCCATGTCCTGTCGGCGATGGGCTGCGATCCGAAGCTCGGCGCGCTGCGCATTTCGCTTGGATTTACGACGACCGAAGAGGATGTCGAGCGCGCGATTGCCGCCTTCGCCAGAATTGCCGGACGACGCAAACCTGCGGGCGCTGCGGCCTGACGACTTACAATTTTGCGGAAACATAAATTTCCGCTTGCCAAGCGGGCTGAAAAGTCCCTTTTGGCCGACTACATAGAGGGTAGGCGAAAGTCTACTAAAACGTTGACAAGCTGCCGGACCTTGGATCCGGCGAGATTGGAGAACGACATGGCTGCCGTCCAAGAAACAATCGATCAGGTTCGTCTGATCGACGTGGACCAGTACAAGTATGGTTTTGAGACCATCATCGAAATGGACAAGGCGCCGAAAGGCCTGTCCGAGGATATTGTTCGCTTTATTTCCGCGAAGAAGCAGGAGCCGGAGTGGATGCTCGAATGGCGTCTGGAGGCTTACCGCCGCTGGCTGACGCTGGAAGAGCCCACCTGGGCACGGGTCGACTATCCGAAGATCGACTTCAACGACATCTATTATTACGCCGCGCCGAAGACCACGCCCGGCCCGACCTCGCTTGACGAAGTCGATCCGGAACTGCTGAAGGTCTATGAGAAGCTTGGTATTCCACTGCGCGAGCAGGAAATCCTCGCTGGCGTCGAGCGCCCGAAGATTGCCGTCGATGCGGTGTTCGATTCGGTCTCGGTGGTCACCACCTTCAAGGAAGAGCTGAAGAAGGCTGGCGTGATCTTCATGTCGATCTCGGAAGCTGTCCGCGAGCATCCCGATCTCGTGCGCAAGTATCTCGGCACCGTCGTTCCGACGACCGATAATTACTATGCGACGCTGAATTCGGCCGTGTTTACCGACGGCTCCTTCGTCTTCGTGCCGAAGGGTGTTCGGTGCCCGATGGAGCTGTCCACTTACTTCCGTATCAACGAGAAGAATACCGGCCAGTTCGAGCGCACGTTGATCATCGCCGAAGAGGGAGCCTATGTCTCCTATCTCGAAGGCTGCACGGCGCCGCAGCGCGACGAAAACCAGCTGCATGCGGCCGTGGTCGAGCTGGTGGCCCTGGACGATGCTGAGATCAAGTACTCGACCGTTCAGAACTGGTATCCGGGCGACAAGAACGGCAAGGGTGGCATCTACAACTTCGTTACCAAGCGTGGCGATTGCCGCGGCCATCGCTCGAAGATCTCCTGGACGCAGGTCGAGACCGGTTCGGCGATCACTTGGAAGTATCCGTCTTGCATCTTGCGCGGCGACGATAGCCGCGGTGAGTTCTACTCGATTGCCGTTTCCAACGGCCATCAGCAGGTCGACAGTGGCACCAAGATGATTCATCTCGGCAAGAACACGTCGAGCCGCATCGTATCGAAGGGCATCGCTGCAGGCGTCTCGCAGAACACCTATCGCGGCCAGGTCTCGGCGCATCGTCGCGCCTCGAATGCCCGTAACTTTACCCAGTGCGACTCGCTGCTGATCGGCGACAAGTGCGGCGCGCATACGGTGCCTTATATCGAGGCGAAGAACTCGACGGCGCAGTTCGAGCATGAAGCCACGACGTCGAAGATCTCTGAAGACCAGCTCTTCTACTGCCTGCAGCGCGGCATCCCGACCGAAGCGGCGATCGCGCTGATCGTCAACGGCTTCGTCAAGGAAGTGTTGCAGGAGCTGCCGATGGAATTTGCCGTCGAAGCGCAGAAGCTGATCGGTATCTCGCTGGAAGGCAGCGTGGGGTGATCAAGGAGCGGCAGGATATCGTCGACGCTTATCATCACAGCATTCGCAACCGTGCGGAGCTGAAATTAAGCAAGATGTCCGGTTGCTTTCACTGTCTCGAAGTTTTTCCTGTCGCGGAAATCTGGGAATGGATTCGCGAAACTAGGGAAGAGGATGAGTTGCTCACTGCCATGTGCCCTCGATGCGGCATCGACGCGGTGATTGGTGATGCGTCAGGCTACGCCATAGCCGACGTGCAATTTTTGGAACGAATGAGAAGCCGTTGGTTCGACATCTAGATCGCCATTGGCTGTTTGAAGGAACTCGCAATGCTTGAAATCAAGAACCTGCATGCCCGCATCGCCGAAGACGGCACCGAGATCATCCGTGGTCTGAATCTGACGGTGAAGGCCGGTGAAGTTGCTGCCATCATGGGCCCGAACGGCTCCGGCAAGTCGACGCTCTCCTATATCCTTGCCGGCCGTGATGATTACGAAGTGACGGAAGGCGAGATCCTTTACAATGGCGAGAGCATTCTCGAGCTGGACGCCGCCGAGCGCGCCGCCAAGGGCATTTTCCTGGCCTTCCAGTATCCGGTCGAAATCCCCGGCGTTGCCACCATGCAGTTCCTGAAGGTGGCGATGAACGAGCAGCGCAAGGCGCGCGGCGAGGCCGAACTGACGACGCCGGACTTCATGCGTCGCGTCAAGGAAGCGGCAGGGAAACTGCAGATCAATACCGAGATGCTGAAGCGTCCGCTGAACGTCGGTTTCTCCGGCGGCGAGAAGAAGCGCGCCGAGATCCTGCAGATGGCGTTGCTGGAGCCGCAGCTTTGCGTGCTTGACGAAACCGATTCCGGTCTCGACATCGACGCGCTGAAGATCGTCGCCGATGGCGTCAACGCCCTGCGTTCGCCAGACCGCGCGGTGATTGTTATCACCCACTATCAGCGCCTGCTCGACTACATCGTTCCGGACACCGTTCACGTTCTCTACAAGGGCCAGGTGATCAAGTCCGGCGACAAGACGCTGGCGCATGAACTTGAAGCCAACGGCTATGCCGACATCATTGGGGCTGCGGCCTGATCGGGGCGGAAAGGATACGTCGATGAACGTTCAGACGACGACCCGCCTGACCGCCGCGGAAACCGCGTTGATCGAGGCTTACAACAACCAATTGGGCGATTTGCCGGGTGACGGAGAAGTCTTCTCCGTCCGCGATCGCCTGCTGGACGATCTCAAGACCGCCGGCCTGCCGACGCGGCGCTTCGAGGCATGGCACTATACCGATTTCAAGAACCTGCTGCGCACGGTTCCGACCGATCTCGGCACTGGCAGCGTCGAGCCACTGCCGCCGACCGCTGCCGGTTCGGCCGTTCTTTCGGTGCTCCAGGGTCATGCGGCCGGCAAGGCTTCGGTCGATGGACTGGTTGTCAGCCGTTATGTCGACAGCTTGACCGACGGCACGGCCGCCATTGGCCTGGAAGCGCTCGGCAGGGATGACGCCATCGGCCGCATCAATGCCAGCTTCGTGCGCGATGGCTATGTCATTGAATTTCCCGAAGGCACCGAACTCGACGCGCCGTTGGAAATCCAGTTCATCCATGCTGGCGGACAGATTCACAGCCGCCTGCCTGTTACCTTCGGCGCCGACACCAAGGCAACCGTGATCGAGCGTCACGAGGGTGTTCCAGGCGCTGCAGCGCTGGTGTCCTCGATCAGTGACATCACAGTCGGCAAGGGCGCAGAAGTCACCTGGATCATCCTGCAGGAGCAGGGTGCCGAGGATACGCATCTCGGCCAGATCCGTATCGATCTTGGTGCGGACGCCAAGCTGAAGCTGTTCGTCATCAATGCCGGCGGCAAGCTGGTGCGCCAGGAACTGCATATCAAGGTTTCGG
>DASVPC010000112.1:0-55499 GCA_036383055.1 Rhizobium sp. | reverse complement strand
CCGCACCTATGGTGTCGATGGGAGCCCGGAGGTGCTGCAATTGGTCGCCGATCCGAATTCGCCGGCCGGCGCAGACGCGGCTCAACAGCCGGCCGAAATCGGCCGCACGGCGATCCGCAATGTCGCCAAGCTCCTGGCCGGACAGACCTTGCCGCGCGAGACCTATGTGCCGGCACTTCTGGCCAACAAGGCCAACGTCGCCGAAGTCGTCAAGAAACTCGGCATCGGCTGACATAGCCCTTGGCGAGGCGACCTTCCGCCTCGCCAAACCTCTATCGGAGCCTCCCAATGACGGCATCTTCGCCTTCGGCGCCACCACAGTCGGATGATCATGTCATTCGCTTCGACGGGGTCGTCAAACATTTTGGCGGCGCACAGGCGCTGGCCGGCGCCTCGCTTGCCGTGCGCCGCGGCACCGTTCACGGTCTCGTCGGTCAGAACGGCGCCGGCAAATCGACGCTGATCAAGCTGCTTGCCGGCCTCCACAGGCCGGACGAAGGCCGGATCGAAGTCGAGGGGCAATCCTTCGACCACCTGACGCCGCATCTTGCCGAAGAACTCGGCATCCATTTCATTCATCAGGAACGGTTGCTGGTGCCGACCTTCACTGTCGGGGAAGCCCTCTTCCTCGGCCGCGAACCGCGTATCGGCCGTACGCCCTTTCTCGACCGCCGCCGCATGCAGCGGCGCGCAGGCGATCTGCTCGCCAATTATTTCGGCATCGACCTGCCCAGCAAGGCCCTGATCAGCGAGCTGTCCACGGCCGAAAAGCAGATCGTGCAGATCACCCGCGCCCTTCTCAACCAGCCGAAGGTGCTGGTCTTCGACGAGCCGACGGCGGCGCTGATCCGGCTCGAAGCCGATATCCTTTTTCGGCTGATCCGGCGTCTGCGCGACGAAGGCGTGACCATCATCTACATCTCGCATTATCTCAACGAGATCGAGGAGCTGTGCGATCATGTGACCGTCATGCGCAACGGCCTCGACGTCGCCTCGCTGCCGATAGCCGAGACATCGGCCGGCGCTATCGCCCACCTGATGGTCGAGCGCGACATTGCCGACATGTTCCCGAAGCGCCAGATCGAGCTTGGCGAGGAGATCCTCAAGGTCGAGGGGCTGACGGCGACGAACCGCTTCTCCGATATCAGTTTCACCCTTCATCGCGGCGAGATACTCGGCATCACCGGCCTTCTCGGCTCCGGCGCCAAGGATCTGGTTCGCACGCTTTTCGGCCTGGATAAAGCCTCCGCCGGCCATATCGAGGTTGCCGGTAAACCGGCGCGGAGCGTCAGTCCGACAGAGGCTGTGGAACGGCAGATCGCCCTGGTGCCGGAAGACCGGCGCGGCCACGGCGTTGCGCTCGATCTGAGCCTCTCCGAAAATATCACCCTGTCGAGCCTTGCCCGCTACACGCGCTTCGGCTTCCTCGATCGCAAGCGCGAACGCCGCGACACCGACGATCTCATCAAGCGCCTTCAGATCAAGGCCGCCGGACGCGACGCGCTGGTACGCACGCTCTCCGGCGGCAACCAGCAGAAAGTGGCGATCGCCAAGTGGCTGAGCCGCCATTCGGAAATCTATCTGCTCGACGAACCCACCGTCGGCGTCGATATCGGCTCCAAGGTGGAAATCTACACGCTGATCGGCGAACTCGCCGCGCGCGGCGCGGGCATCATCGTGCTGTCCTCGGACCTGCCCGAACTGATCGGCATCACCGATCGCATCCTCGTGCTCTTCCGTGGCCGCGTGACCCGCGAATTCGTCTCGTCGGAAACCACAACAGACGAAGTGCTGGCGGAATCGTCCGGCGCCTCGGGAGGATTGCGCCATGTCGGCTGACATTCAATACGCTCCCGTCGCCGGCTTTGAAGCGGCGAAGACGACGGGCCGGACAGGCGGCAATGTCGCCGCGGCAGCGTTGCGCTTCGGCTCGCTGATCACCTTTGCCCTGATCCTCACCGTCTTCTCGCTGACGGCGCCCTATTTCCTCAGCATCGGCAATATCGGCAATGTACTTGGTCAGTCCGCCATTTCGGGCGTGCTGGCGATCGGGCTGACCATCGTGCTGATCGCTGGCGGCGCGAACGTCGTTACCGGCGGCATCGACCTCTCGCTTGCCGCCAACATGGGCCTCAGCGCCGCCGTCTATGCGACCTTGACGCAGCTTGGCTATGGCGATGCCCTGGCTATTGCCGCAACGCTGCTGACGGGCCTTGCGATCGGCGCGGTCAATGCCGCCGCAGTCGTGCTTGCCGGCATCGTGCCGCTGCTCGCCACGCTCGCCGTGATGAATATCGTCGCGGGCCTCGAGCTGGTGCTGACGCAGAACACGGTACTGCCGGCCTCCACCGACTTCCTGACACTGCTCTCGGCCTCCGACGGCTTCGGCATTCCGGTTCTTGCCTATGTGCTCCTCGGCTTCACCGCGATCGTAGCCGCGATCGTGCAATATACGCCTCTCGGCCTCAGGCTTTATGCCGTGGGCGAGTTTCCGGATGCGGCGCGTGCTGCCGGCCTGCCGCTCAAGCGCCTGCTTGCCGGCGCTTTCCTCGCCAGCGGCCTTTGCGGCGGTGTCGCCGGCATTCTTTCCGTGTCCTATCTCAGCGGCAGCACCACCGGCTCCGGTGAAATGCTGTTGCCTGTTGTGGCTGCCGCTTTGCTCGGCTCGGTCTTTTCACGACGGCTGGTTCCAACGATTGCGGGAGCGCTGCTCTCCACTCTGCTTGTCGGCTTCCTCGTCAACGGCTTCCAGCTTCTCAACCTGCCGAGCACGCTGGTCAACGGCATTCAGGGCCTTCTTATCTTGATCGTCGTTTCGGCAACGACTTTGTTGCGCAAGCGGGAGATCTGATCATGTCGCTTTCAAATTCCGCCGTCTCATCGCAGATATGGCCGCGCCGTGCGGTCGCCGTGTTGACGCGATATGGCCTGATCCTGGCATTGCTGTTCGTCTTTGCAATCTTCTCGGCCGCGACACCAACTTTCCTGACGCCTGGTAATCTGCAAAGCATTCTCGTCAACAATTTCACGCTGCTTGCCATCGTCTCGATCGCCATGACCTTTGCCGTCTCTTCCGGTGGGATCGACCTTTCCGTGGGAACGGCGGTGGATTTCGCGAGCTTCGCTTTCGTTTCGCTGGTGCTTGCCGGCCAGCCGGTGGCGCTTGCGGTGTTGGCGGGCCTGGCCGCTGGTGCCGTGGTCGGCACCTTCAATGCCGTCCTGATCTCGGGGATCGGCGTATCCCCGTTCCTCGCGACCCTCGGCACGCTCTTCATCGGCCGCAGCGTCCAGCAATTGCTGACGAATGGCGGCAATCCGGTCTACCTGCCGCCAACCGGCGTGCCGGAAGCGTTTCGCTTTCTAGGTCATGGCGCACTTGCCGGCGTTCCCGTACCGCTGATTATCGCGATTATCATCATTGCCGCAGCCGCCACGCTCTTTGCTCGTACCCGCTTTGGCCGCGTCGTGCTGTCGATCGGCATCCAGCCAAGCGTCGTGCGCTATTCCGGCATCGGCCTTCGCAGCCACGTCGCCGTGACCTTCATCCTCGTCGGCCTCATCGCTGCCATTGCCGGCCTGATCCTGACGGCGACGGTGACGGTCTACATTCCCTTCTCGGGCAACGCCTTTCTCTTGAACGCCATCGGCGCGACCTTCATCGGCACGACCCTTTCACCCCTCGGCCGGCCGAATGTCGTGGGAACCGTGCTTGGCGTGCTTCTGCTCAGCATCGTCGCCAACGGCCTGCTTCTAACCGGGCTGAATTTCTACTGGCAGCAGGTCGGCACCGGCGTGCTGATCTTTGCCGTCCTCGCCTTCAGTTTCGTCAACAGGAAGACCGGCGGCGCTTAAATGGCCGCCGTCCCTTGCCTGCCAGCCCCCGAACTCCGCACATTGGCTAGAATCTTAATGACTTCTGCCTAGTCTGGTTCCGGTTATACCACCGGAGACATTCATGCTGCGTTTTCTATCGACATCCATCGTACGCCAGGTCGTTGCGATCACCCTCGGTCTGCTCGCCGTCAGCACGGCCGCAATCGTTGCGGTGACCTACTACAACCTCAGCCGTGACGTGATGGACAGCGCGGTAGCTGACGCCCGGGATGCAAGCCGTGCAATGGCGATCCTTTACGCCGCTGGCGACGTCGGCGCGAAGATCGCGCTCAAGGATACGGAACTTGCCTCCGTCACCGAGGAGAAAATTCCAGCCTTCAGCGATCACGACCTTGTCGACCGGGCAGCGCAGTCGATCGCGGGCGTAGCAACGATCTTCGAGAAACAGGATAGCGACTATGTACGCGTGTCCACCAATGTAAAGAAACAGGATGGCAGCCGCGCCGTCGGTACGAAGCTTGCCGCCGATCATCCCGCTCAGCCCGTACTTGCCAGGGGCGAGGCCTATTACGGCCCGGCTCAACTTTTCGGCCGCAATTTCATGACCGGCTACTTCCCCGTCAAGAATTCAGCCGGCGCCAATATCGGCATTCTGTTCATCGGCATTCCGATGGAGGTCTATTTCGCGCGGCTTAATCATTTGCAGCTCCTAGTGCTAACGGCAGGAGGCGCAGTGATGGTGCTCGTCGGCCTCTTCGCCTTCTTTGCGATCCGCCGGTCGATAAGACCGCTGCAGGCCTTGACGACGACGGTTCACACGATCTCCGCCGGCAATCTTGGCGGCAGCATTCCCTGCGTCGAGAAGAGGAATGAGTTCGGCGAGATCGGCCGCGCACTGGAAGCCTTCCGCGACAGCGCCCGCGCACGCCTGGATCTGGAAACGCAGGCAACCGACCAGCGTGCCCTTACCGAGGCCGAACGCAACCGCAACGACACCGACAAGCGCGCGCTCGACGGCCAGATCGAATTTGCGGTCAACCAGATCGCAATCGGCCTTGGCCGTCTGGCACAAGGAGACGTGTCCCAGACCATCGAGACCCCGTTCGTGGGTCGCCTCGAGCAGCTTCGCATCGATTTCAACGCCTCGCTTGTTCGCCTGCAGGACACTCTGTCCCGCATCCGTAGCAGCGCGACGACGATCCAGCACAACAGCAACGCAATGCGCTCGTCGGCCGGCGAACTCTCCAAACGCACGGAAGCACAGGCGGCCAACCTGGAAGAGACTGCCGCCGCCGTGGAGGAAATCACCGTGACGGTCCGCTCTTCGGCCGAACGTGCCCGCGAGGCACACAATGCCGTAGCGCTCACCAAGAAAACGGCCGACAGCTCTGATGCAGTCGTCAGCGATGCCGTCTCCGCCATGAGCCGCATCGAACAGGCGTCCCGACAGATCGAACAGATCATCGAGGTGATTGACGATATCGCGTTCCAGACAAACCTGCTGGCGCTGAACGCCGGCATCGAGGCTGCCCGCGCCGGAGATGCGGGCAAGGGCTTTGCCGTCGTGGCGCAAGAAGTGCGCGAGCTGGCGCAGCGCTCCGCCGTGGCCGCGCGCGAGATCAAGGGCCTCATTGAAAAATCGACACAGGAAGTCACCGCCGGCTCCGAACTGGTACAGAAAACCGGCGGCATGCTCGCCTCCATCAGCCAGGAGATCGTCGCGATCAGCAAGCATGTCGAGACCATTGCGACAGGCAGCCGGGATCAGGCGACCGCTCTTCAGGAAGTCAACGGCACCGTCAATGCGATGGATCAGATGACCCAGAAGAATGCCGCGATGGTCGAAGAGACGACGCAGGCCAGCCGCGGGTTGGCCGAGGAAGCCGACACCCTGATGAATCTGCTGCAACAGTTCCGCATTGAAGGTGCTGCGCAGGACGACCGGCGGGCAAGACGGGCGGCCTGACCGCTCGGACGAGGTTTCGCCTGAACGATCGCTAAAGAATCCGACAGCGGAAATCTCCGGCAAATGGTCAACTCGTCTCGTCGAAACACGCTCGATGGAGACGACAATGACCACGACTGCTATCCCGGTATCCTTCCGCCGTACTGAACGAAAAATCTACCCGGCATTGCGATGGCTGTTGGCTATTGCAATGCGGATTGCCGCAAGACTAAAGGCGCGAAGCAACCGAAACGCCTTGCTTGAACTGTCCGACGACCAGTTGAAAGACATAGGCCTGTCGCGCGGCCAAGCTTACAGTCATGAGCATATCTACACGCGCTACAGATAATTGTGCTAGAAGGTGGCGAGCTGAAAGGCTCGCCCGGGGCTGATGTTGGAATATGCCATGTCAGGTTTTTCAATCGACCTTCTGCTCGGGACGAAGACCGTCACGATAAGAGATGTCATCTGCGATGGGGCATGCCGGCACAAGAGTGCCGAGGAATGCGCCCGCTCGACCAGTCTCGTTTACCCCTATCGCGGCGTCTTCATGCGCCATGTCGGGCGCAAGGATGTCGTGGCCGAGGCAAACCAGGTGCTGTTTTTCAACCGGGAGCAGGAATACCAGATCAGCCATCCGATCGAGGGTGGCGATGCCTGTATTGACGTCTCGATCGACGAGGCCTTGCTCGACGAACTGACCCCGAAAGATCAGGCGCAGACGGCGGATGCGTTGATCTTCCGCCGCCAACGCCGGCGGATCGATCCGCGCGCACAAGCTCTGGTCGCCCTGCTGCGACACAGCCTCAAACGCGGCGCCGCAGAAACGCTGGAGGCAGAAACGCTTGCGCTGACTTTGGTGCGGCGCTCGCTTGGCGAGCGGACCTCGCACGCCGCCGGTGCGACGACCGGACGGCAAAAGCTCGTCGATCGGGCGAAGCTCGTATTGTCTTCCGATCTTGCCCGCCGATGGACCCTGGCAGACATCGCCCATGATGTCGGCGTTTCCCCGGTTTACCTCACCCAGGTCTTCCAACAGGTCGAGGGCATTCCGCTCTATCGCTACCAGCTGCGTCTGAGGCTGGCGCGGGCGCTTGACCTGCTCGGCGAATATGACGATCTGACCGCCCTTGGCCTGGATCTCGGCTTTTCGAGCCACAGCCATTTCAGCGCCGCTTTCAAACAGGCCTATGACCGCACACCGGCCGAGTTCCAGCGGCTTGCCCATTTGCGGGCGCGATAGATCGCTAAAGAATCCGACAGCGGCAGCGCCGGCAAAATGGTTTCTTGCGATATCCCCAAGCGGGGACATCAAACGGAGGAATTGACATGTCTCAACGTACCTGTGCTGCCTGCGACTGCGAACTCGATGCCGAGGCCATCAAGGTCAAGCTCGGCGGCAAGACCGTCGAGGTCTGCTGCGAGGAATGTGCCCAGGCCCTCAATGAAGCGGAAGCGGCGATGACGGCGACCACAGACGCTAAAGGTTGAAAATCATCCGCCGCGACATTGCCTCTGTCGCGGCGGATTAAATTTGAGGTTCCAATTCAGGCGAGCCTATTTGCCGGCACAGATGGCGTAACGATGCTGAGCTGCGCGCTCCAGCCCTTTCAGGAAATCGAAGTTCTTGCGCTGCGTCCGGTGGATAGCGCCCATGTCGGTGTCGATGATCACGGACGAAAAACCTGCAGCCTTCAGAAGATCGGCCACCGCTTCGGCGCGGGCGCCTTCAGAGAAATAGACGCGGGAAAGAATGTTGCGGTGAGTTTCGGCAAGTGTCGCGCCTGGCCCATTCTGCGGCCGAATATTTTGACCACGGAGACGTGCCAGAAGGGCCGCCAGCTTGCTAGTGATCTTCGCGACAAGGGTCGTGTTGACGAAATCCCCATCTATAACCAACAGCCTCCCGCCTGGTTTCAGCAGGCGATGCCATTCCTTGAAGGCGGCCAATGGGTCGACCAGGGTCCAGACTAGGTGCCGGTTGATGACCACGTCATAGACGCCGTCCGGCTCCATGGTGTTTTCTGCATCCCCCATCAAGAAACGGATCGACCGGCCGCGCGTCTTCGCCTTGGCGCGTGCGCGCTCCAGCATCGGCTCCGCCCAGTCCATGCCCGTCACCCTGTAGCCGAGGTCGTCGAGCAGATGGGATACGACAGCCGTGCCGCAGGCAAGGTCGAGGGCTACCCGGCCCGCACCGTCGCCCAGATGGCGCCGCAGCAGCGCGTGCCATGCTGCACGTTCTTCTTCCGAGAAGATCTCATGCCCCGGTTGGCTGTCGAAGGTCTCGGCCCGGATTGACCAATAGGCCTTTATCTCGTCGCGCAAATCGTGATTGGAGCGCAGGTTAAGTATCTGCATTTCCTGTTTCTTTCCAAAAGAACAACCAAGCATAGAAAGCTTCTAAAAGATAATTCTTGACTGTAAAAGTCATAAAAACATAAATCGCGTCCGAATTTATCGCTCAGGAGAGGCAAGTGTTCAACGTCAACAAGGTGGCTTCGGTCGCCGCGCTCGTGTTCGCCCTTTTATCCGGCATGGCTATCGCCGGTGAAAAGGTCACGGTCAAGGATATTACCGGCCGCGAGGTCCAGGTCAGCGTTCCCGTGGAGCGCGTCATTCTCGGCGAAGGCCGGCAGATCTACTTCACCGCCGCTCTCGACACAGAGGCGCCGTTCAAGCGCATCATCGGCTGGCGGGACGACTTCCAGAAGGCCGATCTCGACGGCTACAACGCCTATCTGGAAAAATATCCGGAGATGAAGAAGATCCCGACCTTCGGCGGCATGAAGGACGGCACCTTCGATATCGAACAGGCAGTGACGCTGAAGCCCGACGTCATCATCATGAACATCGACGCCAAGTCGGCGACGGAAGAAAGCGGCTATATCGAGAAGCTGGCGAAAGTGGGCATCCCTCTCGTCTATGTCGACTTCCGCGAAAAGGCGATGGAGAACACCACGCCGTCCATGCGCCTGATCGGCAAGCTGTTCGGCAAGGAGGCACGCGCCGAGGAATTCGTGAAATTCCATGACGAGCAGCTGGCGCGTGTCACCGACGTGCTTGCCAAGGCCGGCGACATCAAGAAGCCAATGGTCTTCATCGAGCGCGCCGGCGGCTACAGCGACGATTGCTGCATGTCCTTCGGCAACGAGAATTTCGGCCGGATGGTCGAAATGGCCGGCGGCATCAATCTCGCCAAGGATATCATTCCCGGCACGTTCGGCACGGTCAATCCGGAGCAGATCATCGCTTCCAACCCGGACCAGGTGATCGTTACCGGAGCGAACTGGGAACTTTATGTTCCCGGCGGCGACTGGGTCGGCGTCGGTCCTGGCGCGAACAAGGCCCTGGCCACTTCGAAGCTGGAAAAGCTGATGCATCGCCCGGCCTTTACTGACATCACCGCGGTCAAGACCGGCAATGTCCATGCCATTTGGCATCAGTTCTACAACAATCCCTATCAGTTCGTAGCCATCCAGCAGATTGCCAAGTGGCTGCATCCGGACCTGTTCAAGGATCTCGATCCGGAAGCGACCTTCAAGGAATTGCATGAGCGCTTCCTGCCGGTCGAATACCGCACCGGTTATTTCGTATCGCTGAACGCAAGCCTTTGATCCGACAAACCTGCGGGCGACCTGTTGCCCGCAGGTTTGGTTTGATGCGCCGAGAGTAGTCGGCGCCTCTTTAAGGCCGCCATCGATAGACATGTCGATGTTTACCAGAGCCGCGGAGTTCCGCGCCGGCCGCTATCGCCTCCCAATGGCTTGGAGCCGATCGAACAATCCACAGAAGAAATTGCGCCAGAGAGCGTGCGCCCGGCTCCTATAAGCTACGCACAAGTTTGCTTGTGCATCAGTAGCTCGTTGGGAATTGCTAGGTCGAAAATGTGCGGATGCCGATAGCGCCATGATGGCGTTAGTCTGTCGTGTTCAATCTTGAACTCATGCGTCGCGGGGGCGCGCGTGAGCATCAAAGCAGGAACGCGAAGAATGTTGGGTTTACAGCATTCGGCAAGTCCATCCGCTCATATCGGCATCAAAGATCGCGCTGCCGCAGATCAGGCGGCCCGACGCGATGGCAATATGTTCATAACGAGTAAGCGTAAGAAACCGGAGTCATTTCAACGCTCGCATCCGGAGGCCCCCATGACGAGCATTACTTCAATTAGTTCAAATAGTTACTATCAATCCCTGCGATCGCGTTCTGCAGCGTCGTCAACGGAAGATGCCCTTTCTTCCGTCTTGAGCGGTGGATCGTCCAGCAAAGATTCGTCTTCGTCGTCTGACGATCAGTCTCTGGCGGCGACGGCGCAACAGTTGGCCGCGCAGCTGATGTCGATGATGCTCAATCTGCAGTCTGGCGATAGCAGCGATGATTCGAGCTCAAGCTCGGATAGCGCATCCACCAGCAGCAGCACATCGAGCACCCAAGCCGCTTCCAGCACCAGCGATCAGACCAATATGATCAAGGCGATGGATACGAATGGCGACGGCAGCATCAGCGAAGCGGAGTTCGTTGCAGCTCGTCCATCCGACGTGAGCGAGGAGCAGGCAACAAATCTGTTTGCAAGCTTCGATACTGAGAACACCGGATCGCTCACGGAATCGCAGCTGGCGAGTGCCATGCAGGCAGGCCAGCAATCGGGCCAACAGCCACCGGCACCTCCGGCTGGCGGACCGCCGAGCGACGATCAGCTGTCCAGCATGTTCTCCGACATGGATACGGATGGCAACGGTAGCGTCAGCGAGGCGGAATTCGTCGCCGCGCGCCCGTCTGACGTGAGCGAAGATCAGGCAACGTCCCTGTTCGAGAGCCTCGACACGTCCAGTTCCGGATCGCTGACGCAAAGTCAGTTCGAGACGGCCATGAAGGCGCAACAACCGCCGCAGCCGTCGGACTTCGGCAGCCTCTATGCCTCGAACGACCAGGTCGATACGACAAGCGAGTTGCTTGCCCTCTGATGAACGGCGGCATCAACCGTTCGCTTCTGATGATATGAAATGGGCGGCGGCTTGGGTAGGAGATGTTGGGGCCTCTGCCCGCAAGCCTGCCGTCCATTTTCGAATGCCATCTCCGCGATAGCCGGTTTCGCTCGGTTTGATGTCGGCGGAAGTCCCTCTGTGACGGAACGATGAATTTACGCGCAAACGCGCCCTTTTCCCCAGGCCCGACATTCCGTCTTTACCCGATCTTTATCCTTGCCCTTGAAAGAATTGCTCCGCCGATTGTCGGCGTGGCGAGCGACTATCATAGGGGCGCTCGTTGCCATCTATAGGCTTGGGATTTTCGAGTGCGGATCATTTCATGCATCGCCACGGAACATAATCTGTGGCTCGTTCTTCTTGCGGCGTTCGTCTGCATCAGTGGCGGGTGGATAACCCTCAACCTGCTGCGGCGGTCGGAGACGACTCAAGGGCTTCAGCGCGGTGGATGGCTGTTTCTGACCTCCGTCGCGGCTGGCTCCTCGGTCTGGTGCACACATTTCATCGCCATGCTCGCCTATGAGACCGAAGCGGCGATCACCTTTGGTCCGATCCTGACCATGGTGTCGCTGCTGGTGGCCGTGGCGGGCTGCGCCTTCGGCTTTACAACCGCCTCGCTGCGTGGCCTCAAAATCGCGCCGGAAGTCGGTGGCATGGTCATCGGCTTGGCGATCTCGGCCATGCACTACACCGGCATGATGGCCTATCACGTCGACGGCATCGTCGAGTGGAACGTCGATTACGTGGTCAGCTCGATCATTTTGTCCATGGTTATCGCCGCATTCGCCTTCAACCAGGCCATCCGTCGGCCCTGGCGCTATTCGCCACTCCTCGCGCTCGTTCTCTTCGTCCTCGCTGTCGTCGCGCTGCATTTCACGGCAATGGCCGCCGTATCGCTCACCCCATTGGCGACAGGCGCCACCGGCACCGATCCGCATGTATTGCAGGCCATGGCCATTGCCGTCGCGGGCGTCGGCCTGCTCATCGTCGGCACCGGCGTCGCCAGCTACATGTTCGACGAGCGCGCCACGCAGGAATCCATCCAGAAGCTCCAGCACATGGCGCTCAATGACCTGCTGACCGGCCTGCCCAATCGCGGCAGCTTCGCCGACCATCTCAATCAAGAGATGGAACAGGCGGAACGCGATAATGCAAAGCTTGCCGTTATCGGTATCGACCTCGACCGCTTCAAGGAAATCAACGATCTTCGTGGGCATAAAGCGGGCGACCAGGCCCTGAAGGCGATCGGACGCCGGCTCGCGCGTCTGGTAAAGGACGGCGAATTCGTCGCCCGTGTCGGTGGCGATGAGTTTGCTGCCGTCAAGCGGTTCAACGGCCAAAACGAGCTGCTGGACTTCGTGACGCGGCTGGAAAAGACCATGTTCGAACCCATCCGGATCGATGATTTCGAGACGGTGACGGGCGCCAGCATCGGCGTCGCCGTCTATCCCGATGACGGTCGCGATCAGGAGCGCCTTGTCAGCAATGCCGATCTGGCAATGTACCGCGCCAAGGCCGATGTCGGGCGCGTCGTCTGCTTCTACGAATCCAGGATGGATGAAGCCGCCCGCGAACGTCACACGCTCGCCCAGGATCTGCGCCGCGCCGTCGAACTCGACCAACTCGAGCTGCATTATCAGGTACAAACCTCGGTTCGCACGGGCGACGTCTGCGGATATGAGGTTCTGGCGCGCTGGAACCATCCCGAACGCGGCAAGGTGCCGCCGGCGGAATTCATTCCGATCGCGGAGGAAAGCGGTACTATTCTCGCGATCGGCGAATGGGTGCTGCGCACGGCCTGCAAGCAGGCGGCCTCCTGGGACAAGCGCTACAAGATCGCCGTCAACCTCTCGCCCGTCCAGTTTGCCCATGCCGATCTTGCCCGGCTTGTGCACGAAATCCTGCTCGAAACGGGGCTCTCGCCCAGCCGGCTGGAGCTCGAAATCACCGAGTCCACCATCATCGCCGACAAGACCCGCACGCTCCATGTGCTGCGCCAGATCAAGGCGCTGGGCGTGACCATCGCCATAGACGATTTCGGAACGGGTTATTCGTCACTGGATACCTTGCGCTCGTTTCCCTTCGACAAGATCAAGCTCGACCGCTCCTTCATGAGCGAGGTGGAGGGCAGCATTCAGGCGAAGGCCATCGTGCGGGCCGTCCTGACGCTCGGCCGGAGCCTGGAAATCCCAGTCCTTGCCGAAGGTGTCGAGACAAACCACCAGCTCGAAATCCTCAAAGTCGAAGGCTGTGACGAAGCCCAAGGGTTTTTCCTCGGACGGCCAAAACCAGTCGGGCAGATATTTCTGCCTGAGGAAGCCATCGGTGCCGAATTTCCGGCATCGTTTTCGGGCCGCATTCCGCCTGTCCGGATCAGACGTCGCTCGATCGCCTGATACGAGTCAACGCCACGCGGAACTGAGCCGTTAGAGGAAGTAACGGAGTTTCAGCGGCAGCAGGGCGGCGCCGATCGCGCCCGCATCCCCTCGCGTCTCGCTGAGCACAAGCTTTGCTTCCCGCGGCCCGACACCATATCGGTGAGCGCGCGAGAAGGACATATGCGCCCGCGCAATCATCATCCGCCCGAGCTCCTGCGGCAATTGCCCTCCGAACACGATCGCCTGCGGATCGAGAACGGCGATCAAAGTCGCAATCAACCGATCCAGCATGGGCATTGTCTGCTCCAGCCATTCCTCCACGCCGGGCCAGGACGGATCGAAGCGCTGGTGCAGCTCATCGATCGAATGGATGTCGATGCCGTTCTCCTGCAGCATCCGGATCAGATACTGCAAGGCGGGCCGCTTCGGCGATTCATCCGGATTGTAGATGCCGCTGAATTCGCCGGCATTGCCGTGAAAGCCGTGAAAAGGCTTGCCATCCAGGATGAGGCCGCCGCCGAAACCGTAGTTGAAGGAAAGATAGGCGAAGGTCGAGCACCAGAGACCAGCACCACGCAGGCTCTCGCCGATGGCACCCGTCGTCGCGTTGTTTTCCAGCCAGACGGGAAGCTCGAACGCGCGCTCAAGACCCGGACGCAGATCGATGAGCGACCAGTCCCGCAGCGGCTCGGGCGCATTGAATTCGCGATTGTCCATGACGAAGAAACCCGACATCGAAAAGCCGAGTCCGACAAGGCGGTCACGCGATATGCCGTGCTTTTTCAGGATGGTTTGAAGGGTCTCCAGAAGCGTGGCGATGGTCGCCTGCCGATCGCTCGGCACCATCCGCAGGGTTTCCTCAGCAACAACATTGCAGCCGAAATCGGCTAGATAGAGGATGGCTGAATCGGTATTGATCGAGATGCCGACGGAATAAACCGCCTCCTTCACCAGTTCGATCGTCGGGCTCGGCTGGCCGCGCGTCCCCTTGAGCGGCGCACCGGCGCGAAGAAGACCCCGCTCCATCAGCGTTTCCACAAGGCGGTGCACGGACTGCTGGGTCAGGTTTGTATGCGCGGTGATCGTCGAACGCGCGATCGGCTCGTGACGGCGCACGATATCGAGGATCATCCGTTCGTTGTCGCTCGCAAGCGGCGACATGTCGAACCTGGTCGGGGAAGCAGTCCGCAGTGTCATGCTTCTGGCTTAGCCGCTCGGAGGAAGGCTCGCAATCCACCCTGTCATACCCGTGAGTGCTTTTTTTGCTGGACCTGTCACAAATATTACACTTAAAGTGTATTAATAAAAACGAGAGCAACATTCCCTTTCGTTGGAGACCTTGATGACCATGAAACGTCTCGCCATTGGCGCGCTGATCCTGGCAACCGCCACGCTACCGGTACGTGCAGCCGACACGAATTTGAAGAACCTGGATTTCGACCTCTCCAAGGTGAGCCGAGACAATTTCTATGACGTCGTCGTTCCTGTCGCCAAAACCGAGGGCACCGTCACCATGTACAATTTCGCCGGCAGTTTCGGCGATACGTGGAAGGAACTGACTACCCGCTTCGAGGCGAAATACGGCATCAAAGTCAACTACACCGACGTTGTCGGCGACCAGGCAAACCAGCAGCTGATTGCCGTGCAGAAGGCGGGCCAGGATGCCCCGGTCGATGTCTATTTCGCCGGTGGCGGCGGCTATCCGCTGCTCTCCTCGACAGGTGTCGTCGGCAAGATCGCGCTGACGAAGATCCTGCCGAACATGGATCACTACGATCCCGTTCTGGCCGAGACCGTCTTCGGCAAGCCGCATGGCGGCGCCTTTCCGCTGGTCCATCTGAACCAGACGGCGATCGGCTACGATTCCGCTTTCGTCAAGGAGGCCGACCTACCGAAGAACTTCGACGATCTGCTCGCCTGGGCCGAGAAGAACCCGAAACGGCTGGGCGTGACCCTGCCCTCCAAGGGCGGCTCCGGCAGCGGTTTCATCTACTCGGTCGCGCTCAACTATCTGAAAGGCGATTGCCGCGCCAAGCTGACGGACTATTCGCTGAGCCTCGAACAGGCCGAGGACTGGGCGATGACGTCGGAGTGCCTTGAGCCCGTCTGGGACTACTATCGTAAGCTCCTCAAGGTCTCGGAGCTGACGAACGGCAATGCCGACACGCTGAACCTCATCAACAATCAGCAGCTCTACATGGGCACGGTCTGGGAGGATCAGGTCATAACCTTCCTTACCAACAAGCAGCTTCCCGACAGTTTCCGCCTGACGCTGCTCGAAGGCGGCCAGGTCGGCTCGGGCGACGCGATCTTCGTGCCCGCCAATGCCAAGCATGTCGCTGCCGCCCTCCTTTTGATCGACATGGCCTTCAGCAAGGATTTCCAGACCTGGAAGCTTGAGCACAAGGCCTCCCGCTCGCCGCGCACGGATATCAGCGACGACCTGATCTCGGCCGAAACCCGGATCCATGTCCTGCCGGACAGCGTCTATCCGCGGCTGTCGGTGACCGCCTTCTGGGATATGGCGACGGCGCTTTCCGAGGCGCTCAACGAAAAAGTGCTCAATCAGTAGCGGGAGCCGGACCGCTGCCGGACCGGACGTGGGGCGTCCGGTCCACCCCTCTTTCCAGAACCACGGAATGCCATGATGACCGCGCTTGAAATCAGAGATATTACCAAGGACTACGGCATGAGCCGCGCGCTCCATCCCGTGTCGATCGATGTGGAGCGCGGCGAGTTCGTCACCATCCTCGGCCCCTCCGGCTGCGGCAAATCCACGCTTCTGCGCATCCTCATGGGGATCAGCCGGCCGAGCGCCGGCGAAATCCATCTCGCCGGACAAAGGATCGATACCCTACCTCCGGAAGCGCGGGATATCGCCATGGTCTTCCAGTCCTACGCGCTTTTCCCGCATATGACGGTCGGCAAAAATCTCGCCTTCGGCCTGCGGATGAAGCACGTCGCCAAATCCGAGCGGGTGCGGCGGATCGAGCACGCAGTCGAGATCTGCAATCTCACCGGCCTTACCGACCGCATGCCGCGGCAATTGTCGGGCGGACAGCAACAGCGCGTAGCGCTTGCCCGCGCGATCGTCATGCAGCCATCCCTGCTGCTCTTCGACGAGCCGCTCTCCAATCTCGACGCCAAGCTGCGCGATACGCTGCGCCACGAACTCGTGGAACTGCATCGCCGTATCGGCGCGACCAGCATCTATGTGACGCACGACCAATCGGAAGCCATGGCGATGTCCGACCGCATCGTCGTCATGAATGCCGGCCGCGTGATCGAGACCGGCACGCCACAGCAGCTCTACCGCGCTCCGAAAAAGGCCTTCACGGCAAGCTTTCTCGGCCAGACAAATCTTCTGTCCGTTGCCGCCGAGGGCGCGGAGGCGCGCCTGCCCTGGGGCGAGATCATCGCGCTCGATGCACATGCCGCTGGGCCAGCCCGTATTTCCGTCCGACCTGAAGCCATGTCGGTTATGTCAGATGATCGCGCTCCCGGTGTCGTCACATCGGTATCCTTCATGGGCGCCAATGTCCTTTATACGGTCGCCGTTGGTGACGTGACACTCAAGGTCGCCCAGGCCGGCAACGATGCACTGCTAACCCCCGGCACCCACGTCGCGATTGGCTTCCAGGGCGCCGCACACCTGCTCGACGAGCGGGAATTCGGGGGGGGTGCCTGATGCGCCCGATCTTCGGCAGCGACCGCGCCAGACTTCTGCTGCTCCTGATGCCCGGCGTCGGCTATCTTCTCGTCTTCTTCGGCTGGCCGCTGTTATCAGCCCTGAACGGCAGCTTTCACATGGACGACGGCAGCTTCACGCTGCAATGGTACACGCGCATTTTTACCCGGCCATCGATGCTGCGCGGTCTGTCGGTCTCGATCTATTACGGCGTTGCCCCGGTTGTCGTCTCACTCATGGCCTCCATTCCGCTGGCTCTGCTGCTGCGCCGAAATTTCCTTGGCCGCAAGCTTTTCAACGGGCTCTACAAGTTGCCGATGGCCGTCCCCAGCATCATCGTCGCGCTGATGGTGATCATCGTCGCCGAACGCGGCGGCTTTCTCGACCGGCTGCTCGCACCCTTGGGTCTCGGCCTGCCCAAGCTCGTGCGCGACGACTGGGGCGTCGGCGTCATCCTGTCGACGGTATGGAAGCAGATCCCCTTCATGACGCTGATCATCACCAGCGCCTTTGCCGCCGTTCCTGAGGACATCAGCCTGGCGGCACGCTCGCTCGGCGCTTCCCGGGTAAAGACCTTCCTCTTCGTCGAAGTGCCGCTTGCCATGCCCGGCATCACCGCCGCGATCCTTTTGACTTTCATCGGCTCGATGGGCTCCTACGCCATACCCGATATTGTCGGACCACCGGTCGCGCGGCCGCTATCGGTGCTGATGGTCGCCGAATTCAGTCAGGGCAGGTTCCCCCAAGTCTACGCGATGGGGATGGTTTTGAGCCTCTTCGCCATCGCCGTCCTGATTGCCTACTACACGCTGACCGCCAGGATCGGCGTCCGCGCCGCGCAGAAAGATACCTGATGAGCACGCTTGCTGATGCCGCTCCCGCCCTGCCCCGACGCCGCACCTTCACCGAGGACGATCGCGTCATCGTCTCGGTCGGGCTGTACCTCATGCTCGCGCTCGTCATCGCCCTGCCACTGGCGCTGATGTTTCTCTGGAGCGTTGCCGACGGCTGGGCTCCGCCGCATGTCGTGCCGCAGAACTACACGCTCAGCCGCTGGCTGGACGTTCTCGCAGATGCCAATCTGTTGCGCGCCACGCTGAACAGCCTCGTCATCGCCATCGTCGTGACCTTCGCAACGGCGATCATCGCCCTGCCCACGGCCTGGGCCATGGCGCGATTCCCGTTCCGGCTGAAGCGCGTCGTCGAAATCTTCATCCTCGCGCCCATCATCATTCCCGGCCTCGTGGTTGCCGTCGGCATCGGCCAGATCTTCCTGCTACTCGGCCTCTCCTATTCGATGGTCGGCGTCATTCTCGTCCAGATCGTCGGTACCCTGCCGCTGATGATCCGGCTGATGACCGCCTCGCTCGAAACCATTCCGGACGACCTCATTCACGCCGCGCGGTCGCTCGGTGCGGGAAGCATCGGCGTTCTGGCGCACGTTATCCTGCCGCTTGCCGTACCGGGATTGCTGGCCGGCGGGCTGCTTTCCTTCATCGGCAGCTTCGAGGAATTCGACAAGTCCTTCATCGTTGGCGCACCCGTCATCCAGACGCTGCCGATCAAGCTCTACATGTTCCTCGACCCCTATTCGATGCAGCTGCCATTGGCATCGATCATCGCCTTCATCCTGCTCCTTCCTGCCCTGATCATCTTCGTTCTTGCCGGACGCATCCTGCGCGACGACCTGATGGCGGCCGGAATGGGCAAGATCTGATCCTCCTCCCAAACCCCAACCACCCGAAAGTTCTCCCATGCCCAGCCAGACCGCTGCCTCCCGTTTCTCAGACATTTTCTCTCTCGTTGCCCGCAACAACCTGGATATTCTCACCATCGCACATCGCGGCCTGTGGACGGCGGCGCCGGAAAACTCGCTGACATCGATCCGCGACGCGGCGGCGCTCAATGTGGAAATCGTCGAGATCGACACGCAGGCGACAGCGGATGGAAAGCTTGTCGTCATTCACGACGAGACGCTTGACCGGACATCGACCGGCACCGGCGTTGTCAGCGCTTGCGATCTCGCCACAGTCCGCAACGCACGCCTTCGCGCCGGTGGTGGCGGAGAGACGGCGGCAGTGACCGACGAGCGCATTCCGACGCTGGAAGAAGCGCTGGAAGAGGCCCGCGGGCGGATCTTCGTCAACATCGACACGAAATATCCGCGTGACCTGCCGCTGGTGATCGCCACGATCAAGCGCCTCGACATGCAGGACCAGATCATCATCAAGACCGATATCGAGCCGGCATCCGGCCATTTCCCGGTGATCGACGCCGACTGGTTCGGTTCCATTCCGCATATGCCGATGTTCCGCGTCAGGCCCGGACAATTCGCCGAAGACCTGAAGCTGATCGAGCCGCTGCGGGCGCCGATGGTGGAGGTCAAGTTTTCCGACATAGCCGATCTCGCCACCGGGCGCGAGGAATTGGAACGCCAGAACATCCGCCTATGGATCAATACGCTCGACGTCTCCCATAATCTCGACTTCAACGACAGCCGTGCGCTGCGTGATCCCGAAGGTGTGTGGGGCGCCCTAGCCGAGGTGGGCGTCGGCGCCTTCCAGACGGATACGATTGCCCCGTTCAAGCAATGGCTCGCCGGCCATGAAACCAAGAGGACTGCATGATGGCCGCCGACCAGCGTCTGTCGCAGGCGACCGCCATCATCGAGGAGGCAGCCGACAGGGCGCTACATTTCTTTGCAGCGCACCAGACGGTCACCACCCATGCCAAGGGCGTGCAGGACTTCGTTTCCGAAGCCGACACGACCGTCGAGAACTTCATCCGCAAACGGCTTGCCGAAGCTTTTCCCGGCGAAGCGATCGTCGGTGAGGAATTCGGCGGACAGTCGGACGGCGCGTACTGGATCATCGACCCGATCGACGGCACCTCGAACTTCCTGCGTGGTTCACCGCTTTGGGGGATCTCGCTTGGCTTCGTGCGCGACGGCCGCCCCGAACTCGGCGTCGTTGCCATGCCAGTCATGGGCGAGATCTATGCCGCCGCCGATGGCACCGGCCTGCTGATGAACGGCAAGCCGCTTGCCCGCACCAGCCCCTTGGAGGACGTCCGCGTCATGTCGCTTGGCGACAACCCCGCGGAGGATTTCGACGATGCCGCCAGGTTTCAAGTGGGGTTGAGGCGCGCCGGCTGGGTCGTCGAAGCCTTCCACTCGACATCCGTCTCCCTCGTCTTTGCCGCACGCGGCATTTTCGACGGACACTTGCAGAAGGTTACGACGATGTGGGACATCGCCGGCGGTGCGGTACTTGCCCACGAAGCCGGTCTCGAGGTGCGGATCGGTGAAGATTCTGAAAGCCATATCCCGTGGATCGCAGCCGGGACGCCGGCCCTGCTGACGGCGACTGAGCCGCTGTGGCCTGAGATCAGGACTGACCATTCGAACGACTAAGAATGATCCGGTTCATGCATCCATCGTGGGATGTCCCGTTTGGCGTGAAGCACGCGCCAAACGTCGATATGCGTTGACTGGTCGCGATAGAAGACGAGGTATGGATATCGTTGCAACGGAATGCTCCGGAGGTCAGCTATCCCTAGTTCATAGGCATATCGTAGAGATCCGGAACCCGAATGATCGGCGATTTGATCATAGGCCGCCTGTAGAGCATCGACGAAGCCCAGCGCGACCTCTATTCCGGCTTCGCGCGAATAATGGTCCACGGCTGCTTCAACGTCGCGGCGAGCCAACTCTCGCGGGATAACTGCCTTGCTGCTCACTTGCTTCGCAGGCCGCGTGCTCGATCACGCAAGCTATTGAAATAGTCTGCGTCAACCGGTTCTGTCGCAGCGGATGACGCTCCGTCCAACAACAGTTTGCGCAGGCTAAGACGATCTTGATCCTTGCGGATCAATTCCTCGACATATTCACTGCTCGTACCGTACCCACGCCCCGAGACCTGCTCGTCGACGAAACTCTTGAGGCTTTCTGGCAGAGAAATATTCATTGTGCTCATATCGACACAGTAGCGAGTTTAGCAAAAATTGGCAAGAATTTTGCCTTGGCTCTCACGCAAGAACCTCCCGCTGCTTGCCATACATTCGGCTCGCCCGCAGCAGGCGCTGCGAATAGGGGTGTTCGACCTCTCCCTTTCGCAGCCTTTCGATATCGACCTCTTCGACGATCTCCCCGGCCTCCATGATGGCAACGCGGCTGCACATATGGGAGACGACAGCGAGATCGTGGCTGACGAGCAGATAGGTCAGGCCGCGCTCCCGGCGCAGATCGTCCAGAAGGTTGAGGATCTCGGCCTGAACCGAAACGTCGAGTGCGGAGGTGGGTTCGTCGAGCAGCAGGACGGCGGGGTTGAGGACTAGAGCGCGGGCGATGGCGACGCGCTGGCGTTGTCCACCGGAAAGCTGATGCGGAAACCGGTAGCTGAGCGACGGATCGAGACCGACGGAGCGCAGCAGAGCATCGACATCCATCGAGCCGGTGGCAATCCCCTGGTTGCGGAGCGGCTCCTTGAGCTGCGAGCGGATGGTCTTGCGCGGATGGAGCGATCCGTAGGGATCCTGAAACACCATCTGCACCCGGCGGAAGAACGGCCGATTACGCTGTCGATCCAGAATGTCGCCGTCCAGCTCGATGCTGCCTTGGTAATTCGGATTGAGACCGGAGATGGCGCGCAGGACGGTGGATTTTCCGCAGCCGGATTCACCGACCAGGCCGAAGGCCGTGCCCTTCTCGACGCCGAAGCTGACGCTCCTGACAACCGGCCTCTGGCCAGCGGCGAAACGGATGGTGAGATTGTCGATTTCGATCATCGCGTTCTCTCCAAGATCTTGCCGTCGAGCCAGGACGGATCACGCTTCAAGATCGGCAGCCGGGCCGGCGGATCGTCGATCGACGGCAGCGAGGCGAGCAGGCCTTGCGTATAGGGGTGCCTGGCCTTGTCGAGGTCCCGCGCCTCAAGGACCTCGACGACCCGCCCGGCATACATGATCAGCACACGGTCACAGAAATTCCGCACAAGGTTCAGGTCGTGGCTGATGAAAATCAGGCCGAGATTGCGCCGCGCGACAAGCTCGTCCAGCAGGGCGAGGATTTCCAGTCGCACCGTGACATCGAGCGCGGATGTCGGCTCATCGGCAATCAGGACTTCGGGCTCGGCAATCAGCATCATGGCAATCATCACGCGCTGGCCCATGCCGCCCGATATTTCGTGCGGATAGAGCCGGGCCACCCGTTCGACATCACGGATCTTCACAGCGTCGAGCATTTCGAGCGTTTGGCCGTAAGCCTGCTTCGCGCTCGCCTTGGGATAGTGAAGACGGTAGGTCTCGGCGATCTGCTCTCCGATCCGCATGACCGGATTGAGCGAATATTTCGGATCCTGCAGGATGAGCCCGATCCGCCGCCCGCGGATCGTCATCATCTGACGCTCGTCCACCTTCAGCAGATCCACATCGCGAAAACTCATCCGCTCGGCGCTGACCATCGCGGTCGGCGGCAGCAGCCGCATGATGGCACGACCGACCGTCGACTTGCCCGAACCGGATTCGCCGACGATCCCGAGCTTTTCCTGCCCGAGCGAAAAACTGACGCCACGTACGGCTCGCACGGAGCCGCCGCCGAAGGCGATCTCGAGATTGTCGATATCGATGAGAGAAGAGCTCATTCCGCACCTCTCGGATCAAGAACATCGCGCAGCGCATCGCCGACGAGGTTGAAGGCAAGGCTCACCAGCGCGATGGCGATGCCCGGTGCCGCGATGACCCAGGGGCTGTCGAGCATGAACTCGCGACCAGTGGCCGCCATCGACCCCCATTCCGGCCAGGGCGGCTGCGCGCCGAGGCCCAGAAAGCCGAGGCCTGCGGCGGTGATGATGATGCCGGCCATGTTGAGGGTCACGCGCACGATCACCGAGGGGATACACATTGGCAGGATGTGGCGGGTGATGATCGCCAAGGGCGTCGCGCCCTGCAGGCGCACGGCGGCGATGAAATCCGCTTTGCGCAGGCTGAGCGTTTCGGCACGGGCAAGCCGGGCGATCGGCGGCCAGGCCGTCAGCGAAATCGCAATGATCGCATTGGTGATGCCGGGGCCAAGCGCCGCCGCGAACCCCAGCGCCAGCACCAGGCCGGGAAAGGACAGGAAGATGTCGGTGATCCGCATCAGGATTTCATCGACAATCCCCCCGAAATAGCCGGAGCAGGTGCCGATCAGCAGCCCCAAGGGCGCGACGATGACCGAGACGAGCATGATGATATAGAGCGTCGTGCGCCCGCCATAGACGATGCGGGAAAAGACATCGCGGCCGAAATTGTCCGTGCCGAGCCAATGCTCCGCCGATGGCGGCGCAAGCCGTCCCGCCATGTCCTGAACGATCGGATCATACCGCGTCAGCAGGGGCGCGGCGACGGCCACGAGGATCAGCAGGACGATGATGGCAAGCCCGACAAGGCCGAGTGGATGCAGGCGGAACTTCAGCCAACCCTGATGGAATTGCTGCACGGACGACTGGAACCAGCCCTGGGGCTCCGGTGCGAGCAGCCATTTGCGAAAGCCGTTGCCGCTAGCGTGATCTGTGTGTTCGGCAGAGATCGTCATCGGCGTCACCGTGTCCTTGGATCAAGAATGCGATACAGCACATCCGAAATGATGTTGATGGTGAGGAAGACGGCGCCGATGGTCAGGACCGCACCCATGACGACGTTCATGTCGTTCATCTGCAACCCGCGCGTCAGATACTGGCCGAGGCCGGGCCAACCGAATACGGTCTCGATCAGCACCGCGCCTTCCAGCAGGCCGCCGAAGGTCAGTGCCATGATCGTCAGCAATTGCACGCGGATATTCCGGAAGGCATGGCGCCAGACGACTTTGCGACGTCCCAGCCCCTTTGCCCTGGCCGTGACGATATATTCCTGGCCGAGCTGCTCCAGCATGAAGCTGCGAGACATGCGGCAGATATAGGCGACGGAATAATAGCCGAGGATCGCGCCCGGCAGGATGATGTGATTGAGCGCGCTCTGGAACACATCCCATTGGCTTTGCATGGCGGAATCGATCAGCAGAAATCCGGTGACCGGCGTCACCAGCCCCTCGTACAGGACGTCGACACGGCCCGAGGCACCGACGAGCTGGAGCTTGGCGTAGAAGATAAAGAGCGCCATCAACCCCATCCAGAAGATTGGGATGGAATGACCGGCAAGGGCAACGATGCGCGCGATGTGATCGAGGATTGTGCCACGCCGAACGGCCGCGGTAATGCCAAGCGGAATGCCAACGAGGATGCCGATGATCATGGCGATGATGGCAAGCTCGATGGTCGCCGGGAAAATACTCATGAGGTCGGTCAGTATGGGCTGGCCGGTCGTGGCCGAGGTGCCGAGGTCGCCGGTCGCGATCTTCCCCACATAGGTGAGGAACTGCATCCAGATCGGCTCGCCGAGCCCAAGCTCGTTATAGACGCGATCATAAACCGCCTTGCTCACCTCCGATCCGGTGATGGCAAGCACCGGGTCGGCGGGAAGCAAGCGCCCCATCGAAAAGGTGAGGAACAGCAGACCGAGCAGCGTGGTAACGATCGCCACGACACGGCCCGCCAATCGCCGCAGGAGGGCGATCAGCGGATGGGGCGGCGTATCCGCGAATGCATCCAGATCCATACTGCCGCGGGAATCGCGTTTCGATGTCAGCTCAGCGCTCGTCACGGGCGATTACTCCTTCGTCACGTCATGCCAGCGCGTCGACCATGTCGTATGCCCGTGATAGCCCTTGACGTTGGCGCGCATGACATAGGGGTCGGTACGCTGGAAGAAAATGATCAGCGGGGAATCCATGCCGCCATAGATGCCATCCATCTTCTTGAAGAGGTCGGTACGCTTGGCGGTATCGCGCTCCTTCATCGATTGGTCGACCAGTGTGTTGAGCTCGTCCACCTTCATGCCGGCCCGCCAGAGATAGTAGCTGCCGAGACGCGCCTCGTCGCTGTTGTCAGGATTGTAGGCATATTGCGTGGCAACAGCGAAAGGATCGGGGAGCCGGGCGCCGGAATTGCCGAACAGGACCTGGTATTTGCGCTCGCGGAACGCGGGAATGAATTCGCCCGGCACCAGATCGAGATCGATCCCGGCGACACGGGCGCTTGCCTGCAGTGCCTCGGTGAAGGGCAACGCCGCCGCTCCTGATGGATTGAGCACCTTTTTCAGACCGTTCGGATAGCCCGCCTCGGCTAGCAATTGTTTGGCCTTGGCCGGATCGTAATCATAGCGCGATGTCGCATTTTCCGGCGCGCCGATCATGCCGCGTGGGATCATCGACTGCCAGGGGAAGCCGGTGTAGCGCATGATATTGTCGGAGATCGCCTTCCAGTCGAAGGCATGCTGGAACGCCTCGCGGACCTTGGGTTTCTGCAGGTCCGGATCCTTCTGGTTGAGCGCGATATAGTAGAAGCCGAGCCCCGGCACATTGTCGATCACCACGGCCTTGTTGGTGGCGAGCGCATCGAGATCGCCACTTGAAACATATTGCCCGATATCGACGTCGCCGGCTTCGATTTGTAGTCGCAGATTGCCAGATTCCGGTATGTGACGGGCGACGACGCGCGTCATGGCCGGAGCACCGCCCCAATAGTTCTTGCGGGCATTGAAGATCGCGACATCGTTCGGCCGCCACTGCGCGAGCGCAAACGGTCCGCTGCCAGCGGAATTGGCTGAAAGCCATGTGCCGCCGAAATCGCCATTGGCCTCATGCGACAGAGCCGTCTTCTTGTCGATGATGCCGATCGACGAGCCGGCAAGCGAATAGAGCACGAGATCGGTATTGACGGCCTGCGGCAGCTCGATCTCCAGCGTGTGGTCATCCTTGGCGCGGATCAACTTGTCGACATTCTCGGCCGTGAAGCCCCAGGGCGCGATATCGGTTGAGCCGACCTGCCCCATCTTGATGACGCGCTGAATGGACCATGCGGCGTCTTCCGCCGTGACCGGATTGCCGCTCTGGAAGACGGCATCGTCGCGCAGCGTGAGCGTGATGACCTTGCCGTCGGGCGAAACGCTCCATTTCGTCGCGAGCATCGGCTTCAGCGTCTGGAGGTTGTCTGGGGAGAGCTGCACCAGATTGTCGTAGAGATTGGAGATCAGCTCGGACACCGTGCGGGCATTGTTCTGTGCCGGGTCGAGTGTGCGGATGCCAGTGAGGTTGGTGCCGATCACCAGCATGTTCGGTGGAGACGCCGCCCAGGTCGGCTGCGCGGTAATCAAGGCACTGGCGATTGCGACGGATGTCAGCAAGCTCTTCAACATTTCAAGACCTCCCAATCTTATCGCGCGGGCAGCGCCCACGCCTTTTACAGTCTGTAGCGCCGGACAGGCTGGGTACGCCTACCCCTCCCAGTCCTTCAGCAGACGATGCAGTTCCTCCCGATCTTTCTGATCAAGCTGCGGCAATCCCGGCACGCGCACGGGGCCGACATTGAGACCCGAATAGGTCACCGCCTCCTTCACCACCGTGACGTTGGCGCCATTGCGGAATTTCGTACGCATGCGTTCGAACGGCTCGAGCTTGTTGACGATTGCGCGCGCAGCCGCGAAATCGCCCCTGTCCAGCGCATCGAGGACGGCAAGCGACAATTGCGGCGCGACATTGACCAGACCGGAGGTGAAGCCGCGTGCGCCGGCGGCGGTGAAGGTCGGCGCCCAGCTCTCAGCGAGACCGCAGACGAAAAGCGCGCCGGCCGGATCAGAAGCCGCGATAGACCTCGAGAGAAGCATCAGATCCGTTGTCGCGAACTTGATGCCGGCAATGTTGGTGTGGCCGGCAAGGCGCACCATGTCGTCGACGCTGAAACCGTCGGCGCGCACATAGGCGACCAGCGGCAAAGGCGAGGCCTCCGCAAGATCGCAGAAATAGTCAATCTGGGCTGCCGGGGCGGCAAAGGGATCGACGGGCTGATGCGACATGACCGCGGATGCGCCGATCACAGCGGCATTCTTTGCCATCGCGATCGCCTCGCGCAGAGATCTCCCGATCGCCGCGGTCACCGGCGCCTTGCCGTCGACGCCTGCAACTGCCGCCTCGTGGACGTGACGGATTTCCTCCGGTGTCAGGGCGTAGAACTCACCGGTATTTCCCGCCGCGACGATATTGTGGATGCCGGCAGCGGCGACCCGATGATAGACCTTCGCCGTAATCCGCGGTTCGACCTCACCCCTATCGTCATAGGCCGTCACGGGAACGCCCGACACACCTTTCAGCGCCTGGCGAATAGTTGCGATACTCATCTTCTTCCCCTTGCTAGCTCTTAACCGATGATCGAAATGGAAGGGTGGCGGCAGCGGTCACGGCCGGTCGCCGCATCATCCCTTCCTCCCACTGCTGCTCAGACCCCCTGGAACATCCGGGCACGAGCGTTCAATATGTGCCGCTTCATCGCATCATGCGCCTCGGTCTCCTGCCGTTCGAAGATCGCCTTGACGATCACCGCATGTTCGTCCTGGACGGTGCGTATCTGTTCGGGCGTGCGCTTGAGGCTCAGGCTTCGCGTGACGGAATGCCCGATGGCGAAATGCGGCTTGAACCATTCGCGAAGCGTGATGTGAAACTGGTTTCCGGTTGCCATCGCGATCGCGTCGTGCAGCGCCTGATCCTCCTCGGCGCCGAGCTTGCCGTCGCTCAAACATTGCTCGATGTTGAGAAGGGCGGCGGTGATCCGCTCCTTATCCGCCTGCTGCCAGTTGCGCGCGGCAAGTTCTGCCGCTTCCGCCTCGAGGCCGGCGCGAAATTCGAAAAACCGTTGCACATCGGCCAAGGAGCCAACCGGCACCATCTTCAGCACCGACGAATCCGGTCGTTGCCGCACATAGGAGCCGGACCCCTTGCGCGAGACGATCAGGCCGTCGCCCCTCAGGCGCTCCAACGCTTCGCGGATGACCGGCCTCGACGCCCCGAACATGACGGCAAGCTTTTCCTCCGACGGCAATCTTTCGTTCACCGGGAAGTTTCCGTCCGCGATCATGCCCACGATCTTCTCGTAGATGATGTCGCCGAAGCGCGTCGCGCCCCCGTCCGGTGCAGTGACCGTCGACAATGTCATCATCATCCTTTGTTTTACCGCCCAGCGACGGGCTTCAGTCCATTCCCTAGGCGGCAGGGCTACTAAATCTGTTAATATCTGTCAACTCTTGTAATTATCTGAGAACATATCTATGGTCTGCTCGCGGCGCCAAGAGGACGCCTTGCGACGGGTCGGGAGCTTGTCGCACCGGTTCAGACAAAGTCGTGCCGGCATCAAACGGGAGGGATATGGATGCGCGATAAAATATTGTCTCGCGGCGTGACACGTCGCGCCGTTCTCGGGGGCATGGCGGGCGTTGCGGCCCTGTCCCTTGCCGGTCGAGCCGCTGCCGCAGGCGGCGAAGCCCCGGCATTGGCAGATCTCGTGAAGGGCGGAAAGCTGCCGCCGCTCGCCGACCGGCTGCCGAAAAAGCCGATGGTCGTGACACCTTTCGAGAAGGTCGGCACCTATGGCGGAACCCTTCGTCGCGGTCTCAGAGGTTCGTCGGACCACAACGGCATCCTGCGCATGGTGGGCAATCAGAGCCTCGTGCGCTGGAACATGGAATTCACCAAGGTTCTGCCCAATCTTGCCGAGCGCTGGGATGTCAATGACGACGCCTCGCAATTCACCTTCCACCTGATCGAGGGCGCTCGCTGGTCGGACGGCCATCCCTTTACCGCCGACGACGTCGTTTTCGCGATCGAGGATTGCGTCAAGAACACAGATCTTTATAGCGCAGCACCTGCGCAATTGTCTGTTGCGGGCAAGGTGGTCAATGTCGAGAAGATCGACGACTTCACGGTGAAATTCACCTTTGCCGCACCCAATGCACTCTATCTGGAAAACCTCGCGACACCGCTCGGCCAGCATCCGACGCTGTTTCCGAAACATTACTGCAGCCAGTTCCTGCCGAAATACAATCCGAACGCCGCCGAAGACGCGAAGAAAGCGGGCGCCAGCAGCTGGCCCGAGCTTTTCCGGGCGCGCTGCGGCGATATCGAGATCCCGTCGCGATGGGGCAATGTCGACAAGCCGACGCTCGATCCCTGGGTCGTCAAAGAGCCCTATACCGGCGGTGCCACACGCGTCGTCATGACCCGCAACCCTTATTTCTGGCAGGTCGACACCGCGGGCAATCAGCTTCCCTATATCGACGAGATCAACTTCGGCATTTCGCAGGACGTCGAATCCCTGATGCTGAACGTCATCTCGGGAAAGATCGACATTCAGGAGCGCCATATCAGCGTGCTGGCCAACAAGCCGACGCTCTCGCAAAACATGAAGAAGGGCGATTACCGGCTTTTGACGCTCGTGCCCTCCACCTCGCAGCAATGCCAGATCTACTTCAACATCACGCACAAAGACCCGGCCATGCGCAAGATGTTCGCGGACAAGTCGTTCCGGCAAGCGCTGTCGCTGGGGATCAACCGGCAGGAAGTGATCGACATCGTCTATTTCGGCCAGAGCGAGGGCTATCAGGCCGGACCGCGTCCCGAACATCCCTGGTATCACGAGAAACTCGCGCGCCAGTTCACCGACTACGATGCCGACAAGGCGGGCGCACTGCTGGACAAGGCGGGCTACGACAAGAAGGACGGCAACGGTTTCCGTCTGAGACCGGACGGCCAGAAGATCTTCTTTGCCGTCGACGTCATCCCAACGCTTTATCCCGACCTGGTCGATGCGCTGGAGGTGGTCAAGGCGCATTGGGCGCAGATCGGCATCGACATGAAGGTCAACACGATCGAGCGCGCGCTCTACTATACGCGCGGTGACGACAATGCCCATGACGCACAGGTCTGGCCCGGGCCTGGCGGGCTCGATCCGATGCTCGACCCGCGCGACTTCTTCGCCTTCCATCCGCAAGGCTCGCGTTACGCCATTCCTTGGTCGGTGTGGTACACCTCGAACGGCAAGCAGGGCGAGGAGCCGCCGGAAAGCCAGAAGAAGCGCATGAAGCTCTTCGATGAAGCACGCTCAACCGCCGACCTCGACAAGCGCGGCGCGGCCATGAAGCAGATTTTCGATATCGCCGCCGAGGAATTCGAGACCGTCGGTCTCTGCCTTGCCGTGGGTGGCTTCGGCATTATCCGCAACAATCTGCGCAACGTGCCGGAGAAGCAGCCGGACAGCTGGTCGTGGCCGAATCCGGGGCCGGCGCTGCCGCAGCAGTTCACCTTCACGAGCTGATTTTGCCGACCCGGCGCCGCCCCGACGGGCGGCGCCATTTTCAAGCGCGCCACTCGACGCCAATGATGGGCCTTCTTAGGTCCACCAGTTTCGAAGAGCGGCGTTCCATGCAGGGATAGGGACGTTTCATGCTGGTCTTCATCACCAAACGCCTTCTGTGGATGGTCCCATCGCTCTTCGCGATCAGCTTCCTCGCCTTCGTGCTGATCCAATTGCCGCCGGGCGATTACGTGACGACCTATATCGCCACGCTCGCCTCCTCGAACGAGGTCGTCGATCAGAATACCGCGGCGCAATTGCGCGAGCGCTTCGGCCTCGATCAGCCGATGATCGTGCAATATATCAAATGGATATGGGGCATCCTGTCGCGCGGCGATTTCGGCATTTCCTTTGAATGGCAACAGCCGGTCTCGGGCCTGATCTGGGAGCGGATGGCGCTGACGCTGGTCCTAGCGCTTGCGACACTGATCGCCACCTGGGGGATTGCGCTGCCGATCGGCGTCTATTCCGCCGTCAAGAAATATTCGATCGGTGACTATCTCTTTACCGCCTTCACCTTCCTCGGTCTTGCCATTCCGTCCTTCCTGCTGGCGCTGGTGCTGATGTATGTCGCGGCCGTGGAATTCGGCCAGGATGTCGGTGGCCTGTTTTCCTCTGAGTTCGAAACCGCGCCGTGGAGCATTGCCAAGATGCTCGACCTCCTGTCGCATCTATGGCTGCCGGTCATCATCCTTGCCGTCTCCTCGACGGCAAGCCTGATCCGCGTCATGCGCGCCAACATGCTCGACGAACTGCCGAAACCCTATGTGACGACGGCGCGAGCGAAGGGGCTTTCCGAGTTCCGGCTGCTGGTGAAATACCCACTCAGGATCGCCCTCAATCCGTTTATCTCGACGATCGCCTGGCTGCTGCCCAACCTGATTTCCGGCTCAGTCGTCGTCGCCATCGTCCTCAATCTGCCGACGGCGGGACCGTTGCTGCTGCAGTCGCTGATGGCGCAGGACATGTATCTCGCCGGCGCCTTCGTGCTTTTGATCTGCGCGTTGACGCTGATCGGCTCGCTGATCAGCGACATCCTGCTCGCGCTGGTCGATCCCCGCATCCGGTTGGAATAGGAGCCGCCCATGGCCGACATCGCCGTCACAAACATTCAGCCGGACCGCGCCGCCGTGGCCTCACAATGGCAGCTGATCTGGTGGGCCTTCCGCCGGCACAAGCTTGCCATGGTGGCCCTCGTCGTCACCGTCATCATGTACATCGTCGCCATCATCCCGGGCTTTTTCGCCATCAACGATCCGACTTTGCAAAATGCACGCGCGACCTTTCATCCGCCTCAGAAATTGCATCTCATCGATACAAGCAACGGCTTTTCTCTCGGCCTGCACTATTATCCGCTGAAACTGACCCGCGACCCGGAAACCCTGGCCGCCATCTTCAAGGAAGACACAACAAAGCGGGTCGATGTCAGCCTGTTCGGGCGCGGCTACGAATATTCGGTGCTGGGTCTTTTCAACTCCAACATCCATCTGCTCGCCTCCTCCGACAAGAGCACTCCTCTCCTGCTCTTCGGCGCCGACCGGCTTGGTCGCGATGTCTTCAGCCGGACGGTACAGGGTGCGCAGATCTCGCTGTCGATCGGTCTTGTCGGCGTCTTCTTCTCGCTTTTGCTCGGCATCGTGCTCGGCGGCATTTCCGGCTATTACGGCGGCCGTCTCGATTTCTTCATCCAGCGGCTGATCGACTTCGTGCTGTCGCTGCCGACGATCCCGATCTGGCTCGCCATGGCAGCAGCCCTGCCGCAGGGCTGGCCCGCGGCACTGCAATATATGATGATCACCATCATCCTGTCATTGACCGGCTGGGCGCAGCTCGCCCGCGTCGTTCGGGGCCGCTTCCTGTCGCTTCGCACCGAAGAATTCGTGGCCGCGGCAAGGCTCGACGGCGCTCGCGAGAGCCGGATCATCTTTCGTCACATGCTGCCGAGCTTTGCCAGCCATATCATCGCCTCGATCACACTCGCCGTGCCGGCGATGATCCTGGCGGAGACGTCGCTCTCTTTCCTGGGGCTTGGCCTGCAGCCGCCGACCATCTCCTGGGGCGTATTGCTGCGAGAGGCCCAGAACATCCGCTCGATCGCCACGGCGCCATGGCTCTTCATGCCGGGCCTTGCCGTCGTCATCGCCGTCATGGCGCTCAACCTTCTCGGCGATGGCCTGCGCGATGCGGCCGACCCCTATAACAAATGAGGCCGGCATGACCGATATCGTTTCCATGACTGGCGTCAGGCCGCTTCTGCAGGTGAAGAACCTCAGCGTCGACTTTCCCTTGCGTACCGGCAATTTCCGCGCGGTCGACAACCTCTCCTTTTCGATCGAGCCGGGAAAGACACTCTGCGTCGTCGGCGAGAGCGGCTCCGGCAAATCGGTGACGGCGCGCTCCATCCTGCAGATCGTCGATGCGCCCGGCCGCATCGCCAGCGGCTCCATCATCCTCAACGGTTCGGACGGAAGCTCCACCGATATCGTCGGCCTCAATCCGCGCGGCCGCCAGATCCGCGCCATCCGCGGCCGTGACATCGCGATGATCTTCCAGGAGCCGATGGCCTCGCTCTCGCCGGTGCACACGGTCGGCGACCAGATCATCGAGGCGCTTCGCCTTCACACCAAGATGAGTAAGGCGGAAGCCCGCGCTGAAGCCATATCGCTGCTTGGCCAGGTGGAGATTCCTTCCCCCGACAAAGCGGTGGATCGATATACGTTTCAGTATTCGGGCGGCATGCGCCAGCGCGCCATGATCGCCATGGCGCTCGCCTGCAAACCGCAGCTTCTGATCGCCGACGAGCCGACCACGGCACTCGATGTGACCACCCAGGCCGAAATCCTCGACCTGATTGCCCGGCTGCAAAAGGCCTACGGCATGGCGGTGCTGTTCATCACCCATGACATGGGCGTCGTGGCGCAGATCGCCGATGACGTGCTGGTCATGCACAATGGCGTCGCCAAGGAATATGCGTCGGTCGAGCAGATCTTCCATGCGCCGAAGGACGACTATACGCGCATGCTGATCGGCTCTGTCCTGAAGCTCGAGGAGAAGGCCGAAATCAGGCTGGCGCGGCCACCGCTCGACAGGACGGCAGCGCCCATTCTCGAGCTGCGCAATGTGTCGATGGCCTTCGGCGAAGTCAGGGCGCTCGACGATATCTCCATATCGCTGCTCCCGGGCGAAACGCTGGGGATCGTCGGCGAAAGCGGCTCGGGCAAGACCACCATGGGCCGCTCGATCATGCGCCTACTCGATCCGACAGCGGGCGAGATTCTCTATCGCCGCGCCGATGGCGGCATCGTCGATCTGGCGACCGCGAAGGGAGAAAGTCTCGCGGCTGCGCGGCGCGAATTGCGCATGGTCTTTCAGGACCCCTTCGGTTCCCTCAATCCGCGCATGACCGTTTCACAGATCATCGGCGAGCCGCTGTTCGTCAACGGCATCGCCAAGGGTCGAGCCCTCGATGAGCGCGTTTGCGACCTGATGGAGCAGGTAGGCCTCGACCCGAAGACGCGCGAACGATATCCGCATGCTTTTTCCGGCGGCCAGCGCCAGCGCATCGGCATTGCCCGCGCCATCACCCTCAATCCGCGCATCATCGTCGCCGACGAGGCGACCTCGGCGCTGGACGTATCGGTTCGCTCCCAGGTGCTCGACCTCTTGATGCGGCTGCAGGACAAGCTCGGCCTCGCTTATATCTTCATCAGCCACGACATCGGCGTCATCCGCTACATGTGCGACCGTGTCGGCGTGATGTACAAGGGCCGGCTTGTCGAAGTCGGCGATGCGGACAAGGTCTGTAACACGCCCGAGCACGCCTATACGCAAGCACTCATCTCCGCCATTCCCCGCCCAGATCCGCGCGATCGCGATCATTCGCGCCGCTTCCGCTACGTCGAACCGGACGTCCTGAAAAATGGAAGCGCCGCGTGATGACGATCGCGCCGATACCCCTCATGTGCGGAGCTCCCTTCCGCACCATGATTGTCGCAATCGATAGAAGGACAGACAGATGAAGATCGACCGCATGCGGGTTTTCATGACCCGGGACAAGGACCGCCCCCGCGTTATCGTCGCACTCGACACGGATGACGGCCTGACGGGCTGGGGCGAATGCTACAATCACGGTCCCGACAAGGCACTGCCACCCATTCTTGATTATCTCTACGGTTTCATTTCCGGCCAAGACCCGACGCGGGTCGACTATCTGGTGAACCTGCTCATCCAGCAAAGCCGCTTCCCGCCCGGCGCGCTCGGCCTTTCCGCCATCTCCGCGCTCGACCATTGCCTGTGGGACCTCTCCGCCAAGGCCGCGAATGTTCCGGTCTACAAACTGCTCGGCGGCGCCGTCCGTGACCGCGTCAAGGTCTATGCCGGCGTCTATACCGCGCCGGATGCACCGGCCGCCCGCGACGAATTCGATCGTCTCAACGCGGAATGGGGTTTTACCGCCTTCAAGCTCAGCCCCTGGCGTGTCGACATCCACGCCCATCGCTGGGGCAATGTCGTCAAGGCGTCGGCGGATTATTTCCGCTCGCTGCGCGAGACCGTGCGCGACGACTACGAGATCGCCTTCGATGCCCATGCGCAGATTTTCGAGCCGATCGCCGCAAGGCAGCTCGGCAATGCGCTGGCACCCTACGATCCGCTGTTTTACGAGGAGCCGCTACGTCCGGAAAACATCGACATGTGGGGCGACCTCAAGCAGGGGCTGAACTGCGTACTCGCAACCGGCGAGTCGCTCTACAATCGCAACGAATTCCTGCGCCTGCTTCAGGTCAAGGGTGCCGATCTGATCCAGCCCGATATCTGCGTCGTCGGCGGCATCAGCGAAATGCGGCGCATCGCGACCCTCGCCGAAGCCTATTTCGTCGGCGTGGCGCCGCACAATCCGATGGGGCCGCTGGCGACCGCCGTAAACGTTCACTTTTCGGCCGCCACGCAGAACTTCCGCATCCTCGAATACCGGCTGCCCAAGGGCCAAGCCTATGTCTATGGCGGCAAGGATATCGAAAAGCGACAGGGCGAGACGCGCTATGTCGTCGACCCCTATCTGCCGAAGGACGGCTATCTGGAACTCAGGCCGGACAGGCCCGGCTGGGGTGTCGAGATGGACGAAAAGGCGATGGAAGAGGAAGGCTACATCCATTGGCAGCGCCGTGTCCCGAAACGCCCTGATGGCTCCTATGCCTTTGCCTGAGTGATCGGTAGGGCTGGCATGCTGCCTCGATGGCCACCATGCCGGCCCGGCTCGCGCCTAAAAACGAGTCCGTAAAGATTGGATTCAGTCTTTTTTGGTAATTGTCCGTTAGCAATACGTGCTGGTGAACTCCCGACGGCATCGATTGTGCTGTCGATCCTTGTTTTGCGTGCGGGCTCCTATGCGTATTTCGGCTGTATCAGCAATCCTTCTTGCCTCCCTGGCATTGTCAGGTTGCTCCACCAGTTCCGGTGCGGGCGACCTCGCGGCCGGGCTGCCATCAGCCGAAACGACGAATTCCATTACCCGGGCAAGCGGCCCCGTCCCTTCGGTCAGCATCGGCGAGGTGATCGCGCAGGCGGAACAGCAGCAAGGCCTATACGCTTCGCCGGCGCTAGGCCCGCGCCCGCAGGCGTTCCTATCTGTGAGCAAGGCGGAGAGCACCCCGCTTCCCGCGGAAAGGCCGGTGGCCTTGCTGATGCCCGCCAACCCCAGGATCAGCAGCATAGCGCCGCAGGCGCGTTCACCGATCTACGCCCGCCGCTTTCGCGACGCCAAACCGATCAATTTCGGCGTCTCCTCGCCGAGAAAGCTTGCCGTGCACGGTGTCGACGTTTCCCGCTGGCAGGGCGATATCGACTGGCAGACGCTGCAAACGCAGGGCGCAAACTTCGTCTACATCAAAGCGACCGATGGTGGCGATCATCTCGACCCCATGTTCAAGCAGAACTGGCGCAAGGCCAAGGAAGCCGGGCTGAAGCGCGGTGCCTATCACTTCTTCTACTGGTGCCGGACCGCCGGCGAACAGGCCGACTGGTTCATCCGCAACGTTCCGAGGGAAGCCGGCGCGCTGCCGCCGGTGATCGACGTCGAGTGGAACGGCGAATCGAGCTGCAAGCAACGCGTCTCGCGCGAGCGCGTCCTCGAAAAAATGCAGACCTTCATGGACAAGCTGGAACGGTACTACGGTCAGCGTCCGATCATCTATACCGCACCGGATTTCTATCGCGACAATCTGAGGGGTGCATTTCTCGAGCACCCCTTCTGGCTGCGTGCGGTGGCCGAACATCCGTCAAAGGTCTATCCGGGCCGCAAGTGGCTGTTCTGGCAATACTCAGGCTCCGGCCTGTCACATGGCGTCGAGGGTCGGATCGACCTCAATGCCTTCCATGGCAGCGAGGACGAATGGCACAAATGGGTAGCGACGAACTGAGCCCCGTAGCCATCCGATAGCGACGGGTTACAGTCGAGCCAACCAGTTCAATATTGCGTGAAATCACCGGTTTCCGACTGCAGCAGCGTCAGCGGATAGCGGGCCGGATGGTGCACGAGAGCCGTCATGTTCACCGGCCGATTGCGATCGTCGAAGGCGATCTGGTCAACCGTCAGAACGGCGGCTGGCGGCGTAAGCTCCAGAATAGCTGTTTCTTCATCGGTGGCGATGCGTGCGCTCAGCGTTGTCTGTCCACGCTTGGGATAAATCCGGTAGCGCTCGCGCAATTCCGCATAGAGAGAACGGTTGGCAACACCCCAATCGAGATCCAGAAGGCCGGCAACGCGACCGGCGGGAATCCAGTCGGTCTGTATGACCGCCGGTATATTGTCGATCAGACGCAATCTGGTCAGCACGACCACCTCCGCACCAGGCGCGAGGAACAGCGGGCGGCTTATGTCGAGCGGTGCGCGAACGATGCTCGCTTCGATCAGGCGATGGCCGGGATTGCGGCCGTTGGCCAATGCGGTGCTGGTAAAACTCTTCAGAACCTGCAGCTCGAAGCCGCCGCCGTGCTCGGTGACATAGAGCCCCTTGCCCGGCTGACTTTGCACCACGCCTTGCTGGATCAACTCGCGGATCGCATGGCGGACCGTGATGCGGCTCACATTGTAGAGATCGACAAGTTCGCGCTCGGACGGCAGCTTGCCGCGCAAGGGAAGCTTGCCGTCGCGAATGGACGCCAGCAAGGCTTCGTACACTTGCTTATGCAGCGGGCGCGGATCGCCTCGATCAACCATGTCTTGTGTTTCAATCAACGTTCCCTTGCTCTGGCTCGTATTCAAATGCCGTTTCCCTCGCGACCTCATTCAGGCCTTTGCCATCTTTGACGCAAATCTCTTGAAAGTCCATATTGACATGACTGGTCATAACCAGTCCTATTAACGTCAAGGAGCCGTAGAGTTCCGCACGATGCCGAAGCACTATCACAATCAAGGGAACAGTTCATGTTTAAGAAAAGCCTTGCTGCCCTCTCGCTCTGCGCAGGCCTCTGGACGGTCTCGGCCCATGCCGAGACGATCTCCGTCTTCTGCGCACCGACGGAATTCGAATTGTGCACCAACGTCGCCAATGCCTGGAAGGAGAAGACAGGCAACGAGGCGAAGATCAACAAGATGCCCGCGCTGCTGGACGATGCGATCCCGCTCTATCAGCAGCTGCTTGCGGCGAAATCGACCGATGTCGACGTCCTGTTTCTCGACGTCATCTGGCTCGGCATGTTCAAGAGCAACCTGCTCGACCTCAAGACGCTGATCCCGCAGGCCGATCAGGACAAACATTTCGCCTCAACGCTCAATGCCGCAAAACTGGGCGGCAATCTCGTCGCCATGCCCGCCTACATGGATGTCGGGCTGATGTTCTATCGCAAGGATCTTCTGGAGAAATACGGCAAGCAGCCACCCAAGACCTGGGATGAACTGGCGGCCACCGCCAAGGAAATCCAGGACAAGGAGCGCGCTGCCGGCCATCCCGATATGTGGGGCTATGCCTGGCAGGCAAAGAGCTATGAAGGGCTGACCTGCGATGCCATCGAGCTGATCGCTTCGAATGGCGGCGGCACGATCATTTCCGACGACGGCAAGGTGACGATCGACAATCCCCAGGCCGCCGAAGCGATCGGCAAGGCCAAGGGCTGGATAGGCTCGATCAGCCCGGATGGCGTGCTGAACTATGACGAGGAAGCATCGCGAGCGATCTTCGAATCCGGCAACGCAGTCTTCCACCGCAACTGGCCCTATGTCTGGGGCACATCGCACCAGGCGGGAAGCGCCATCATCGACAAGGTCGGCGTTATGCCGCTGCCGGTCGGTAAAGATGGCCAGAAGTCCAGCGGTTGCCTGGGTCCGATGTATTACGGCGTATCGAAATACTCCGCCAAGCCGAAGGTCGCCGCCGATTTCGTCAACTTCATCACCGGCCCCGACATGCAAAAGATGCGGGCGCTCAAGGATGCGGTCAATCCGTCCATCCCGGCGCTCTACAGCGATCCGGAGATCCTGGCCAAGATCCCCTTCCTCAAGGACAACCAGCAGGCCTTCGCCGACAGCGCCGTGCGCCCGTCCGGCTATACCGGCACCAGCTACAACAGAGTGTCGCAGGCCTTCTATCGCACCGTCCACGACATGTTGTCCGGCGGTGCCGACATCAAGCCGGGCCTGACGTCGCTTGCAGGTCGGCTCGAAAAACTCAAGGAAAGCCGCTGACACCAGCTTGAGCGGCGGCGGGAGGATCTGTCTTCCCGCCGGCCAAACGCGCCGCTGTCTCGCCGCCGCCTGGAGGTGGCGAGCCTTCCATGATCATAAGGCCCGGGTGTAATATGGCATCGGTTTCGCTTGAATCCGTTTCAAAGAGCTTTGGTACGCATAGCGTCATTCAAGACGTCAATCTTCAGATCGACGACGGCGAATTCGTCGTCTTCGTCGGCCCTTCCGGCTGCGGCAAGTCCACACTCCTGCGCATCGTCGCCGGGCTCATCTCCGCATCGAAGGGCGTGGTTAGTATCGGGGGTGATGACGTCACCGACGTGCCCGCCTCCAAGCGCGGCGTCGCATTCGTCTTTCAGTCCTATGCGCTCTATCCACATATGAGCGTCGCGCGCAACATCGGCTTTGCCCTGGAAACCCTGGGGATGGGTCGCGACGCCGTCCGGCAGAAGGTGGCGTCGGTCGCGCGCATGCTGAAGGTCGATCATCTGCTCGAGCGCCGGCCACGGGAACTCTCAGGCGGCCAACGCCAGCGCGTGGCGATCGGCAGGGCACTGGTGCGCCAGCCGGAAATATTCCTTTTCGACGAGCCGCTTTCCAACCTCGATTCCGACTTGCGGATGGAAATGCGTATGGAGATCGCCAAGCTCCATGACGATCTCAAGACAACGATGATCTATGTGACGCATGATCAGTCGGAAGCCATGACGCTCGCCGACAGGATCGTCGTTCTCAACCATGGCCGCATCGAGCAGATCGGGACGCCGCAAGAGCTTTACCACGTGCCTGACAATCGTTTCGTGGCAGGGTTTATCGGCAGTCCGCGCATGAACTTCCTGCCCGTCGCCATGCGCCAGGCGGCGGGTGCCGGCCGGATCGAAGGCCCCGGCGGCCTTTCCATCGGTGCCGCGGTAGAGGCATCAGCCGAGCCCGTCGCCGCGATCGGTATCCGCCCGGAAGCGCTGCGCCTCGTCGACGCGCTCGAGGGCCGCATCGTCGGCACGCTGGAGCGTGTCGAGGATCTGGGGCACGAGCATTTCGGCTATTGCCGCATCGCGGATGACGTCATCTGGGTGATCCGGCTTGCGACAGCACCTGCACAGCATCTCATCGGCAAGCCGGTCGGATTGGATTTTGCCGACACGGCCATGTTTGTCTTCGATGTTGAGGGTAAGCGCCTGGCGCTGGATAGTCCGGAGGCAAGCGATCGATGAGCGCTCGACTTGCCCGCCGGGATCACCGGGCCGCATGGCTGTTTCTCATTCCCATCATCGTGGTGATGCTGGTCGTCGCCCTCTGGCCACTTGCCCGCACCTTCTTCTTCGCCTTCACGGACGCCTATCTCGACAATCCCTCGGCCTATTCGATGATCGGGCTCGATAATTTCATCGAGGTCATCCAGGATCGCGGCTGGTGGGTCGCCGTCAAAAATACCCTCATCTTCACCGTGATCTCGGTTGCGATCGAAACCGTGCTCGGGATCGCCATCGCGCTTCTCGTCAACGAAGCAATCCCCGGCCGGGGGCTTGCCCGCGCCGCCATTCTCGTTCCCTGGGCGATCCCCGTCGTCGTCTCCACCAAGATTTGGGAATGGATGCTCAACGACCAGTTCGGCGTGATCAACAAGCTCCTCATCGAACTGGGCTTCATCGACCATGGCATTGCCTGGACGGCCAACAGCTCGCTCATCATGGGCGCCGTCATCTTCGTCGATGTCTGGATGACCACGCCCTTCATGGTGCTTCTGATCCTCGCCGGCCTGCAGCTGATCTCGCCGGAGATCTTCGAGGCCGCTGAAGTGGATGGCATTCCAGCCTGGAAACGCTTCTGGTCGATCACCCTGCCGATGCTGCGGCCGGCCATCGGCGTAGCGGTGCTGTTTCGCGTGCTCGACGCGCTCAGAATGTTCGATCTTGCCTATGTCATGGCCGCCAGCAACGAGAATGTCATGACCGTATCGATCTACGCCCGCGACAGGCTGATCAGCTTTCAGGAACTCGGCGTCGGCTCGGCCGCATCGACCTGGGTGTTCCTGCTCGTCGCACTTGTGGCAATCATCATCATCGGGGTGCTTCGCCTCGACCGGGCAGCGGGGCACTGACGCAGATGGCAGACGCAACCATGCAAACCATCCAAAGACCCCGGCGCAAGTCGTCCTCCTATTATCGAATGAGGCGGCGGTGCGTCAGGGGCCTGCAGATCGTGGCTCTCCTGTTCGTGCTGTTCTACACGCTCTTTCCCTACTACTGGGCTTTCGTCTCCTCGACCAAGCAGGGAGCAGCACTTTACCATTCGGCGCTTCTGCCAGCCTTCGACTTCACCTACTACCGGCAGCTGATCGACAATCCGGTGTTCATGCGGTCTCTTTTGAACTCCGTCTATGTCGCCACGACAACGACCTTTCTGTCGCTCGTCATCGGGCTGAGCGCCGCCTACGCGCTCGGCCGCATCGATTTTCCGCAGCGGCGCGTGGTGCTGATGATCGTGCTGATGGTCTCGATCTTCCCGCAGGTGGTCGTGCTCTCCGGCATGTTCGAGCTGATCAACTGGATGGGGCTCTTCAACCGCCCGGGCGCGCTGGTACTGACCTATCTGCTGTCAACCGTGCCGTTTACCACCTGGATCCTGACGACCTTCATCCGCGAATTCCCGCGCGAGCTTGAAGAGGCGGCGATCATCGACGGCTGCTCGCATTTCCGGATTCTCATGAAGATCCTTCTGCCGCTGATGGGCCCATCGCTTGCAAGCACCGGCATCCTCGCCTTCATCCTCGCCTGGAACGAATTCCTCTTCGCCCTCACCTTCACCCTCACCGACGAAAACCGCACCGTGCCGGTCGCCATCGGCCTGATTGCCGGCACCAGCCGCTTCGAATATCCTTTCGGGCAGATCATGGCAGCCTCCGTCACCGTGACGTTACCCCTCATCATCGTGGTCCTTTTCTTCCAGAGGCGGATCGTTGCCGGCTTGACGGCAGGCGCGGTGAAAGGCTGAGACGGCAAAGGATAGACCGATGGACATGCTTGTTAAGCTCTACGAATTGAAGCCGGACCCGGTGCTGCAAAAGCGCATGGACAGCGAGGGAATCGTCATTCGCCGAGTGCTGGCGCCGGAACTCAGCGCTCTGACCGCCTGGATCCAGCCGCGGTTCGGCGCGGGCTGGGCAGCAGAGGCGACGGCCGCCACCATGCGCCAGCCGCCGGCCTGCTTTATCGCCGTCAAGGATGGCGTGCTGGTTGGCTTTGCCTGCCATGAGGCAACTGCGAAGGGCTTCTTCGGGCCGACCGGCGTCGATCCGTCGATGCGCGGCAAGGGCGTCGGCCAGGCTCTGTTGCTGACGACGCTTCTGGACATGTATGCCCAGGGCTATGCCTATGGCGTGATCGGCGGGGCCGGGCCGATGGAATTTTATCGCCGGAGCGTCGGCGCGATCCCGATCGAAGGCTCCGTCCCCAGCATCTATCGCGGCATGCTACCGCTTGCCAATCCGAGCGAAGTGTCGGAATCCGACTGACATCGATGCGGCCACGACTGGAAAAATGAACGCCGCCTGGCGATAGTCTCATCCAGGCGGCGTTGATTTATGCATACGCCATGAGAAGCCGAATACAGATTGCTCCGCTTAGCTTCTCGGCTTCAGGTTTTCCGCGTCATACAGCGGCTTGTAGCCGATGCTCACAACCTCGACCGGATAGGTCTCGGCGAAATATTCCACGTTCAGCTTGCGGCCTTCCTGGCAATAGGCCCAGGGCAGATAGGCAAGCGCGATGTTCTTACCGATCGTCGGGCCAAAGGCGATAGAGGTCGTGTAGGAACGGCGGCCGAGCTCATCGATCAGCACCTTGCCGGTTTCCGGATCCATGACGGGCAGATTACCCACAGGATAGCGTTTGACGCCATTTTTGTCGGTGTTGTCCGTCACGACCAGCGTGCAAAGCATGGCAGGCTGATGTTCGCGGGCCTTGTACTCCAGATGCTTTGCCTTGCCACGGAAGTCGGCTTCCTTGACCTTCGGACGGGCGAGATCCGCCTCGATCAGATTGTACTGGGTGAGAAGGTCGGCATTCTGCAGGCGCAGGCTCTTTTCCATGCGACGCGAGTTCGCATAGGTCTCGACGCCGAAGGCCATCACGCCAGTAGAGCGCAACGCATCCCAGACGGCAAGGCCGTCCTCGTATTTCATGTGCAGTTCCCAGCCCTGCTCACCGACATAGGAGATACGGAAAGCGGTAACGGGCTTGCCGCCGATCTCAATCTGCTTGATCGCAGCGAAGGGGAAGTTTTCCGCATCGAGCCCGGCCGGATCGGCAACCACTTTCTTCAGCGTCTCGCGGGCGTTCGGACCCCAGATGCCGATGGTGATGAACTTCTCGGTGACGTCGGTGATCGTGACGTCAAGCCCCCGGTCCTCGGCGACGCGACGCATATAGTGGAAGTCACGCGGGCCGGCATCAGCACCATTGATCAGCCGGCAGCGGTCGGCCATGCGGATGACGGTAAAGTCGGCGCGCACCATGCCCTCGTCGTCGAGGAAGTGGGTGTAGATACCCTTGCCGATATTGCCATCGCCGCCGATCTTTGCGGCGCACAGCCATTCCAACAGCTCGACATGATCAGGCCCCTCGATGTCGACCATGTGGAAATGCGAGAGATTGACAATACCGCAGTCCTCGCTCATCGCCAGATGCTCAGCGTTGGAGACGCGCCAGAAATGGCGGCTGTCCCACTCGTTCTGACGTACCGGCACCCGATCGCCGTATTTTTCCAGCAGATGCTCGTTCGCAGCATAACCATGCGCGCGCTCCCAGCCCCCGAGCTCCATGAAGTAGCCGCCAAGCTCCTTCTCGCGCTCGTAGAAAGGCGAGCGCTTGACGTTGCGGCTCGAGGCGTAGGGTTCGCGCGTATGCACGGCCGGGAAGTAGATCTTCTGAGCGGCTTCATAGCAGCGGCTCTCGATAAACTCTTCCGTCAGCTGATGCGGATAGAAGCGCGCATAGTCGATGCTGTTGTGGTCGATCTCGGTGCGGCCATCGGTCATCCAATCGGCGATGAGCTTGCCGTAGCCCGGACCGTCTTTCACCCAGATGGCGACGCAATACCAAAGGCCGCGCACCTTCTGGCTCTCGCCACAGGATGGGCCGCCAGCAGCGGAAACCTGCAACAGGCCGTTGAAGGAATGGCCCTCATTGTAGCCGAGTTCGCCGAGGATAGGTGTCAGTTCCATGGCGCGCTCGAGCGGCTCGAGGATCTGTTCCATCTCGAGGTCGCGTTGCGAGGGCGAGAGACGGGCTTCATGCTTTTCAAGGATGTCGCGCGGGTGGCAGAGACGGGGATTGGTGGTCTCGTAGTAGCCCCACTCGATCTGGCCGCCTTCCGTCGTCTTCGGATCGCCGGTGTCGCGCATGTAAGCGGAATTGCCCTGGTCTCTGAGCAGCGGGAAGCCGATGTCCTTGCCGGTGCCTTCAAACTCGTTATAGGGACCGAAGAAGGTGAGCGGATGATCGACCGGCATGACCGGCAGGTCTTCGCCGACCATCTCGGCGATCAAGCGGCCCCAGATGCCGGCACAGACGACGACGTAGTCCGCCATGATCGTACCACGATGCGTGACCACACCCTTGATGCGGCCACCCTCGACGATCAGCGACTGCGCGGGCGTATTGCCGAATACCTTCAGCTTGCCGGACTTCTCAGCGGCGTCAACCAGCTTGCCGGCGACGGTTTGCGAGCGCGGGACGACGAGACCGGCATCCGGATCGAACATGCCGCCCTGCACCTGATCCTCTTCGATCAGCGGGAACATTTCCTTGATCTCGGAGGGGGTAACGAGACGAACATTGGTGCCGAAAGCCTTGCCGGAGGAAGCCTTGCGCCTGATCTCTTCCATCCAGGTGTCGTCACCGGTGCGGGCAACCTCGAGGCCGCCGATACGGGCGTAGTGCCCCATCTTCTCGAAGAAATCGATCGAATACTGAGTGGTCCAGACAGAGAGATAATCGTGGCTGGTGGTGTAACAGAAGTCGGAAGCATGCGCCGTCGAGCCGATATCGGTCGGGATGCCGGACTTATCGATACCGACGATATCGTCCCATCCGCGATCGATCAGATGATGCGCGATCGATGCGCCAACGATACCGCCGAGGCCGATGATGACGACCTTGGCCTTCTGGGGAAACTCTGCCATTGCTTGCGACTCCGAACTTTGGATTTGCCGAGACCTTAGCGCGAGCGGCGACGTCATCGGTGCTTTTCTGCGACATTATCAAAATGCATCACGACCAGCCCACGGGTATATGGCCGCAAAAGATTTTCAAGCTCCGACATGAGATGCCGAACAGCGATAGATCGTCTGAACACGTCGGGCTCGACCCTGATAGATGCGAATCAGCTAGCCCCGCGAATGACGAGCCGGTCTTTTATTGGCAAAGGCCGAAGCAAAAAGGCCCCTCATCCGCTCGAGCCGCCCGGCAACACTATAGTTTATATTTTGTTAACCATTTCACGGAAGTGAAGCACATATAGTCCGGTATTTCTTCGGTAAATATTATTTTACTGCGCGAAATCTCCGACTTCCAAAGAAAAGAACTCAATATCTTTTTGCCTTGTTGCCATCATGATCCATATATGATTAATTTAGGATATTAGCAGGTTCGTGGGGAAGCTGCGGAGGGGACTACACATGTTGAAAGCGCTACGCGGTGCCTTACTCGTCGGTGCTGCAATTCTCGTTACAGAAGCACCCGCAATGGCTGCCACGGCGTCCGGCAATATGACGGTTCGCATCGTCATCCAGGCTGAATGCAAGGTCCAGAGCGCCAGCGATCTCGATTTTGGCACCAAGGGCGTTCTCGATGCCACGAACGACCAGACCAGCTCCATCGGCGTTCAATGCACGACGGGACAGACCTACAATGTCGGTTTGAGTGCCGGTGCGGGCGCCAGCGCGACAACGGCCGTTCGCCAAATGACCGGCCCGGCATCGGCGACGGTCAACTACTCCATCTACCGTGACAGCGGACACACCCTTCTTTGGGGCGTGACGGTGGGGACGGATACGGTAGCAGGCACGGGCAATGGCAACGTGCAGAATATCCCGGTCTATGGACGGGTTCCGGCGCAAACCACGCCGGCTGGCGGCACCTACACCGACACGGTGGCGATTACCGTCACCTACTGAATTCATAGCTAGGAGGGCTGCTATGCAACGCATGTTTACGTGCCTTGCCGCGACGGCGCTTGTTCTCTTGAATGCTTGCCTTGCAAACGCCGCCTCTCTGCGCGCGGCGCCCACCAATCTTGACATGATCGCGCCTGACAGCACCGGTGTGCTCAACCTGACCAATGACGGCGACCATCCCATCAATGTGCAGGTGCGTGTCTTCAAGTGGAGCCAGACAGGCGGCGTCGAAAAGCTGGAACCGACGACAAACGTCGTGGCCAGCCCACCGGCGACCAAGATGGCGCCGAACGCGGGCTATACAGTCAGGGTGATCAGAACGAGCAAGGCACCGGTGCGAACCGAGGAGACCTATCGTGTCATCGTCGATGAGCTGCCGGATCCTTCCCGCGCAAAAGCCGGCACAGTGACCTTGATCGTGCGCCACTCCATTCCCGTCTTCTTTCGAAATGCCGATGCCAAGGCGGCTGATGTCTCCTGGAATCTGAGCCGGCAGGGCGACAGCCTTTTCCTGACCGGCAAGAACAACGGCGGCAGTCGTTTTCGCCTCTCGAACGTCACCCTGAAGCAAGGAGCCACGAAAATCGGCGGCCGCAACGGCCTCGTCGGATACGTCCTTGGCGGCACAACAATGCAATGGCCGATCGGGAGCGCGAAATCCCTTTCCAGCGGCCCGGTAATCTTACAAGGCCAGAGTGATCTTGGGCCGTTCAATGCCAACATTGCAATCACGAAGCGCTAGCCTCTGGATCGCCATTGCATGCTCCATTTTCTGCGTTTCCGCGCCGCACGCGCAAGAAGTGCCTAACGAGCCGGCAAGGGCCAATGTCGATGACAGGCCTACCGAGACACAGGATCTTTTTCTTGAAGTGTACATCAACGATGCTTCGATGAAGATGATTGGCAATTTCAAGCAACAGCCTAACGGCTCGCTCAAGGCAAGCGCCGGAGAGCTTCGCGAAGTCGGTATAAAACCCCCGGCAGGCGCTGCCGACGACGAATTGGTTGAGCTCGACAAGCTGCCCGGCCTGTCCTACCGCGTCGATGCACAAAACCAGCAGATCTACGTGACAACGACGAATAGCGGCCGCGCGGCGCGCATCATCAATATCGGGAGAAAACAGAAGAATGACATCCCGGAGGTGCAGTCCGGCTATGGAAGCGTGCTCAACTACTCCCTTTTTGCCAGCTCCAATAGCCTGACCAACGGCGATGCGGGCCTGTTTCAGGGCATTTCCGGCTCGTTCGACGCCCGCATCTTCAGCCCCTATGGGGCGCTGAGCCAGTCGTTCATAGCCGGCTATTCCGATGGCAGCCTTGACGGCATAACCAGGCTCAACACGACTTGGAGCTACTCCGACCCCAAGAGGTTGATAACCTACCGGGTGGGCGACTTCACCACGGGAGGTCTTTCATGGACCCGCCCGGTCTATTTCGGCGGTATCCAGGCGCAGCGCAATTTCGCGCTGCGGTCCGATCTGGTGACGGAACCCCTGCCCGCATTCGAGGGAACGGCGGCTGTTCCCTCCACGCTCGAAATCTACACCCAGAACGTCAGGTCCTATTCCGGCGACGTTCCGGCCGGCCCCTACCAGGTCACCAACCTGCCTGTATTTTCCGGTGCGGGAGAGGCTCGCGTCGTGCTGCGCGACAGTCTTGGGCGCGAAACAACCGCGACGCTGCCGTTCTATTCGTCGAACCGGCTCTTACGCCAGGGCCTGTACGACTTCTCGGCCGAGATCGGCTCTCCGCGCCGCAATTTCGGGATTGAATCCAGCGACTACGACGGCCGCATCATGGGCGTCGCCACGGCACGCTACGGAGTAACCGATTGGCTGACCTTGGAAAGCCATTTTGAGGGTGGTGCCAACCTGCTCAACGGCGGCATCGGCGCCGCCTTTCCCGTCGGCGCCTGGGGTGTCGCATCTGTCGCCATGGCCGGAAGCTCGAGCGGCAGCCGCTCAGGCGCATTGTTCAACGCCACGCTGGAAATGAGCTACAACGACTGGTCGATCTACACCCGCATGCAGCGCGCTTTCGACAACTACGACGACATAGCGTCCGTCACGGCCGAACCGACGTCCAACAGCTCCGGGCAGTTCACCGTGCTCAGCGCCGGCGTGCCCCGCGCCATCGACCAGGTCACGTTAAGTGTTCCGACGCCGCTGGACCTATCCAGCCTCAACCTTTCCTATACCCGATTAGAAAATGCCGATGGCCGGAAAAGCCAGATTGCCGGCCTCTCCTATAGCCAGACCTTCAAGCGGGCGAGCTTTTATGCCACGGCCTTCGCCGATCTCGACGACCGCAAGAGTTTCGGGATTTTCGCCGGCCTTTCCATCCCCTTCGGAAACAACATCTCCGCCAGCACCGGCATCGAAAGCGGTCCCGATGGGTTCAATGTCGTCGCCGATATCTCCAAGTCGGAGCAGCCGGAAGACGGCAGCATCGGCTGGCGCGCGCGAACCTCGGAAGGCAAGGACGCAAACCGGCAGGCGTCGATGAGTTACCGCGCACCTTTCGCACGTTTCGAGGCCGGCGTTCAGCAATATGACGGGAATGTCCGCGCCACCGGCCAGATGGACGGCGCCATTGCCGTTACCGGTGGTGATGTCTTTGCCTCGACCCGCATTGACGACGCCTTTGCTGTGGTCGATGTCGGCACACCGGGGGTCGAGGTCCAGCAGCAGAACCGGCCGGTCGGCAAGACGAATAATAGCGGCCGTATCCTCGTGCCGAACCTCAATTCCTATGAGCCGAACACCGTGTCCATCGATCCGAAAAACCTTCCCGTCGATGCCGACGTGCCGGCGACGAAAGAGATCGTTGTTCCCGCGGCCCGCAGCGGCGTCGTCGTGAAATTCGGCGTCTCGGAAACCCCGAAAGCTGCACTGATCACCATCACCGACAAAAACGGAACACCGCTTCGAGCGGGCCTCAACGGCAAACTTCAAGGGGCGAGCGAAGAGTTCGTCACTGGCTATGACGGCCAAGTCTATCTCCTCGGCCTGGGCGCGCGAAACGCAATCGACATCTCGCTTCAGGACGGCAGCACATGCCACGCCGAATTTCCCTATAAGCCCCAACCGGGCAAACAAGTCGTCATCAATGACGTGAAATGTTTGTGAGCCAAGGATCAAGGAATGCTACGCGCAATCGGTTTCCTGCTTTTCTCGCTGCTGCCTTCCCTCTGCCTTGCGCAAAGTTGCAGCTTCACCGCCACCAATATGAGTTTTGGTGCAGTCGATACTCTGGGCGGCGGCGCGGTCAATTCCACGGCAACAATAAACATCAGTTGCACCGGAGCCCTTCTCACGTCGCCACGCATCCTGATCTGCCCTGGTATTGACGCGGGCAGCGGCGGTGCGTCTTCAGCGGCGGCGCGTCAGATGCTGAATGGAGCCAGCTCGCTGAACTATCAACTCTATGCCGATTCCGGTCACAGCTTGATCTGGGGTTCGAATAACTGGCCCTATCCTGCACTGCCGCCGGTTTTCGCCACAAACCTGAACATACTTGGATTTGTCAATACCTCCACCACCCTCTACGGCTCGGTGTTCGGCGGTCAGGGTGCGGCAGCGCCCGGATCTTTTGTCTCGAATTTCACCACGGCCGATACCTATTTCATTTATCGCTACAGCACCGATACCAGTTGCGCCACGCCCTCGGGAACGTTGGCCGGCGTAACCTTCAACGTTAATGCCAGCGTTGCCGCCAATTGTCTGGTCAGCGTAGGGAACGTCGACTTCGGCACCAGAGGCGTTCTCAGCGCCAATGTCGACGCCACAGGCTCGGTGACAGCGACCTGCACGGCCGGAACGACCTACACGATTTCCTTGGGCGGCGGTCTCGCGAATGCCGCGCCGACGGCGCGCAAAATGTCGAAGGCAGCGGAAACCGTAACCTACGGGCTCTACAAGGATACGAACCGATCACAGCCCTGGGGCGATGCGACCACGCCTGGCAGCACGGTGGCGGGCACCGGAACCGGCGCCGCCCAGGTCTTGACTGTCTATGGCCGTGTGCCTCCCCAGACCACACCGACGCCTGGAACCTATACCGACACGGTGGTCGTGACACTGACCTATTAATCAAAGACGATTTCGCCGCACCGAAACGGCTTATCGTCCGTTCACTTGGCGCACGACCGTCTCCGCCGCGCGATTGGCCCACGGTTTCGGCAGTTCGAGATTGGCGCGGAAGTCACCGTCAAGATAGTCGGTGTCCAGCAGTGAGCGTTTGCGCAGTTCCGGAAGGAGCCCGTTCAACAGCAGGTCCTCCTGATCCGGATTACCGAGCCCGTGGAGCGAAATGACGTCGAGCACGCCGGCCCGGAAACGCTCTTCCAGGGCATCGGCAAGCTGCTCCGGTGTGCCGGCGACCGACCAGTGGCCCGTTTCCTGGGCCTGGATGATCAGCTCACGCAGGTTGAGCCCCTGTTGCGCATAACGGCGGAAAATCTCGACGCGGCCGCGCCTGCGGTTGATGCGGTCGATTTCCGGCAGCAGGCTCTGGGGCAGCGGCTGATCGAGCGACAGGTCCGAAAGGTCGATATCTCCCCCCAACATGTCGGCAAGCTTCAGGCGGCCCTTCTGATAGTCGATCTTTTCGTGCTTCTCCCGAAGGCGGCGCACGACGTCGGCCTCGCTGTCACCGATGACGGAGTGGAAAGAGTTCATGACCAGCGGCAGATCTGCGCCACGACCAAAGCCCCGTGCCTGCCGTCTTAATTCCGCGACGAAAGTCGTGGCGGCCTCAAGCGTCGGCTGCGACGTATAGACCACCTCGGCATAGCGAGCGCCTAGCGTCACGCCCTCGGCGGACTGGCCCGCCTGAAACAGCAGAGGCCGGCCTTGCGGCGGCGGCGGAACATTCAGCGGACCCTGGACCTGAAAATGCTCGCCGCGATAGTCGATGCGGTGCAGCTTGCTAGGATCAACGCTGATGGAGCCACTCGCGCCGCGCCGCGCCGCTTCCGGATCGTTGGCATCGAAAAGCGCATTGACCACCTCGATAAATTCGGTGGCACGCGCGTAACGCTTTGCCGGATCCGGCAGCGTGTCGCCCCCGAAATTTTCCTCGCCGACGGAAGAGGTCACCGCGTTCCATGCCGCCCGGCCGCCGCTTGCATGATCCAGCGTTCCGATCAGGCGGGCGAGATTGTAGGGATGATGGTAGGTGGTCGATACCGTCGCGATCAGGCCGATATGCGATGTCACCTGGCTGAGCGCGGCCAGCGCCACGATGGGCTCCTGCGTCCCGGTCGTACCGGAAAGGCCATCCGGATCGGCATGAAGAAGGTCGGCCGTGAACAGGCCGGTTATCTTTTCCGCTTCGGCCTTTCGCGCAAGCTCGACAGACCGGCGCGCACCCGCCACCGGGCTCTCATCATTGGAAGCGAAGGCGAAATTGCCGGCGCCAACCAGCGTCTTCAGGCGGCGGGGACGGGCGATAGTCATGTGGGGACTCCTGATTTCTCAATAGCGGTGAGGGTCTCGCCGGCGCCTAGCTTGCGCGCGCGAGCTCTTCTTTCGTGGTCGCGGCATAACGATTGACCGGGAATAGCAAGCCGAGATGGTCGCGCAGGGTTTCCCCTTCATAGTCATGGCGGAACAGGCCACGCGCCTGCAGGATCGGGATCACCCGGTCGACGAAATCGTCGAAGGCGGTCGGCGTTCCGCCCCTGACGATGAAGCCGTCTGTGGCGCCGGCCTCGAACCATTGCTGCAATCCGTCGGCGACCGTCGCGGCGGTGCCGATGAAGCTCGGAAGCGGCGTTGCCGCCTGCAGGGCGACCTGGCGCAGGGTGAGGCCGCGCTCGCGCGCATTGCTCTTGATCGTGTCGGTCGTGCTGCGGAAACTGTTCTGACCGAGATCGCCGATATCCGGGAACAGCGCGTCCAGCGGATATTGCGAGAAATCGTGATGCTCGAAATAGCGCCCGAGATAATCGAGTGCGTTTTCGATGGTCACAAGTTCGGCCGTTTCCCAGTATTTGCGCTCGGCATCCTCGGCACTGTCGCCGACGATGATGCTGATGCCCTGGAAGAGCAGCAGATCGTCCTCGCGACGGCCGTTCTCCACGAGCTGCCGCTTGACGTCCAGATAGAACTCGCGTGCCAGCTCAATCGTCTCCTGCCGCGTATAGATTGCGTCGGCCTCGCCGGCAGCCAGCTTCTTGCCGTCCTCCGAAGCGCCGGCCTGAAACAGGATTGGGCGGCCCTGCCTCGACCGGCCTACGTTCAATGGCCCTTCAACGGAGAAATACTCGCCCTTATGATGGAGTGTGTGGAGTTTGTCCGGATCGAAGAAGACGCCGGCTTCCTTGTCGCGCACGAAGGCATCGTCCTCCCAGGAATCCCACAGACCCTTGGTCACCTGCAGGAATTCCGTCGCGATGTGATAGCGCTTGCCATGCTCGGGATGCTCCGCCCGGGAGAAATTCCTGGCCGAGCCTTCGAGTGGCGACGTCACCACATTCCATCCGGCGCGGCCGGCGCTCAGGTGATCCAGGCTGGAGAATTGACGCGCGACCGTGAAGGGATCGCTGTAGGAGGTCGAAAGCGTTCCCACGAGGCCGATACGCGACGTTGTCGAGGCGAGGCTCGACAACAGGGTGATCGGCTCGAAACGGTTGAGAAAATGCGGAATGGACTTGTGATTGATGTAAAGCCCATCGGCGATGAACAGGAAGTCGATCTTGCCGTCTTCGGCCTTCTTGGCGAGCGCCTTGCAATAATCGAAATTGATGCTGGCATCCGCAATCGCATCCTTGTGGCGCCAGGCGGACATGTTACCAGACGCCCCCTGGATGATAGCGCCGAGCCTGATCTGCCGCTTGTTCGTCTTGTCACTCATCGTTGCGTTCCTTGATCGTCAATGCGATGGGCTGCTCACCGGCCAATTATGGTCAGGCAGCTCACGCCAGGGTGGGGATGGCCTCCAAGAGGGCCTGGGTGTAGCTGTGCCGCGGTGTCGAAAAGACCGTGCCGACATCTCCGGTCTCGACAATCCGCCCTTCCTTCATCACGACGACACGATCGGTCAGATGATGAACGACGCCGAGGTCGTGCGAGATGAACAGCAGCGAGGTGCCGGAGGCGGCCTGAAGCTCGGCCAGGAGATCGAGGATCTGCGCCTGGATGGAAACATCGAGCGCGCTGACCGGCTCATCAGCGACCAGCAATTTTGGACGTGGGGCGAAGGCGCGGGCAATGGCGACTCTCTGCCTTTGCCCGCCGGAAAGCTCGCGCGGATAGCGGCTGAGAAAATTAGTCCCCAGGCGCACCGCATCGAGAATCTCGATGACCCGCGCCTTGCGTTCGGCACCGAAGACGCCGACGGAATCCAGGCTTTCGCCGACGATCTTCTCGACCGTGTATCGCGGATCAAAAGAGCTCAGTGCGTCCTGCGCGATCAATTGAATGCCGGCGCGCTGCGCCCGGCGCTGTGCTTCGGTCAGTCCACTCCAGGGCCGCCCGTCGATCAGCACCCTCCCGGCATCGGCGGCAACGAGGCCGAGCACGATCCGCGCGACGGTCGTCTTTCCCGACCCGGATTCGCCGACGATACCGAGGGATTCGCCTGCGGCCAACCGGAAGGAGACATCGTTGACGACATGAGATGCCGAAGCGCCGCTGCCGTAGCGTTTCGACAGGTGTTCGGCGACAAGCATGCTTCGCCGCACATCGATCTGCTTTGCGGGAAGAGGAATTCTCAGCCGCTCGGCATTCTTTGCCTGCGCCGGCAACTTACCGGCCTCGTCGCTCGCCGGCGCAAGCCGGTAGCCGCGGGAGTGTGCCGAAGGGATCGCATCAAGCAACTGGCGCGTATAGGGGTGGCGCGGCGCGGAGAGGATATCCTGCGTGCGGCCTTCCTCAACAACCTCGCCATTGCGCATGACCAGCACCCGGTCCGCCAGCCGTGAGACCACCGCCAGGTCATGGCTGATCAGCAGCAGCGTGTTGCCGGCACGCCGGCGCTCCGCGAGAAGATCGAGGATCTGCTTCTGCACCGTCGCGTCAAGCGCCGTAGTCGGCTCGTCCGCGATGACGAGGGCCGGCTGCCGGGCAATCGCGGTTGCGATCAGGGCACGCTGGCGCAGCCCACCGGAAAGCTGATGCGGATATTGCGGCAGACGCCGCTCCGGGTCAGCAATACCGACGGAGCGCAGCAAAGCCGTGCTGTCATCGCGTAGTTCGCGGCGGCGCAGCAGGCTGCGGTTTCCGATCGCATCCGACAATTGCTGTGAGATGCGGCGCAGCGGATCCAGCGACACCAGAGCATCCTGCAGCACGAAACCGACCTTGTGCCCCCTCAGCCGCCGCCAGTCACGTTCGCGAAACTCAAGCACGCTCTCGCCGTCGACGTCAAAGACATCTGCACTCGCCGTCGCGCCGGGGCCGCTCAATCCGACGAGCGAGCCGGCGGTCACGGACTTACCGGAACCGGATTCCCCCACCAGGGCCACCGACTCCCCGCGATGGATGGTCAGGTCGAGACCTCGGACCACGACATTCGCCTCCCCTGCCCCTGGGAAGGCGATCGTCAGGTTGCGGACGTGAACAAGTGGGGTCATACGCGCCTCCTGCCTTCGAAGGCTGCCTGCCATTGGCGCCCCAGAATGCTCACGGAGATGACCGTGAGCGTGATGACGACGCCGGGCCAGACGCCGATCCACCAGGCGACGCGCAGATAGTTGCGGCCCTCCGCCAGCATGGCGCCCCATTCCGGTGTCGGCGGTTGCGGCCCCATGCCGAGGAAACTCAGGCCCGCGGCGCTGATGATCGCGGTGCCAAGGCCAATCGTAGCGAGGATCGGCACCTGGGCGATCGCATGAGGCAGGACGTGCCGCAGGATGAGCACAGCCGGGGCAAGACCAAATGTCCGCGCCTGCTCGACATAACCGGATTCGGCGATGACGAAGGTCTGCGCGCGCACCACCCTGGCAAAGCGCGGAATGGAGGCGACGCCGAGGGCGAAGATGAGGTTGTAGGTACCGGGGCCGGTAAAGGAAATCAGGACCAGCGCCAGCAGCAGATCGGGAAAGGCGGAGACCACGTCCAGGAAGCGGGTGATCACTTCGTCGACAAGCCCTCGCGCCAGCCCAGCGGCAAGCCCCAGGATCGATCCCACGGTCGCCGCGATCACCACGGCGCTGACGCCGATCAGGATGGAGTAGCGTGCGCCATGGACGACGCGGGAAAAGACATCGCGGCCAAGCTGATCCGTGCCGAACCAGTGCGCGGCATCTGGCGGCAATTGCGCCTGGAGCGGATCGGCGGCAATCGGATTATAGGAGCTCAGGAGATGCGGCCAGATCGCTCCGAGGGCGACCAGGAGGAGGAAGGCTGTCGCGGCCAGCAGGCCGGGTCGGGCGACGGCGACCACGAGGATGCGCCGAAGATTGAGACCGGCGGCTGGCGAAACTGTTGTCGAGAGGCTCATGTCGGATCCCTCACGCACGCGACCGCAGACGCGGGTCGAGAAACAGGTAGAGCACATCGACCAGCGTGCTGAGCACGACGTAGATAAAGGCGGACAGGATCGCGACCGCCAGCAC
>DASVPC010000111.1:0-14297 GCA_036383055.1 Rhizobium sp. | reverse complement strand
TTCCGCATCGCCGACGAGCAGAAGCTGCTGCTGCTCGACCTCAAGGATCTGCGCGCGATCCTTAGCTTCATCGCCGAGAATGCGCAGGAGCTGACGACCAAATACGGCAACGTCACCTCGGCGACGGTCGGCACGATCCAGCGCGCCTTGCTCGTTCTGGAGAACCAGAAGGGCGATCTATTCTTCGGCGAGCCGGCGCTCGACATCAACGACCTGATGAAGACGGATCGCGACGGACGCGGCATCGTCAACATCCTCGCCGCCGACAAGCTGATGAACAATCCGCGGCTTTACGCGACCTTCCTGCTCTGGCTGCTTTCCGAGCTGTTCGAGCAGCTTCCGGAGGTTGGCGATCTCGACAAGCCGAAGCTCGTCTTCTTTTTCGACGAGGCGCATCTGCTCTTCAACGGCGCGCCCAAAGCGCTGCTGACGGCGGTCGAGCAGGTCGTGCGCCTGATCCGCTCCAAGGGCGTCGGCGTCTATTTCGTCACGCAGAACCCGCTCGACGTGCCGGAAACCGTGCTCGCCCAGCTCGGCAACCGCGTGCAGCATGCGCTGCGCGCCTATACGCCGCGCGAGCAGAAAGCCGTGCAGACGGCGGCCGACACATTCCGCCCCAACCCCGACTTCAAGACCGCCGACGTCATCACGACGCTCGGCACCGGCGAGGCGCTGGTGTCCATGCTCGAAGGCAAGGGTGCGCCCTCGATCGTCGAACGGACCCTGATCCGGCCGCCATCCGGCCGCATCGGCCCGCTGACCGATGCCGAACGCCAGGCCATCATCAATGCCAGCCCGGTCGCCGGCCTTTACGACCAGACCATCGACCGCGAATCCGCCTACGAAATTCTTGCCGCCCGCGCCGGCAAGGCAGCCGATCAGGCAGCAGCCAACGAAGATAGCTCGACCACCAGCGGCTGGACGCTTCCCGGCTTCGGCGGCGGTGATAGCAAACCAGCAGGCCGCGGCCGCTCCGGCTATCAACGAGAAACGATCCTGGAAGCAACGATGAAAAGCATGGCACGTACGGTCGCGACGCAGGTCGGCCGGGCGCTGGTGCGGGGGATTCTGGGAAGCTTGAAGCGGTAGATTAGCACCTCCCCCTTGAGGGGGAGGTCGCGGCGAAGCCGCAGGTGGGGGTGACATGCCGTAAACACGGAGATCACCCCACCCCGGCCCTTCGGGCCGACCCTCCCCCTCAAGGGGAGGGTAGAAATCACCGGCCCGGCGCGACCAGCGAGAAGAACGCCCTTTGCGGATCAGTGGCCTGGACGATCCAGCTGCCGCCGGGGACTTCCATCGGGCCGTTGACGATCTTGCCACCGGCTTCATTGATCCGGCCGATGGCAGCATCGATTGCCGGCACATTGAAATAGAAATTCCAGGCCGGCACCGGCATCTCCGCCGGCTTCGTCATGATGCCGCCGAAGTCGCGGCCGTCGATCTTGAAGATCTTGTATTGGCCCATCGGACCCATGTCGAAATCGGAACTCCATTCCCAGCCGAACATGTCGCAATAGAAATTGAAGGCCTTCGGGCCGTCACCGGCATAAAGCTCATGCCAGCCGACATAACCGGGCGCATTGGGTGTAGGCACCTCCCAGTCCTGTCCCGGCAACGGCGTGAAGAGGCAGAAGGCGGCGCCATAGGGGTCGGCGACGACGGCGAAACGGCCGACGCCGGGAATATCCCCGGGCTCACGATAGACCTTGCCGCCCTTGGCTGTGATCGTTTTGGCCGCCTCGTCGACATTGGGCACGCTGATATAGCCGGTCCAGCAGGGCGGCGTGCCCATAGCCTTGGCGTCTTCCGGCAGGATCATCAACCCGGCGATCGGCCCAGCGCCGGCACTGAACAAGGTGTAGGCCATCTCGATTTCCGGCATGCCGGCATCCTGCGCGTCCCAGCCGACGACCTTGCGGTAGAAGGCTTCCGCCGCCGCCATGTCGGTGGTCATCAGCTCGTACCAGACAAAATATCCCTTCGCAGCAGCCATTGTCTCTCTCCCTATTGCTTATGGCGGTGATTGGCGATCATGAGCTGCTTCCGGCTTCAACCGGCTGGCAAGCCCTGTCCATGAGGTCTAAACACGGCGCTCCGGATCTTTGTTCCCTTGTGGTTTTGGCCGCGACCTCGCGCAGCCAACCTCTCACGCTTCAGTGACAGCAGGATTGCGCCTTGGGGGTCTCCTCGTATTCGTCGTGACGGCGAACGAAAGACATGGTGCTATTTTCATTGCGGCCCTTGGGGGCACGGTCGAGGATCATCAGCGTGCCGATCAGCTCTTCCGGGCCGCGGGCGTAGCTGGAATAGGTATGGAAGATATTGCCGGCCTCGTCCTTGTAGAAAGCGCTGAGGCCGGGCAGCTCATCATGTCCTTCGGACGGGTCCATAGCTGTGAAATTGTAGAATATCGTCTCGCCGGCGAGCTGATCCTTCGAGAAGGAGACGTGATAGTCAAAATTGAAATCGTCGGCAAAGGACGAGACCCAGGGGAAATTCCAGCCCATGCGCTTCTTATAGGCTTCCACCTTCTCAAGCGGCGCGCGGGAAACGGCGACTAGGCTGACATCGTGATGATTGAGATGCGGCAAGGCCCCACCGAGATGATCCGCGAGGAAGGAGCAGCCGGGACATCCCGCTTCCCAATCCGGGCCGAGCATGAAGTGATAGACGATCAATTGACTGCGGCCGTCGAAGAGATCGGCAAGCGTCCTTTTGCCCGCCGGCGTATCGAAGACATAGGCCTTGTCGACCTTGACCCAGGGCAACGCCAGGCGCTCGGCGTTGACGCTGTCGCGCAGATGCGTCGCCTCTTTCTCCCGGGCAAGCAATTTGCGACGAGCCTCTAGCCAAACGTCACGGGAAACGATCTGGTTCATTGTCCGCCCTCCTCCGGCGTTCATTATTCCAAATCTTGACAAATATATTGATATCAATATTATTTCATCATGTCAAATGTGATTGAGATTCCCTTCGAAACAACTCTTCTGGTGCGCGACACCTGCCTTTGCCTGCATGTTCAGCGCGCCGCCCGCGCTCTGGCGCGCCGCTTCGACGAGGCATTAAGGCCGCTCGGGCTCACCAACGGCCAATTTTCCCTGATGATGTCCCTGAACAGGCCACAGCCCGCGCCGATGGGGCCGGTCGCGACCCTGCTCGCAATAGACCAGACGACGCTGACAGCGGCCTTAAAGCCATTGGAGCGGCGGGGCTGGGTGAGCGTTCTTCCCAATCCCAGGGATCGACGCGCGCGGCTGCTCAGCCTGACGCCGTCAGGCAAAGCGGTGCTGGCCGCCGCGGTGCCGATCTGGGAGGCGACCCATGCCGAGGTCGAGCAGCAATTGCCCGATGGCAACGCTGACGGATTGCGGCGGGAGCTGCTAGCGCTGACCTGACTGTTATCCTCGCATCCGTGGATCGTCACCGAAATCGCTGCGCGCGAAGCCAATGCGGCTTTTCGGAAAATCGCAAAGCGCCTGCGCGCCGGCTGGCGACAGCCGGATACGCCAGGTCTGACGCTCGACAGGCTCGCGCGCGGCAAAGGCATGGGCGGTCAGAAGCGCGATATTCTTGCCGCCCCTGGGATCACGCACGGACTGATAGAGGATCGCGTCAACGCCCCCTGCGCGTGCCGCATCGGCAAGCGACTGGCAGGCTTCGTAACGGATAGGATCGGCCCAGGCCTCGCGATCACGCACCAATGGCGGGAGCGTGAGATCGACAGCCTGCTTTGTCGCAATCGCGGCGGCGAAGGCGGTATATTCCGCCGCATTGGCGGGCAATGGCGTCTCCGGGGAATCGCTGAAGAAAAGCAGCCGATAGAAACTCATTTCCGCCAGCGCCGTCTCGACCTGCTCGGACGCATAGAAGACGCCCAGCGTACGCCCTGCCCGCCGGAAGCGCGAGCCGTAGGGATAGATCGCGCCATAGCGAAAGGGCGTGGCCAGCAGGTAATCCAGGCCGGCGCATTCCGGCGGCAAGGCTGGCTTGCTCTCTTCCAGAAGGGTCTCGAGAAGCGCCTGCTCCTCCAGCGTGTCGACCAGCTTTAATGTCGAGACCTGATGCTGCGCCTCCACCAGCCGCCAGTAGCGGCCGGAAATCGGCCGGGCCTCAGACGAGAGCGCGTCGGGCGTCCAGATAGGCAAGGACATCGGTCAATCCGGAAATGGAAGTGATCTTTTCAAGCGGCGTTGCGCTGAAGGCAAGATTGGGATTGCGCAGCCATTGCCGCGCCACGGCCTCGTCGCCGCCGACGATCGCATCGAGCGAGCGGAAGAGACGCACGAAAAGGACCGCGAGTTCGAACGGCTTGCTGTGGCGTTCCAGCAGATGGTCCCGCCGCTTCATGCGCGACACCGTCGCTTCCGATACGCCGATGACATCAGCAAGTATGCGTGCGTTCAATCCCAACCGCTCGGCGGCATTGACGGCCGCCTTGGTGATGACCAGAGCCTCGCCGGAGATTGCATGACCTATTGCTTGAGCATCTGCCATGGCCATATCCTTTCTCAAGAAAATATATAGCAACTTTCTTGCAAAAGAAAAAGAGGCGACACGCCGAAAAGCGTGCCGCCTCTTTTGTGCATCGTCCGCTCCATCAATCTGGTGCAACGGTAGAGCCTGCTCAGGCAACCGTGACCGGCACTTCCGTCGAGGTGCGTAGGGCGTGGCTGTAAGGGCAAACAATGTGGGCAGCGGCGACGAGCTTTTCAGCTTCGGCCTTGTCCAGGCCAGGAATATGAACCGACAGGGCCACGTCGATGCCGAAACCGCCGCCATCCTCACGCGGACCGACGCCGACCGTTGCGGTCACCTTGGCGTCTTCCGGAATCTTGACCTTCTGCTGGCCGGCGACAAATTTCAGAGCGCCGAGGAAGCAGGCGGAGTAGCCGGCAGCGAAGAGCTGTTCGGGATTGGTGCCGGTAGCGCCATCGCCGCCGAGTTCCTTCGGCACGGTCAGCGTGACGTCAAGAACGCCGTTTTCGGAAACAGCGTGACCAGCGCGGCCGCCGGTGGCGGAGGCTTTCGTGGTGTAGAGAATGGGCATGTCGGATCTCCTTTGCGGGTTGGATGGATTTTATATATAGCACGATTTAATCGTGTACAATATATTTTTGCGGTTTGATTTTGAAAAGTGAACCTGTGACAATGACACTAACAACAAAATGGTGGAGCAGCGATGACAAACAAGGTGCAGGGGCAAGCAATCCCGGATGAGGAAAAGCGGCTGGAGCGGCAGCTTTGTTTTGCAGTCTACGCCACCGCACACGCCTTCAATCGCGCCTACAAGCCGATCCTCGACCGTTTCGGTCTGACCTATCCGCAATATCTGGTGATGCTGGTGCTCTGGGAGAAAGGTTGCCTGCCGGTCAAGACCATCGGCGAGCAGCTCGACCTCGATTCGGGCACGCTGTCGCCGCTGTTGAAGCGCCTGGAACAGGCCGGCCTCATCGGTCGCGCGCGTGACCCGAAGGACGAACGGCAGGTGATCGTTTCACTGACGGAAAAGGGCGCCGGCATGAAATGCCAGGTCAACACCATCATGTCCGCTATCGGCGAAGCCACCGGCTGCGACATGGATGAAGTGGCCAACCTGCGCGACCGGCTGCAACGATTAAGGGCGAATTTGACGGCTGAGTGAAAGCCGCCAAACCCGCCCTATCATAAAGCCGTGTAAGCTTAGGCCTGCGTTACAAGGATCGGTGCGCGCTCCGGCACGCGATCGTAGAGATCGATGACATCCTGGTTCAGCAAACGGACGCAGCCAGAGGAAACAGCCTTGCCGATGGAGCGCCAGTCTGGATTGCCGTGCAGGCGGTAAAGCGAATCCTGCTTGTCCTCGAAGATGTAAAGAGCGCGCGCGCCAAGCGGGTTCTTCAAACCAGGATCCATGCCGCCATTGGCGATCGAATATTTGACGAGTTCCGGCTGGCGGGCAACCATTTCATCCGGCGGGTTCCAGCGCGGCCACTTCTTGCGCCACTGGATGACGCCCCGGCCCTGCCAGGCAAAGCCCTCACGGCCAACGCCGATGCCATAACGCATCGCCGTGCCACCGGCTTCGGTGACGTAGAGGTGACGCTCGCGCGTATTGACGACGACAGAACCCGGCGCTTCGCCGGTCGGATCCTGAACGCGCTGGCGATAGAATTGCGGATCGATCTGCTGGTAGGGCACGGGCGGGATGATGAAACCGCCATCCTCCACGGCCGCGTACATCACGGCCGGATCCGGTTGTTCGCCACCATAACTGGAGAACCAGCTTCGGAAGGGGCGAGAGGCCGGAGCGCCGGTGTACTGCACCGGGCTGACGACAGGGCCGCTTTCGACCGTGGAAGCGCAACCGGCGAGCGTCGAAACGGCGCCGATACCAGCGAAAGCGAGGAAATTTCGTCGGGAAAAAGAAGAAGGCAGGCTCATGTCGACAGCATCATTCCTGTTGGAAGGGAAGCGAGAACCGATGACAACAAAGCTGATTCGGCTTCCCACGAGATTCGCAGAGACAGGAGCAAAACTAAAGAGCACAAACGGGTACGGCTATCGCACTTATGCAACATCACGAAAATTTGTTATAAACTGTCGTTATAAAACGACGATTTCCGCTTTATCGGGCACCCGATTGTAAAGATCGATCACATCCTGGTTGAGCATACGCACGCAACCGGATGATGCCGCCTTGCCGATCGACTGCCAATCCGGCGTCCCGTGGACGCGATAGAGCGTGTCCTTGCCGTCCTTGAAAATATAGAGCGCCCGCGCACCGAGCGGATTGGTCGGCCCCGGATTCATGCCGCCGCGTTCGGCCGAAATCGGCCTGATCTGCGGCTCTCGCGCCACCATTTCAGCCGGCGGCGTCCAGCGCGGCCATTTCGTCTTCCACTGGATGACACCCCTGCCATGCCAGGCATAGCCAGCGGCACCAAGGCCGACGCCATAGCGCATGGCCCGGCCGCCCGGCTTGATGAAATAGAGATAGTGGCTGCGGGTATCGACGACGATCGTTCCCGGCCTTTCATTGGTCTGATAGTCCACCTCCTGACGCAGGAACTGTGGATCGATGCGCTTGTAGGGGATGGCCGGCAGGGTGAAATCATCCTCGCTCGCCTGCGCATACATCGCCTGATGCACGGGATTGAAGGTCGGCAGGCCGTAGGTCTGGTGGAACTGCGTGCGGAAGAGATCGCGCGATTGCGGCACCGGCTGCACCGGCAGGCGCTTCACCTTCTGCGGATCGATGCCTTCAGGCCCATAGAAGACGGGCGAGGTTTCCTGCGCGAAACGGTCGGGATCTGTCGCGCCCGTATCGGGAATGATGCTGCAGGCGGACAGCATGGCAAGAGCCGCCATGGCAGGCAGAAGGCGGGAAACGGACAAGAGATCAGCCATCATCGGGAACCAGTTGGAATATGGATCAGTGAGCCGCATGATGACCGGCCCGGCTGGCGCGAGGCTGGCGTCGGACGCAAAGATATTGCGCCGCGAGGTCAAACTTCTGTTTTCCCTCGCCTTAGCTTGGGTTAGACCTGAGCCAGACGGAGGATGGCATGAATATCGACAGTCTCGACCCGAACCTTTTTGCGCCGGCAAGCCGGGACGGCTGGCTGAAGCTGGTAAACCGGGCGCTGAAAGGAGCGGATTTTGCGGAAGCGCTGGTATCGCGCTCCGATGACGGCATCGCAATCCAACCGCTCTACGCCCGCCGCTCTGATGGCGCCCCGCTACCACGCCGCCGGATCGACGCCCCGTGGACGATCAGCCAGCGCATGGACGACCCGGACATTGACCGCGCTTTCACACAACTCGATGCAGATATAGCCAACGGCGCCGGCGGTGTTCAGCTCTTGTCGAAAACCAGCCCATCGGCCTTTGGCATCGGTATAGACGCAGAGGCGGACGGGCTCGCGGCGAGATTGGCAGCCGCGCTTTCGGGCAAGGATATCTCGCTGCGCCTCGATGGCTTTTCCCCGGCCCTTGCCGAGACGCTTGCCGGTTCCTCCAAGCTTGCCACCCTGCATACAGGTCTCAACATGTTCACGTCGGCCAGTGCGACCAGCGAGCTGACAGACAGCGTCAAGCGCCTGCTTGACACAGGAGGCGCCGGTACGATCCTCAATGCCGACGGCCGCGCCGTTCACAATGCCGGCGGCACGGAAGCGCAGGAACTGGCCGTTGCTGCCGCCTCGCTCATCGGCCATTTGCGACTGCTGGAGCCGGCGGGTTTCGCACCGGAGGCGATCCTGAAGGCCACAAGCCTCTGTCTTTCGGCCGATCAGAACCAGTACGTCACCATGGCGAAAGCCCGTGCCGCGCGGATGATCTTCACCCGCATCGCCGAGGCCTGCGGCATTTCCAATCCGCCGACGGCCCATCTCTTCATGGAAACGAGCTACCGCATGCTCACCCGGCTCGACCCGGAAACCAACATCCTGCGCAATACCATCGCCGTCTTCGCCGCCGGGACGGGCGGCGCCGACGAGGTTTCGGTGCTGCCGCACACCCTCACCCACGGCATTCCGGACCCGCTGGCACGGCGGCTGGCGCGCAACACGCAGACCGTCCTGATCGCTGAAAGCCACCTCGATCATGTTATCGACCCGGCCGCTGGCGCCGGCGGCATCGAGGCGCTGACGGAGGCGCTGGCGGAAAAAGCCTGGGAGATCTTTGCCGGCATAGAGCGGGATGGCGGACTGGCGACGATGATCGCCAGCGGCCAACTGGCGGCAATGGTGACGGAGGCGCGCGCAAGTCGCGTGGCAAAGCCGATCGTGGGGACGACGTTGTTTGCGATGAAGACGGAGCGGCCGGTTGTGGTTTTGGGAGAGTTAGGGACTGTTATCGGCAGTGTGGGGCTGAAGCCGGTGCGGCTGGATGAGGTGGTGTCCCCATGACCAATATCCCCGATTTCACCACCATCCCGTGGGAAAGGCCCCAGACCAAGACGCCACAAACCGACGCCCCCTCCTGGCAAACCCCGGAAGGCATCGCCGTCAAGCGCGTCTACGGCACCGCCGACCTCGCCGACCTGAACTTCCTCGACACCTATCCCGGCGCTGTCCCCTTCCTGCGCGGTCCCTACCCAACCATGTATGTCCAGCAGCCCTGGACCATCCGCCAATATGCGGGTTTCTCGACCGCCGAGGAATCAAACGCCTTCTATCGCCGCAATCTCGCGGCCGGCCAGAAGGGGCTCTCCGTCGCCTTCGATCTCGCCACCCATCGCGGCTATGATAGCGATCATCCGCGTGTCGCCGGCGATGTCGGCATGGCGGGCGTGGCGATCGATTCCATCCTCGACATGCGCCAGCTCTTCGACGCCATCCCGCTTGATGAAATGAGCGTGTCGATGACGATGAACGGCGCGGTGCTGCCGGTCATGGCGCTCTATATCGTTGCGGCGGAGGAGCAGGGCGTTTCCGAGGACAAACTGTCTGGCACGATCCAGAACGACATCCTCAAGGAGTTCATGGTTCGCAACACCTATATCTATCCGCCACAGCCCTCGATGCGGATCGTCTCCGACATTTTCAACTATACCAGCCAGCGGATGCCGAAATTCAATTCGATTTCGATTTCCGGCTACCACATGCAGGAGGCTGGTGCGACGGCAGATCTGGAGCTGGCCTATACAATTGCCGATGGCATTGAATATGCCCGCGCCGGCGTTGCCGCAGGGCTCGATATCGACAGTTTCGCGCCGCGCCTGTCCTTCTTCTGGGCTGTCGGCATGAACTTCTTCATGGAAGTCGCCAAGATGCGCGCGGCGCGGCTGATCTGGGCAGCGCTGATGCAGAAGAACTTTGCGCCGAAGGATCAGAAATCGCTGGCGCTGCGCACCCATAGCCAGACATCCGGGTGGTCGCTGACGGCGCAGGACCCGATGAACAACATCATCCGCACCATGGTCGAGGCAATGGCCGCGACACAGGGCCATACGCAATCCCTGCACACCAATTCCTTCGACGAGGCGCTGGCGCTGCCGACCGACCACTCGGCCCGCATCGCCCGCAACACGCAGATCCTGCTACAGAAGGAATCCGGCACGACCGATATCATCGACCCTTGGGGCGGCTCGGCCTATGTCGAGCGGCTGACCCATGATCTGGCGGCACGCGCTCTCACCCATATCGAAGAGGTCGAAGCGCTCGGCGGCATGGCGAAGGCGATCGAAAAGGGCATTCCAAAACTCCGCATCGAAGAGGCGGCCGCACGCACGCAGGCACGCATCGACAGCGGCCACCAAACCCTCGTCGGCATCAATTTCTCGCGGCCGGAACAGGATATCGAAGTCGACGTGCTGAAGGTGGACAATTCCGAAGTTCGCGCCAGGCAGCTCTCGAAACTGCAACAATTGAAGGGCACCCGCGAAACAGCAGCCGTGGAGAGTGCTTTGGATACGCTGACGGATGCAGCCCGCAACGGCACCGGCAACCTGCTCGATTTCGCCATCAAGGCGGCGCGGGCGCGCGCAACGGTCGGCGAGATATCGCTGGCGTTGGAAAAGGCCTATGGAAGGCATGTCGCCGAGATCAAAACCATCTCCGGCGTCTACCGTAAGGAAGTCGGCAATGCCGATCCCGTCTTCAACAGGGCCATTGCCAAGGTCGAGGCCTTCCGCAAGGCGCGCGGCGAGAAGCCTCGCATTCTCGTTGCCAAGATGGGCCAGGACGGCCATGATCGCGGCCAGAAAGTCATTGCCACCGCCTTTGCCGATCTCGGCTTCGATGTCGTCGTCGGCGCCATGTTCCAGACACCGGAGGAAGTGGCCGATGTCGCGGTGCGCGAGGGCGTCGATATCATCGGCGCCTCGTCGCTCGCCGCCGGCCATCTGACGCTGGTGCCGGAGCTGAAGGAGGCCCTTGCCCGACGCCATGCCGGCCGCGTCCTCATCGCCGTCGGCGGCGTCATCCCGCCGCAGGATTTCGCGGCATTGGAAGCCGCCGGCGCAGACGCGATCTTTCCGCCGGGAACGGTGATCGCGGAGGCCGCGGTGACGCTGATCAATCGGTTGATGAAGTAACCGCTTACGCCGCTATACTCTTGAAGAACTGGATACTTTGCTCGATCTCACCCGGCAGGGCGGAGTTGTGGTTCCCCTCGATCGTCGTAAGCTCCATTTTTACGCCACCGGCAAGGGCGCGCTTGGAGAGCAGCGCCAGACGAGGCTCGAAATTGACCTCGGAGCTGCCATGCATCACCTTCATCGGGCACTTGAAGCTATGGGCATAGCAGACCGGCGAGCGCATCTGGAATTCGCGCGGGTTCTTGTCGTTGAAGCGAATATCCTCGGGATAGCGGTGGAAGAAGGCGAAGGCATCGGGATTGCCGGAGATCGGCGCTGCCGCACGGAAGCGCTTGGTCGACATTGCCGTCAGCATCGCCAACGTGCCGCCAACGCTATGGCCGGCAAGGAAGAGGCGATGCGGATCGACGCCCGGCAGATGGCGCAGACGCTGCGAAGCGGCCAGCACGTCGGAGACCTCGTCGTAGAAGCCGGAGAAATTACCCTTCTGGCCGTTTTCGCCGCGCATCGACGGGATCATGACAACATAGCCGGCGTCGATGTAGCCTTTCATCAGCAGCCAATGGCCCTGACCGATGGCATTGCCACCATGAAGGAAGAGCACGGCCGGCTTCGGCTTCGCCGTGCGCTCATAGCGTGACACCCAGGCGACCAGCTCCAGCTCGCCACCCAAGCCGCTGCGATAAAAGATCTGATCCGCACCGGGAGGTGCCGCCAGCGGCTCATATTTGTCGGGCGCCGGGCCTTTCTTCAAGAGATCGGTACGGAACTTGTGACGCTCCTTGGCGTAGTCGCCCGTCAATAGCGGCGGCTCCGTCAGTGTGACGACGGGCTTGCCTGCCTGGGGATCTATAACCTTGGCATCGGCTGAATTGGCGACAGGAGCCGCGGGTTCGACGGCTCTGGCGATATTGGGAGCTAACAGGGTTGCAGCGAGACCGGCAAGAACGGTGCGGCGGTTGGAGCGGAACGCGTTTTCTTTTGACGTTGTCATTTGCTCTGTCCAGATATGCCCGGCGAATCTGAATCTCGCACGGGTTGAAAGGCAAGACCAACTCACATTCTAGTGAGGAATCAGCCTGTTCCTATTCATCAACCGCGGGAGCCTTGGCGTCAATTAGCGCCACCAAAGTTTCAAGCCGGTCCGCTTCATAGGGCGGCTTCTCGGGTCGGAGGCGGGAAATGCGCGGAAACCGCATGGCGACGCCGGATTTATGCCGCGTGGAGCGGTTGATCCCTTCAAAAGCAACCTCGAGGACAAAGCCGAAATCGCGGTCGGCCCGCACTGCCCTAACCGGGCCGAAGCGATCAACCGTATTGTTGCGCACGAACTTGTCGAGCACTTCGAGTTCGGCATCGGTAAAACCGAAATAGGCCTTGCCGACCGGCACCAATTGTTCGCCCTCCGGCGTCATCGACCAGACGCCGAAGGTGAAATCGGAATAATAGCTGGAGCGCTTTCCGTGACCCCGCTGGGCATACATCAGCACCGCATCGACATTATAGGGATTGCGCTTCCACTTGAACCACGGCCCCTTGGCGCGGCCGGCGAGATAGGCGCTGTCACGGCGCTTGATCATGACGCCCTCGATGACCGGATCCGGCGGAGACGAACGCAGCTGATCCAGTTCTTCCCAGGACGTAAAATCGACCAGCGGCGACAGATCGAAACGATCGTGCGGCGCGGCCTCGATGATCTCCGTCAGCCGTTCGCGCCGGTCAAGAAAACCGCGAGCGCGCACGTCCTCCTCGCCGTCGAACAGCAGATCATAAGCGCGGATGAAGGCCGGATAGTCCTCCAGCATCTTTGCCGTCACCGACTTGCGGTTCAGCCGCTGCTGCAGGTCGGAGAATGTGCGCGTCGGGCTGTTGGAACGCACCGTGCCGCCGATCAGCAATTCGCCGTCGACGACACCCTCGAAGCTGATGGCATCGACAATATCGGGGAAAGCACCGGAGATATCGTCGCCGGAGCGGGAATAGAGTTTGCTCGTCGCGCCAGCCCGCGAAAGCTGAACGCGGATGCCGTCCCATTTCCATTCGGCGGCGAAATCCTTTGGGGCCAGACCCTCGAGATCGCCGGGCTCGACGGGATTGGCCAGCATCACTGAATGGAAGATCGCCGGCGTTGCCAGCACCGGCCGGTCGCCTTTACCCTCCAGCCATTGGAACAGGCTTTCATAGGGCGGCTGTAGCCCGTGCCACAGCGTTTCGATCTCGGTCACGTCCTTGCCGCTCAGCTCCGCCAGCGCCTGCTTGGCAAGCCTCGCCGACACACCGATACGCAACGCTCCGGTCGCCAGCTTCAGGAAGGCGAAGCGGCCGGACGTATCCAGCCGGTCGAGCAAATCGCGAACGAAGCCACGCACTTCGGTGCGCCCCAGTCCATTCATGCGGCGGACGACCTCGCCGAGCCTCGGCTGTTCGCCGGGCGGCCGGACGATATCGCTTTCCTTGTCCCAGACCAGCGAGATGGTCTCGGCGAGATCGCCGACATAGTCGTAGGAATAGCGGAACAGCACATCGTCCATACGCTCCAAAACGAGTTCGCGCAGCATGGCCGGCTTGACGTTGCGCACCTCAAGCGTGCCGGCAATGGCGGCCAGCCCATAACCACGATCGGGATCGGGCGTATCGCGGAAATAATCGGTGAGCAGCTTCAGCTTGCCATTGCGGCTCGGCGTCAGCACCAGGCGGTCGAGGAGATCGGCAAAGGCTTTCATCAATCGCCCTCATCTTCATAGCCGATGAGATGCAGCGGCTTGGCCGCGATGCCCTGCAATTCGCACCAGCGCACAAGAGCTTCCTCGCGCCCATGCGTGACCCAGACTTCGCCAGGCTTCAGCTCCGCGATAGTCTCGGTCAATTCCGGCCAGTCGCAATGATCGGAGATCACCAGTGGCAGCTCGACGCCGAGCTGCTTGGCGCGCTGGCGCACCATCATCCAGCCCGAGGCAAAAGCCGGGAGCGGATCATGAAACCGCCGCGCCCAGCGGTCGGAAAAGGCCGATGGCGGGCCGACGACCACGGCGCCCATGAAGATCGACTGATCGCGGCTTTCCACAGTTGCCGGCAACAACTCGCCAAGCGCTATGCCCTGCCCAGCATAATAGCCGCACAGGGTTTCCAGCGCGCCGTGAATATAGATCGGCCTGTCGTAGCCGACATCGCGCAACAACCGGATAACGCGCTGCGCCTTGCCGAGCGCATAGGCGCCGACGAGATGCGTGCGCTCCGGAAACTGCTTGAGCGAGGCCAGCAGCTTTTCCGTCTC
>DASVPC010000110.1:0-1831 GCA_036383055.1 Rhizobium sp. | reverse complement strand
TCGCGGCCGAGAAGCACGGTTTCGGGATCATCCGGCACGAAACAGGCAAGCATCTTCTTCACGCCCGAGGCTAGCTGCCGCTCGATCGCCTCCCGACCCCGAAAGGCGGCGCCCTTCTTCATCTTCACCGCCCAGGCAAGTCCTGCCTCGACCGGCGTGTGATCGGGACCGATGTCGGAGCCCCAGGCGCGATAGCCCTTTTCCAGCCGGCAGCTTTCGATAGCGCGGTAACCGGCATTGACGAGGCCATGATCGCGGCCGGCGGCCATCAGCGTGTCATAGACCGTAGTGGCATATTCCACCGGCACATGCAGCTCATAGCCCAGCTCGCCGACATAGGTGATGCGCAGCGCCCGAACCGGGCAGCCGTCAATGCCAATGGTCTTCACCCGGCCAAAGGGGAAAGCGGCGTTGGAAACATCGGCTGAAGTCACCGCCTCCAGCACGGCGCGCGAATGCGGCCCCATCAGCGACAGCACGGAATAGGCGGATGTGACATCCACCAACTCGGCATGCATGTCGACCGGGATGCTTCTGGCGATCCAGTCGAAATCATGCGTGGCAAAGCCCGTGCCGGTGGTGATGTAGAACTCGTTCTCGGCGATGCGCGCTACCGTGACATCGCATTCGATGCCGCCCCGGTCGTTCAGCATCTGCGTATAGGTCAGCGCCCCCACCGGCTTGGCGACGTCGTTGGAGGCGATCCAGGAGATCGCCGCCTCGGCATCGCGCCCCTTGAGCACGAACTTGGCAAAGGAGGTCTGGTCGAAGATAACAGCCGCCTCGCGCACTGCCTTGTGCTCGCGTCCGACGGCATCGAACCAATTCTGCCGTCCGTAGGTATAGACGTCATTCGGCTCCTCGCCGGCAAAGAGGTCGGCAAACCAGTTGGGCCGTTCCCACCCCAGCTTTTCGCCGAAACAGGCGCCCTGCGCCTTCAGCCGATCATAGAGCGGCGACTTGCGGCAGGGGCGGCCGCTGGAATACTCCTCGAAGGGCCAGGCCATGGTGTAGTGCTTGCCATAGGCTTCCAGCGTGCGGGTGCGTACCCAGTCCGTGTCGAAATGCGGACGGCCGAAGCGGCGGATATCGACCGGCCAGAGATCATAGGGCGGCTCGCCCTTCGCCACCCATTCGGCAAGCGCCATGCCCGCCCCGCCCGCAGACGCGATGCCGAAAGCGTTGAAACCGGCACCGACGAAGAAATTCTTCAGTTCCGGCGCCTCGCCGAGAATGAAATTGCCATCCGGCGTAAAGCTCTCGGGGCCGTTCAGAAGCTGCTTCACGCCCGCCGTGTGCAGCCCCGGCACGCGCGCCAGAGCCTGCTCCATGATCTGCTCGAAATGGTCGAAATTGCTGTCGAGCAGCGTGTAGTGAAAGTCCCTGGGAATGCCGTCGACCGCCCAGGGGACCGGGTTCGGCTCATAGCCGCCCATGACCAGCCCGCCGACCTCTTCCTTGTAATAGGTCAGCCTGTCGGGATCGCGCAGTGTCGGCAGGTTGGAGGGCACGCCGAAGGATTCGGTGATGAGATATTGATGCTCGACGGAGACAAGCGGCACATTGACGCCGAAGCGCGCCGCGAAAGCCCGCGTCCATTGCCCGGCGCAGACGACGACGCGCTCGCATTCGATGCGGCCTTTGTCGGTGATGACGGCGCGGATCCTGCCCTTGTCGATCTCCAGATCGAGAACTTCGGTATCCTCGAAAATCGAAACACCGGCCATGCGGGCGCCCTTCGCCAGCGCCTGGGTGATATCGGAGGGGTTGGCCTGACCGTCGGTCGGCAGAAAGGCCGCGCCGACCAGATCGTCTATGTCCATCAGCGGCC
>DASVPC010000109.1:0-6252 GCA_036383055.1 Rhizobium sp. | reverse complement strand
ATCCAGCCAGCCATCCTGATGCTTGAGCGGCGAAGCCATCGGGTAGTCCCTGCGGGCCTCGCTCCATTCCGGATTGTCATAGGGATATTCCAGCCAGGCGACATCGCCGACGCCTGCGGAGAGATGCGCGTTCGCCAGCACACCGATGCCGTTCGTCCAGGAGTGCGGGGTGAATTGCACGCAGGCCTCACGCGCCTGATAGGCCAGTCGTCGGCAGCCGGTGATGCCGCCGACCAACGCCACGTCGGGCTGGACGACATCGAAGGCACGTTCCTCGATGATATCTCGGAATTCATAAAGTTCGCGCGTCATCTCGCCGCCGGCAATGCGCAGCGATGTCGCCTGCTTCAACTCCTTCATGCCCTTGCGATCGGAGCGATGCAGCGGCTCTTCCATCCAGTAGACGCCGAGCCGTTCAAGCTCCCTCGCCACCGTCAACGCATCCTTGAAGGTCCAGGACAACGTCGTGTCCCAGGGCATGCGCCAACCCTGATTGCAGTCGACCATCAGCTCCAGCCGGTCGCCAACCCGCGCACGAACCGCCTCCAGCGCCTTCACATCGTCCCGCCAGCCGCTGCGCCCGCCGGCCGAAGAGGAGAAACGCACCTTCATTGCCGGAAAGCCTTCCGCGATATAGCGCTCTGCCTGCTCCGCCATTGCGGCCGGCTCGCGCAAGACACCGGAGGAGGCGTAGAGCCGCACGCGGCTGGCCCGGCCGCCGAGCATCCGCCACACCGGCTCGCCAGTGATCTTGCCCGAGAGATCCCACAGCGCCAGATCCATCGGCCAACAGCGGCCATAGTGGAAATTGATATGCGACAGCACCTCGTAGTGGCGCTCGAGATGGCGCGGATCCTCGCCGATGAACAGATCCTCGTGGCCCTCAAAACCCTTCATCAAATCGCCGGAGCCGATACCTTCGCGGCCCTCATCGTCGCGGACGCGGACGATGGTTGCGTCAAAATTCCGGCGCGGCCGGCCGTCCCAGCTCGCCTTGAACGGCGGATCGAGCGGTAGCCGGTGATGGCTGATCTCGATGGAAACGATCTTGCTCATGATAGTGCCTCCCCGTGAACCTCAGCCGAACTGCTGCCAGATGGTCTTGTAGTCGCAGTATTTGTCGATCGCATGCACCGAGCGGTCGCGGCCGAAACCGGATTGCTTGAAGCCGCCGAAGGGTGTGGCGAAATTCGACATGTCATAGGTGTTGATCCACACCGTACCCGCATGGATCGCCTCGGAAAAGCGATGGGCACGGTCCATATCCCTGGTGAAGACCGCGCCGGCGAGGCCGTAGATCGTGTCATTGGCAATTTTCAACGCCTCCTCCTCCGTATCGAAGGGGATGGCGGCGAGAACAGGTCCGAAAATCTCCTGCCGCGCCAGGCTCATATCATTGGTCATGTCGACGAAGACGCCGGGCGAGACATAATAGCCGCCGGTTTCGCTCAATACGCGCTCGGCCCCGAAGGCACGCCGCGCACCCTCCTTCTCGCCGGCGGCGATCATCGAAAGCACCTTGTTCATATGTTCCTCCTCGATCAGCGCGCCGATCTGGGCGGCAGGGTCGAGCGGATGCTTCAGCGCGATGTCGGAGCGCGTCACCGCCTCGATCTTTGCGATCAGCCTCTCCTGCACCGACCGCTGCACGATCAGCCGCGTCGAGGCATGGCAGGTCTCGCCGGAATTGTAGAAGCAGCCCCAGGCGACGGCACTCGCCGCCGCGTCGAGATCCGCATCCTCGAAGACAACTACCGGTGACTTACCGCCGAGTTCCAGCGCGACGCGCTTGACGTTCGATTGAGCCGCATAGCCCATGATAAGCTTGCCGACCTCAGTCGAGCCCGTGAAGGCAATCATGTCGACATCCATGTGCAGCGCCAGCGGCTTGCCGGTCTCCTCGCCATAGCCGGTGACGACATTGAGGACACCGGCAGGCAGGCCCGCTTCGAAGCCGAGTTCGGCCAGGCGGATTGCCGAGAGCGAGGATTGCTCCGCCGGCTTCAGCACCACGGAATTGCCGGCGGCGATTGCCGGGCCGAGCTTCCAGGCATCGATGATCATCGGATAATTCCATGGCGTGATCGCGCCGATAACGCCGAGCGGCACCTTGCGCACCAGGGCGCGGGCATTCGGCCCGGTCGGAGCGATCTCGTCATAGATCTTGTCGATCATCTCGCCGTAGAACTGGATGCCGTCGGCGCAAAGCCGGACATCGACGGTGAGCGAGGCCATGACCGGCTTGCCGACATCCAGCGTCTCCAGCATGGCGAGCTCCTCGCCATGGGTGCGGATGAGCTCGGCCCATTTCAGCATGATCTTTTTCTTTTCCAGCGGCTCTTTCTTGCGCCAGACGCCGCTTTCAAAGGCTGCGCGAGCGGAAGCGACGGCAGCGTCGATATCGGCGGCGTTGCCGCGCGCCAGCTGTGCGCCTGGCTTGCCGTCCATCGGGCGGATGCGGGTGAAAGTGTCGCCGGAAGAGGAAGCGCGATGGGCGCCGTCGATGAAATGCCGCCCCTCGAGCTTCAGGCCGGAAAGAACATTTTCCCAATAATCGCGCGTGTATTCCTTGGTCATCTCAAATTCCTTTCGGCAGCGCCATGACGGCGGCGGCGAAGCGGTCGATATCGGCATCCGTCACATCGCGGTCGGTCGAGCGCCGCATCGGCTGGTTTTCCGGAGCGCGCATTTCCTGCGCCAGATCGGCCGCCTCGAAGGGCTTGAAGGCGGATGGAAGGGCGCGGACGATACCGCAGCAATCCATCCAGCCGGAGACGAAGGCGGGAAGTGCGGCGGCACTTTCAAGATTGCAGGCTTTCGCGGCGGCATTGAGCGCATCCGTATCCGCCTCGACCAGCCATGGCAGCGTCACCTCGAAGCCGAGGGCGGTCGCCAGCCCATGGTGGACCGGCGCGAGGCCGGCGAGCGCATGGCTGATATTATGGGCGATCGCCGTGCCGCAATTGTCGATGGCGATGCCGGCGAAGCAGGAGCCGAGCAGCACATCGCCGCGCGCCTCGAGATTGCCGGGCTCCTTCACCGCCTTCTCAAGCGAACCGGTAATCAGCCGCAGCGCCTGATGCGCGTAGAACCGCGCGCCGCGATGCGTATTGCGGTTCGTCGCCGCCTCGAAAGCATGAATGAAGGCGTCGAGGCCGCACCAGGCGGTGAGGCTGGCGGGCAGCGTCGTGGTCAGCGCCGGATCGAGAATGACGAGATCGGCCTTGGTTTCCGGCCCCCATATCCAGAGTTTCTTGCCCTCCGGGCCGGCGAAGATGTTGGTGGCCGAGGTCTCCGAGCCGGTGCCAGCGGTGGTCGGCACCATGATCTTCTTCAACGGCGTCTTCGGTAGCGGATTGACGGCAAGCGCATAGAACATCGGGTCCGCGCCGGAGGCGGCGCAGCAAGCGACGATCTTGGCGATATCCAGGGCCGAGCCGCCGCCGACACCGATCACCATATCCGCGCCCCTGGCCGTCTCCAGCGCTGCACGAAGATGCGTGAGCTTCGGCTCACCCGAGAAATCCGCGAAGATCTGTGTCGAGATTCCTGCCTCTGCCAGATCAGCCTTGATCTTCTCCGCGAGACCCGATTGCGCCAGAAACGCATCGATCACCAGAAGAGTAGCAGTGACGCCATCGAAGGATTTGACGGCGGAGGCAAGACCGGCGAGCGCGCCGTCACCAAAACGAATGTCAGGAATGGCGGAAATGGAAAAGGACACGGCGGATCACCTGAGAAAATGCGGTCGATTGCGATGTCTTCATCCTGCATCACAATTTCAACTCTTCAAATCCGGGCATTTATCGGGAATATTGATGATCTGAAGTTATGGAGAAGCGATGCTCGAGAAAATACCGTTGGAAGCCTTCCGCGTATTTGATGCCGCGGCCCGGGCAATGAACTTTTCCCGCGCCGGCCGCGAGCTGAACATCACCCAGGCGGCCGTTAGCCGACGCATCAAGGGGCTGGAAGATCATCTGGGAGCAACCCTCTTCACCCGGCGCGGACGGAATCTGGCGCTGACGCCGGAGGCCGAGCGGCTGTTTCAGCGCGTGCGGGCAACGCTGGAATATCTGGAGGAGAGCCTGGAGCCCTTCCGCGCCGGCACAGGTGAAATCATTTCCATCGCCGCCAGCGGCTCGATCTCGCATCTCTGGCTCGGGCAGAGGCTGAGGGATTTCGGCAAGGAGAGCCCCGGCATTTCCGTGCGCCTGCTGACCACGGACGTGCATTCGGAACTGGCGTCAGAGACCAACGATCTCATCATCATCTACTCCACCGGTGAACATCCGCGCTGGAACCTGACGCCGCTGATGAAGGAAGTTCTGGTGCCGATCGCTTCTCCGGACTACCTGGCAAGCCGTGGCCTCGATCTGCAGATCCTGACATCGTCCGATATCGCCGGGCTGGATCTGATCGACTACGAGCGCGCCAATGCCCACTGGATCAGCTTTCGCCAATGGTTCGGGCGCATCGGCGATCCGCTGAAGGGCAAGCTGCCGCGGCCGCGCCTATCCTTCTCCACCTATATCATGGCGGTGGAAGCCGCCTTGCGTGGAGAAGGCATCACGCTCGGCAGCCTCGGGCTCATCGAAGACTATCTGCGCTCCGGCGCGTTGGTCACGATCGGCAACGACCGGGTCGAAAGCGGCTTCGGCTACTATCTCGGCGTCCCGCGTTTCCGCACCCTCTCGCCCGAGGCCGGACAATTACACCGGCACCTGCTGGCAAGCCAATAGAGCAATTCCAGGAAAAGTGTGCTGCGGTTTTCCGCCCGGAATTGCGTAAAAACAAAGGGGCGGAGTGTTTCTGCGCTTCAGTGAAGCATTGAAACGCTCTAGCTTCGACAGCGCAACAAAAAAGCGGCCGGGAAAGGCCGCTTTCGTTTGGAACCGCAGACTGAACTTAGGGATCAATCCTGCTGGATCGAGCCGCGCAGATGCGAGAGTTCCATGATGAAATGCTCAAGCCGCGACTTGTGCTCGTGATGCTCGGCATCCTCGAGTTCAGCCTTGGCGGCATTGATGCGACGCGTCAGCTCGTCGTTGCTGAGGTCTTCGACCGCGATGGCGGACTCGGCCAGCAGCGTGCAGCCGGTCGGCAAAATGTCGGCGAAACCGCCGAACACGACGTAATCCTGCTTCTTGCCCGAAGCCGAATGCACCTTGACGACGCCCGGCTTGATCGTGGTCATGGTCGGCGCATGATGGGCCATGACGGTCATCTCGCCTTCGCTGGCGGGAATGACGACATCGATAACCTGCTCCGACAGAAGCAGACGCTCCGGAGACACCAGTTCGAAATTGAAATTGTCAGCCATGACCGGTCACTTCTCGATTGTCTTCATTTCAAGGCAACGGCGCACGCAAAACCGCGCGCCGTTGGATTGGCCTTATCAGGCAGCAAGCTTCTTGGCCTTTTCGATCGCTTCTTCGATCGAGCCGACCATGTAGAAAGCAGCTTCCGGCAGGTGATCGTAATCGCCGTTGACCAGACCCTTGAAGCCCTTGATCGTGTCTTCGAGAGCGACGAGCTTGCCCGGCGAACCGGTGAAGATTTCGGCGACGAAGAATGGCTGCGACAGGAAGCGTTCGATCTTGCGGGCGCGGGCAACGGCCAGCTTGTCTTCTTCCGACAGTTCGTCCATGCCCAGGATCGCGATGATGTCCTGGAGAGCCTTGTAACGCTGCAGGGTCGACTGGACCTTACGAGCGATTTCATAGTGCTCTTCGCCGACGACCAGCGGGTCGAGCATGCGCGAGGTAGAGTCGAGCGGGTCGACGGCCGGGTAGATACCCTTTTCAGCGATCGAGCGCGACAGAACCGTCGTTGCGTCCAAGTGGGCAAACGAGGTCGCCGGTGCCGGGTCGGTCAAGTCGTCGGCCGGAACGTAAATGGCCTGAACCGAGGTGATCGAGCCCTTCGTCGTGGTGGTGATGCGTTCCTGCATCGCGCCCATGTCCGTGGCGAGCGTCGGCTGATAACCAACGGCCGAAGGAATACGGCCGAGCAGAGCCGACACTTCGGAACCTGCCTGCGTGAAGCGGAAGATGTTATCGACGAAGAACAGAACGTCCTGGCCCTGGTCGCGGAAGTTTTCAGCAACCGTCAGACCCGTCAGAGCGACGCGAGCGCGGGCGCCCGGCGGCTCGTTCATCTGGCCGTAAACCAGAGCAGCCTTGGAGCCTTCGCCACCGCCAAGCTTGTTGACGCCGGATTCGATCATTTCGTGGTAGAGGTCGTTGCCTT